>CAZIUA010000051.1:0-18769 GCA_964542315.1 uncultured Faecalibacterium sp. | reverse complement strand
CCTTCTCGGCCAGCTCCGCCGCCTGATTGGCCGCGAAAATCACGTTGCCGTTGTTGGGGAAGACGAACACGCACTTGGCGTTGACCGCATTGATGGCGGACAGGATATCATCCACGGAGGGATTCATGGTCTGGCCGCCCTCGACGATGTGATCGACGGTCAAATCACGGAAGATGTTGGAGAAGCCTTCGCCCAGGGACACAGCGACCATGCCAAAGTCCTTCGCGGGCTCCGCAGGCGCAGCCTCGATGGCAGCGGGGGCAGGCTCACCCGCCAGCTTGCGCTTCATGTCCAGCATGTTGTCGATTTTGAGGTCGATCAGCTCGCCCAGCTCGATGCCGTATTCGATGGCATTGCCGGGGTTGTTGGTGTGGACATGCACCTTGGTGGCGGTCATATCGCCCGTGACCTGCACGCAATCGCCGATGCGGTTGAGGCGGCGGCGGAAGGAATCCACGTCGCCCTCGGTGCAGTCCTCACGGAAATTCACGATGGTGAAGGAGGTGCAATAGGCATTGCGGATCTCGCCGGAGAGGTCATGGATATCCTCCTCGACAACATTGGTGTCACCCTCCAGCAGGGCCGCAGGATCGGCGATCTCCTCGCCGCGCATGCAGGCCGCATAGCCGGTGTAGATCAGCAGCAGACCACGTCCGCCGGAGTCCACCACGCCGGCCGCCTTCAGCGGGGGCAGCATATCCGGCGTTTTGCGCAGGATGGCCTCACCGCTGGTCAGAATGACATTCATCAGTCCGTCGTAATCATCCGGATTCTTCTCAGTGAACTTGATCGCATCCTCGGCGATGACGCGGGCGACGGTCAGGATGGTGCCTTCCTTGGGCTTCATCACGGCCTTGTACGCCTTATCAGAGCCGGCCTTGAGCGCCTTGGCGAACTGCACGGGGGTAATCTTCTCCACGCCCTTGAGGGCCGTGGCAAAGCCGCGCAGCAGCTGGGACGTGATCACACCCGAATTGCCGCGCGCACCCTTGAGCGCGCCCTTGGAGATCGCCGCAGCGGCCTCATCCGCCCGGAGATACTCCTGGGCGTTGATCTCCCGCACGGCGCTCTGCATCGTCAGGCTCATATTGGTGCCCGTGTCGCCATCCGGCACGGGGAAAACATTCAGGGCATCCACTGCTTCACGATTCTGCTCCAGCAGATTCGCGCCGGCGATGAGCATGTCGCGCAGCAGCAGGCCATCAATCACTTTATGCTGTATCAAAGGTCGTTCCTCCATTCGGCCTGTGTCCGGTTGATCCGTGCACAGCTTCACTCTTTCGGTATCAGACGCGGATGCCCTCCACCGAGATGTTCACCTTGCGCACCTTCACACCGGTCATGCTTTCCAGCTTGTAGCGCACCTGATCGACGATGGTTTTGCACACCTCCGCAATGGAGATGCCGTATTCCACCACGATGAACAGATCCACATCCAGCATATCGCCGACGCTGCGGATCTGCACACCCTTGGAAAGGTTCTCTCTGCCGAGCCACTCGACAATGCCGTCCTTGGCCCGCTTGGAGGACATCGCGACAATACCGTAGCATTCCAGCGCCGCATAACCCACGACCTTGAGCATCACATCTTCTGTGATGAAGATCGTGCCGATGTCATTTTTGATCTTGCAATCCATGGCTTCGTCTACCTCCTTGCGCCCTGCCTCCTGTGCGGAAGCAGGCCCTCACGGATATCATAGCGTTGATCCCACGTCAAAGATACCCATAGTTGGGGTCATTATGTAGTATACAGGATTTTGCGCATTTTAGCAAGGCTTTTTTGAGGATTCCGTGCCGGATGCACATTTTTTCGGCGTTTTCCGGCATAAATCCGCCTTATTGCCCGTCAAGCTCCAGCGAGGTCGCAGGCACATAGCCCACCCAGCCGTCGTTTTCCACGCAGTACCAGCCGTCCTCCAGGTCAAAGACCTGCACGGCGGTGCCACTGGGCCATGCGGCGACCTTCGCCCTGGAAGAGGAGCCTTCCGCATAGGCGGTGACATTGCCCTTGCCGTCCGTGGCGCCCTTGATATGCAGCGTGCCCGTCCCCATCACGGCCTCCGCGCCGTCATGGAAGAGCAGGCAGTCCGTGCGGATATAGCCCTCCGTGCCGTCATAGCGGATGCGCGTATAGGTGCCGCCTTCGTATTCCAGCACGGCCACGATGCGGCCCGTTTTGCAGGTCTCGATCTTCTCCGCGCTGCCAGAGGCCGTTTCGCGCAGGGATGCTTCCCCTGAACGGGGCGCATACACCACGGCGATGCGGTGCCTGGCATCCACTGAAGGATCGAAGGTCAGCGCGGACGTGGGAACGGCATGATTCACGCCGTCGATCGTCACCACGGAGGTATTCAATCCGAGCGTCACCACGCCGGCGCCCACCACGAAGCTCCCCTCGCCGAAGAGGGCGGAAGCGCCTTCCGCAGACAGGACGGCATCATAGGTCAGTTTGGCATTGGGATCCACCGTACAGGCGCGGCCGGGAAAATACATATCGCAATAGGCCGCCAACTGCTGCGGATCATTGGCGATCTCCGCCGGAAGCAGCACACGGGCGCCATCCTGGAAATAGACGATCACCTGCGCAGGGGCGTCCGCCGATTCCGCCGCAGCCATGCACGGCAGCAGCAGCGCCAGCGTCCATGCAAGGCCCTTTTTCATCGAAAAATGCATGTTCTTTCTCCTTACATCATGGGAGGATTTCTCTTCCCCATCATATCACAACGCGACTGCGGATGCAATCGATCCCGACCTGCTTTTTGAAATTTTGCCTTGACATCGTCGTCAAAACCGCATATAATACCCACATCAGGGCAATGAGGAGACGAGTAGCCTGCCTGCTGATGCATCTTCAGAGAGCTTCCGGTCGGTGTGAGGAAGCGTTGCGCGCGATAAGGTGAAGTACAGCTCCGAGCCACGGATCGAACGCCGTGGGGCGATCTCAAGGGGACTAAGGCAGGGAACCAAGGGGACTCAGACGGAGCGCATAATGCGGCTCTTATGGGGACTCCGGGGGACGCAGCAAGCAACTGCGCATGTGGCCCGCACAGTTTTCCTTCCACCTTCGCCAGCACGGTCAGTAGGTTTCGTCCGGTGCGCCGGTTACAGCGCGGGAGGAATGGCTGTTCCTCGCTGAGGGCTGATCTTTTCAGCCGAACGGAAGTGGTACCGTGATGCATTCATCACCTTCCCTGGACTTGCATGTCCGGGGAAGGTGTTTTCTTTTTCCCGCATGTTCAGCCAAATCAGCCGACAAATCCATATTGATGAAAGGAGGCGCGCAGCCATGCAGCTCGATCAGATCCAATACGCCAGGCGGTTCGATCAGGTATCCGGCAGCGCCATCCGCGAGATCTTCAAGCTCATCGCCAAGCCAGGCATGATCTCCTTTGCCGGGGGCAACCCTGCAAGATCCGCCCTGCCGGACGAAACTTGCGCGCAGATTGCAAAGGAGGTGCTGAACCGGGATGGAAAAGCCATCCTCCAGTATGGCGCCACGGAGGGCTATCCGCCCCTGCTGGAGAGCCTGCACCCCTATGTGGAGCAGATGCTCGGCTGTCCGGTGGATGGCGTGCTGCCCACCACCGGTTCCACCCAGGGCATGGACCTGCTGTGCAAAGCGCTCATCGACCCCGGCGACGTGATTCTGGTGGAAGACCCGACCTTCCTGGGGAACATGCAGTGCATGCGCCTGTATCAGGCCAACCTCGTCCCTGTGGAAAGCGATGAAGGCGGTCTCATCCTGGACAAGCTCGAAGCGGCCATGCGCGAGCATCACCCAAAGATGCTCTATGTCATCCCGACCTTCCAGAACCCCACCGGACGCACCCTCGCCGCCGACCGCCGCAAGCCCATCGCCGAATTAGCCGCCAAGTACGGCGTGGTGGTGGCGGAGGATGATCCCTACCGCGACCTGCGCTATGCCGGGACGCCCCTGCCGTCCATCAAGTCCTACGACAAGGAGGGCTGGGTGGTGTTCCTCGGATCGTTCTCGAAGATCATCTCCCCCGGCCTCCGCGTCGGGTACATGGCAGGCGATCCGCGCATCCTGCGCAAATGCACCATCGGCAAGCAATCCGCCGATGTGCATACGTCCAACCTGACCCAGGCCATCGTGGATGCCTTCCTGCGGCAGGACCTGCTGCCTGAGCACATCCGCAGCATTTGTGCCTCCTACAAGGCACAGCTGGATGCCATGCTGGCCGAGCTGGCCGACTTTCCTGCTGGGACGACCTACACCCACCCCGAGGGCGGCTTGTTCATCTGGGCCGAATTACCCGCAGGCCTCAACGCGCTGGAGCTGCTTCCGGCCTGCGTCGAGCGCGGCGTGGCCTACGTCCCCGGAACGCATTTCTTTTCCGGCGGCGGACACGAGAACACCCTGCGCCTGAATTTTTCCAATTCCACCGTGGAACAGATCCACCAGGGCATGCGCGCCATCCGCGAGGTCATCGCAGCGGCGCAGGCCTGATCCCCCATCATCAAAATACATTTTAGGAGGATACACCCATGCACATTCTTGACGTTTTGAAGGAGCGCGGCTTTATCGCGCAGACCACCTTTGAGGACGAGCTGTACAAGCAGCTGGAGGAGCCCACCACCTTCTATGTCGGCTTCGACCCCACGGCGGATTCCCTGCACATCGGCCATTACATCCCGATCATGGCCATGGCGCACATGCAGAAGGCCGGCCACAAGCCCATCGCCCTGATGGGCGGCGGCACCGCGATGATCGGCGACCCCAGCGGCAAGACCGACATGCGCAAGATGATGACCGTCGAGACCATCGACAACAATGTGGAATGCATCAAGAAGCAGATGAGCCGCTTCCTGGATTTCTCCGAGGGCAAGGCAATCATCGTCAACAATGGCGACTGGCTGCGCAACCTGAACTTCATCGAGTTCATGCGCGACATCGGCTCCATGTTCTCCGTCAACACCATGCTGCGCGCTGACTGCTACCGCGCCCGCATGGAGAGCGAGAACGGCCTGTCCTTCCTGGAATTCACCTACATGCTCATGCAGTCCTACGACTTCCTGGAGCTGTTCCACCGCTACGGCTGCCGACTGGAGATGGGCGGCAACGATCAGTGGTCTAACATGCTCGGCGGCGCGGATCTCGTCCGCCGCAAGGACAATGAGAAGGCCTTCGCCTGCACCTTCCAGCTGCTGCTCACCCATGACGGCAAAAAGATGGGCAAGACCGAGAAGGGCGCGCTCTGGCTCGACCCCAACAAGACCTCTCCCTTCGACTTCTACCAGTACTGGCGCAATGTGGACGACAAGGACGTGGAGAAGTGCCTGGGCCTGCTGACCTTCCTGCCCATGGACGAGGTGCGCCGCCTGGGCGCGCTGGAGGGCAGCGCCATCAACGAGGCCAAGAAGGTGCTCGCCTACGAGGTGACGAAGCTGGTGCATGGCGAAGAAGAGGCGCAGAAGGCGGCTGACGCAGCGGCTTCCCTCTTCGGCGGCGGCATGAACAGCGCCAACGTTCCCTCCTTCGAGCTGACTGCGGCTGACCTGGCTGAGGATGCCCGCGTGACCACCATGCTGGTGAAGTCCGGCCTGTGCAAGAGCCAGAGCGACGCGCGCAACCAGATCAAGGCCGGCGCGGTGCTGGTGGCGGACGAGAAGGTGACCGACATGGGCGCGACCGTGTCCGCTGAGCAGTTTGGCGAGGACGGCCTGATGCTGCAGAAGGGCAAGAAGGGCTTCCGCCGCCTGATCCTCAAATGAGCGCCGCACCCTATAAGACGCTGAGGCACGAGGCAGCCGATGAGGTCAGCATCAACAAGAGCCGCTTCATCGGCTATGCCTGCCCCTGCGAGACCGAGGAGGAAGCACTCGCCTTCCTGCAGAAGATCCGCACGAAGCACAAGGACGCCACCCACAACTGCTACGCCTATGTGATCGGCCGCAACGCCGGTATCATGCGCTACTCCGATGATGGCGAACCCGGCGGTACAGCCGGTCTGCCCATGATGGAGGTGCTCAAGAACCAGGGCGTCGTCAACTGCTGCGTGGTGGTGACGCGCTATTTCGGCGGTGTGCTGCTTGGCGCAGGCGGTCTGGTCCGCGCCTACACCCAGGGGACAGTCATTGCGCTCAAGGCTGCGCAGGTCGTCACCATGGAGCCCAGCCAGCGCTATCTGTGCGAAGTCGCCTACCCCCTGTGGGATCGCGTGACGCACGCGCTGAAGACCATGCCCGTGCAGCTGGTCAGCAGCGAATTCACCACAGCGGTGGGCTTCACACTGCTGGTGCGGGAAAAGGATGCGGAAGCCATGCTGGCCGACCTCACCCGCCTGACCGATGCGCGCTTTGAATCCCTGCTGGAGGATGAATCCTACGAGGCCTGGGATGCAGAGTCGCCCGAATGATGCCAACTAACATATCCGGTGCGGAATGCCCGTCAAAGGGAGGTTCCGCACCTTTTTTGTGTCGGAGCCTTTTCTCCCCGTGCAGCTTCCCTTCATTTGCAGTTCACAGCCGGGCGGTAGACTTTCCTTGCCGGTTTGGGCGAAATATGCTATAATGGAAACACACAAAAGGAGTTGGTCATATATGTTCACGATCCTCGTGGTGGAAGACGATCTGACCCTGCAGCGGATGATGTGCGCGTTCCTGGGAATGAACGGCTATCAGACCATCCCCAGCGCCAATGGCGAGGAGGCGCTGTCCGCCATTGAGCGGGTCATGCCCGATCTGGTCATCGCTGACGTGATGATGCCCGTCATGGACGGCTGGGAGCTGACCAGCGAGCTGCGCAGCGCCTATCCCCTGCTGCCCATCATGCTGGTGACCGCACGCGATTCCCTGGAGGACAAGCGCACCGGCTTCACCGCAGGCGCGGATGATTATCTCACCAAGCCCGTTGACCTGGATGAATTGCTCCTGCATGTGCAGGCCCTCCTGCGCCGCAGCCGCGCCAT
Organism: uncultured Faecalibacterium sp.; assembly: GCA_964542315.1. Lineage (GTDB taxonomy): Bacteria > Bacillota > Clostridia > Christensenellales > Aristaeellaceae > UBA11524. The sequence continues at coordinate 11,837 of CAZIUA010000051.1, read as the reverse complement.
GACCAGCCACCGGCTGACCATCGGCGAAACGGTGCTGGACTACGACAGCCTGACCGTCCGCCGGGGCGACACGCTGCTGACGCTGCCCAAGAAGGAGTTCTTCCTGCTCTTCAAGCTTCTCTCCAGCCCCATGCAGATCTTCACCCGCCGCCAGCTGATGGACGAGATCTGGGGCATGGATTCCGACAGCGATGAGCGCACGGTGGACGTGCACATCAAGCGCCTGCGCGAAAAATGCGAGATCTTCCCCGATTTTTCCCTGGTGACGGTGCGCGGCCTTGGCTATAAGGCGGTCAAGAACGATGCTTAAGCGATACTTTCAGCCCTATACCTTCCGTGGCAAGATGATGATTGCGCTCTATATCAGCGCCATCTTCGCCGCCATCGTGTCGCTGCTGTTCGCCTATGCCTTCGCCCATGTGAATGTGCAGAGCGAGGTGCAGCTCCGGCAGCAGGCACTGGCCGTGTATCTGCTCCAGCTGGATGACCGCACCGATCTGCCCATCGATACGATGCTGGGCATGGTCGATGACGTGGAGGACACCCATGTGGAGTGCATCGACCCGGAGGATCCCGATCTGCCGGGCGACCTGTTCTCCTCATTGAGGGAACGCAAGGTCTTTTCCGTCCTGGATGACCTGACCGATTCCCCCGTCACCTATGTGCTGATGGAGGAGGGCATCGTGCGCATCTCCTCGCTCTACCGTCAGTCTCTGTTCGGTGTGGCCTTCGTGCGCGTCATCACGGCATCGCTGAGCTTCCTGGCTGTGTTCGTGCTGATGACCACCTTCGCCTCCTTCCGACTGTCAAAGCCCGTGCAGGAGCTCACCCGAGCCCACGAAATGGTGCAGGAGGGCGACTTCACCGTGCGTCTGCCCGATGATCACCCCGGCGAATTCGGCGAATTGATGCGCTCCTTCAACGACATGACCGAGGCGCTGGGCTCCACCGCCTATCTGCAGAAGGACTTTATCAGCAGCATCTCCCATGAATTCAAGACCCCCATCGCATCCATCCGCGGCTTTGCGCGCCTGCTGCAGATGCCCGGGCTGACCGAAGAGCAGAAGGCCGAATACATCAACCTCATCGCGCAGGAATCCGACCGGTTGTCCCGCCTGTCCGAGACGCTCCTGCGCCTGTCCGCGCTGGAGCAGCAGACCACGCCGGCCAACCTGTCCACCTTCTCCCTGGATGAGCAGCTGCGGCAGGTCATCCTCCGCCTGGAGCCCGCCTGGAGCGCCCGCGACATCGGCTGGCAGCTCGATCTGCAGGAGGTGACGCTCACCTCCGACCAGGAGCTGATCAACCAGGTCTGGGTCAACATCATCCAGAACGCCATCAAGTTCTCCCCCAACGAGAGCGAGATCGCCGTGCGCGTGTACCGCCAGGGCAACGCCATCGTGGAGATCCAGGATCACGGCTGCGGCATGACTGAGGAAGCCAAGCAGCGCATCTTCGACAAATTCTATCAGGCGGACAAGAGCCGCAAACAGGAGGGTGTCGGCCTTGGTCTGAGCCTGGTCAAGCGCATCGTGGACATGATGGGCGGCACCGTCACGGTAGAGAGCACCCTGGGCGAAGGCTCCACCTTCCGTGTAGAGCTGCCGGTCAGTCCGCCACGCCACCACTATCAGGAAGCGACCGATCCCACCCCGGAGGACACAAAAAATGGCTGATGAAAACCAGATGCAGCAGATGAGCGCCGAGTTCCAGCGCATGGTGGATGACTTTTTCTCCATCCAGTGCCGATATTCCGCCGCCATGCGGGAGGTACAGACCAAGCTGGAGATCCTCGACGACGAATTCCAGATGAAGCACAAGCGCAATCCCATCCACCACATGCAGGGGCGGCTCAAGACCATCCAGAGCATGATGGAAAAGCTGCGCCGCAAGCAATACGCCGTCAGCATGGAAAGCGCCGTGGAAAACCTGACGGACATCGCCGGCATCCGCGTCATCTGCTCCTATGTGCAGGATGTATACACCGTGGCGCGCCTGCTGACCAGCCAGGATGATGTGAACCTGCTGGAAATGACGGACTACATCCGCAGCCCCAAGCCCAATGGCTACCGCAGTCTGCACCTGATCGTGGAGATCCCGATCTTCCTGCAGGAGGGGCGGCTGATGGTGCCGGTGGAGGTGCAGATCCGCACCATCGCGATGGACTTTTGGGCCTCGCTGGAGCACTCCATGCGCTACAAGGCCAGCGGCAACGTCCCGGAGGACATCTGTCAGGAGCTCTACGAGGTCGGCGAGGACATCGCGGCCCTCGACCAGAAGATGCAGTCCATCCATGACCGCATTGATTCCATCGTCGCTGAGGAATCCCGTCAGGCGCTGGAAGCGAAAAACTGAATAAACGCCCGGCATCCGGTCATACTATCCCAAAAGGAGGTCGATAGGATGCTGGGCTTTTTCTGTGCAGTGATCGCAGGCGCAGCGATGAGCATTCAGGGCGTCATGAACACCCGCCTGGGGGAAAAGGTGGGCGTGCTGGAGACAAATGCGCTGGTGCAGGGGGTGGGCTTTCTCCTGGCCGTGGTGATCGCGTGGATCTTCGGCAAGGGGAATATCCGCCTGATCGGGCAGGCGCCGTGGTATTCCTGGCTGGGCGGCGTGATCGCGCCAGTCATCACCGTCACGGTTATGCTCTCCATCAAGGGCCTCAGCCCCACCGTGGCGATCTCGGCCATCCTCCTGGCGCAGCTGACTGTCGCCGCGCTGATCGATGCCTTCGGGTGGCTGGGTGCCGAGCGCGTCCCCTTTACCTGGCAGAAATACGCCGGCGTGGCGCTGATGGTCGCAGGTGTCATCCTCATGAAATGGAAGACCGCTTAGCCCCCGCGCGAACTTTGTCGAACGCTTCCCTTCATCCGCCAAAAGGAGTGCGGATTCTTCGCAGGGTTTCCGCAGGCCCATCATGAATTACCCTCCCGTGAATATCATCACAGGAGGTTTTTATTATGCTGCAATCCATTCGCGACGGCGACAGCGTGATCGTCCGGCTGACGGGCGAGCTGGATCACTGCTGCGCCCAGAGCGTCCGCCGGGAGCTGGACAGCCTGATCGCCAATCACGCCGTCCGTTGGCTGGTGCTGGACTTTTCCCGCCTGCAATTCATGGATTCCTCCGGCATCGGGGTGATCCTGGGACGCTATCGCCAGCTCCGCGACCGCGGCGGGCAGATGGGCGTCATCCACATGAACCCGCAGATCCGCCGGATCTTCCACATGTCCGGCCTGGATCGGGTCATCCGTCAGCTTGACAAGCAGGAGGCAGCGCAATGATGAACCGACACAACGAGATGGAAGTCCGCTTCCTCAGCGTCCCGGAAAACGAGGCCTTCGCGCGGGTCGTGATCGCCGCCTTCGCCGTACAGCTCTCCCCCACCGTGGCTGAGATCGCCGATGTGAAGACCGCCGTCAGCGAGGCCGTGACCAACGCCATCGTCCATGGCTACGAAGGGACACGCGGCATGGTCAGCATGCGCGCGATGATCGACGGTGCGACGCTGTCCGTTGAGATCGCCGATTGCGGACGCGGCATCGCCAACATTCCTCAGGCGATGGAGCCCTTCTTCACCACCCACCCTGAGCAGGAGCGCAGCGGCATGGGCTTTGCGGTCATGCAGACCTTCATGGATGATGTGGAGGTCGCCTCCACCCCCGGCAGCGGCACCATCGTGCGCATGCGCAAGCGGATGCACGCGGACGCCCTGCACTGATGCAGCCTGCGGATCTGCGCATGAAAAAAGGCCGCGGATCATACCCTCCGCGACCTTATGTTCAGGAAAAATCGCCGATCTTGCCCAGCAGTTTGCCGATGCTGTGATACATGCCCGAATAGACCACCGGGTCGAGCTTTGTCAGGTCAACATCGAAGGTGTCCTTGCAGATCAGGCGTTCATCCATCTGAATGTTCCTGATCAGGCAGAAAAACGTTGTGGACGAGCCCGTTTCAACCGAACGGACAGCCTCGCATTCGTAGACCCATCTGCTCGCATCCAGAACAGGCACATCCACCACAGTGCCCCGGCTGACATCATACAAAATGCCGCCCTTCGCGTGCCGTGTACCGCATGTATCCACCAGGCCCAGCATATCCGTGCTGACCAGATTCACGCTCAAAACGCCCGTTCTGATGACATTCTGCTTTGTTCGCTTCGTGCCAAACATACTGATGACCAGCAGATAGTCATTGTCCTTCTCGCAGGTCGCACTGACCCATGTGATCGGGGCAAAATTGTCAGTCCCATCTTCATTGTTCGTGCCAATGAGAAAGGCAGGCTGGACGCGCATGGAGAAGTGTGTGCCGACGGACTTCCGCTTCACGTTCTGCATTTGTTGTCCTCCCTGCCTTCATCACACCCTCGGCAGGACTTCTTCCCGCACGAGGTCAGGCACATCCGCCGCCTGCACGCCATAGAAGCGCTCGCCTGCAATGCGCACGCAAGGTCCGCTGGCGCATGCCCCCAGGCAATGCGCACGGAGCACCTCCACCTTGTCCGCAAGACCACAGGCCGCAAGGGCTTCACCGAAGGCGGCCTCCAAGCTGCGTCCGCCACCCGCGCCGGAGCAATGCATGCCCCCGCACACGCGGATAAGCAGCCGTTCGTCCTCCCTGACCAATCGGGTCATCCTCGTCCTCCCGACTTACGCGATCTCCAGCGCGATCTCCATCATCTGGGTGAAGGAATTCTGCCGCTCCTCGGCATTCAGGCCCTCCCCGGTGAAGGGATTATCAGAAATGGTGCAGATGGACAGGGCATTTTTGCCTGCGCGGGCTGCATTGAGATAGAGCGCCGCGGCCTCCATTTCCACCGCCAGCACGCCCAGACCCTGCAGGATCTTGCCATTGGGGCGCTCGTCATAGAAGGTGTCGGAGGAATACAGCGCACCGGGAACGATATGCGCACCGAGCTTTTCACCGGCAGCCATCGCGGCGCTGAGCAGCTCCCAGGAGCAGCAGGGCGCTAGATGTCCGGCAAAGCCATATTGTTCCCCGAAGGAGGAATTGGTATACGCGCTCATGCCGGCGACGATATCGCGCACCTTCAGCTTGTCGCTGAGCATACCGGCACTGCCCACGCGAATGATGTTCTCCACGCCGTAGAAATTGAACAGCTCGTAAGAATAGATGCCGATGGAGGGCATGCCCATGCCGCTGGCCATCACGGACACGCGCTTGCCCTTGTAGAAGCCGGTGTGTCCCTGCACGCCGCGGGTGTTGTTGACCAGCACGGCGTCGGTCAGGTAGTTGTCAGCGATGTACTTGGCACGAAGGGGGTCGCCGGGCATGAGCACCGTGCGCGCGAAATCGCCTTCCTTGGCGGTGATATGGGGCGTAGGGATCATATGGATAATCTCCTTTCGGGATGGTTTTGTCTGCGCATATTCTATCACGAATGTTCGGGTTTGTCCATCCTTGATTTGCCTGCTTGACTTTCGCGCCCGCATCCTCTACAATGTTCATAGTTACCATGGAAAGAGGGGCAACTATGAACAAGCAGTTTTTGCCGGTCACCCTGGAAGAATGCCGCGAGCGCGGATGGGATGCGCCGGATTTTGTCTACGTCTGCGGCGATGCGTATGTGGATCACCCGTCCTTCGGGCATGCGATCATCAGCCGCATTTTGGAGAAGGAAGGCTATCGCGTGGCGATGCTCTGCCTGCCGCCCTGGCAGGATGCCAGCGCCTTCACGCGTTTTGGCCGTCCGCGTCTGGGCTTCCTGGTGTCCGCCGGCGTCATCGACAGCATGGTGAATCACTACACCGTGGCGAAAAAGCGCCGCCATGACGATGCCTACGCCCCCGGCGGCAAGGCCGGCATGCGCCCCGACCGCGCCACCATCGTCTATTGCAACCGCATCCGCCAGGCCTACCGCGATGTGCCGATCCTCATCGGCGGTGTGGAGGCGAGCCTGCGCCGTTTCAGCCACTATGACTACTGGGATGACAAGGTGCGCCACTCGATCCTGGTGGATTCCGGCGCGACGCTGCTGATGTACGGCATGGGCGAAACGAGCATCATCGAATGCGCCAACTGGGTCGCGGACGGCATGAACCCTGCCGAGCTGCCGAAGATCCGCGGCATCTGCTACATGTCCAAGACCGCTGACCCGACCTGCCTGCAGCTGCCCAGCCATCAGGAGGTCATCGCGGACCGCAGGAAATACTGCGAGGCCTTTACCATCCAGTATGACGAGCAGGATCCCATCCGCGGCAAGCGCATGTGCCAGCAGCAGGACAAGGATCGCTATCTGATCCAGAATCAGCCCGTGCTGCCCCTGTCCCGCGAGGCGCTGGACGCCGTGTATGAGCTGCCCTACACCCGCACCTGGCACCCGATGTACGCCAGCGAAGGCGGCATCCCTGCGCTCCAGGAGGTCGAGTTCTCCCTCGCCTCCACCCGCGGCTGCTTCGGCTCCTGCTCCTTCTGCGCCATCACCTTCCATCAGGGCCGCATCATCCAGAGCAGAAGCCCCGAATCCATCGTGAAGGAGGCGCGCCTGCTGACCACGCTGCCCAATTTCAAGGGGTATATCCACGACGTGGGCGGCCCGACGGCGAATTTCCGCAAGCCCTCCTGCCAGAAGCAGCTCAAGGCCGGCACCTGCAAGCAGCGCCAATGTCTCTTCCCCACCCCCTGCAAAAACATGGAGGTGGATCACAAGGAATTCATGGCACTTCTGCGCCAGCTGCGCGAACTGCCCCGGGTGAAGAAGGTCTTCGTCCGCTCCGGCCTGCGATATGACTATATCATGGCCGACAAGGACACTTCCTTCCTCAAGGAATTCTGCGAGCACCATGTATCCGGCCAGCTCAAGGTCGCGCCGGAGCATGTCTGCCCTTATGTGCTGGACAAGATGGGCAAACCGCGCCGGGAGCTGTACGATGCCTTCTGCGCCCGCTATGCCCAGGTCAACGAGAAACTGGGCAAAAAGCAGTACCTCATCCCCTATTTGATGTCCAGCCACCCCGGCAGCGACCTGAACGCCGCCATCGAGCTGGCCTGCTATCTGCGCGATATCGGCTTCCAGCCCGATCAGGTGCAGGACTTCTACCCCACTCCCGGCACGCTTTCCACCTGCATGTTCTATACCGGGCTGGATCCGCGCACGATGAAGCCTATCTTCGTCGCGCGATCCCCGGAGGACAAGGCTATGCAGCGCGCGCTGATGCAGTTTGGCAATCCGCGCAACCACGATCTGGTCCGCAAGGCACTTCGCCTGGCCGGACGGGAGGATCTGATCGGCCGCGGCCGCGAATGCCTCGTGCCGCCGGAGCGCGACCCCTACCGGAATGCGCAGCGCACCGGCCGCCGGGATAATCCCGCCCATGCGCCCAAGCCCTTCCGCCATGCGGACAAGCAGCCTTCCAAGTCCCGCCGCAATGACGGCCGGAACGGCGGTTCCGCATCCCGCGGACGCCGCTGATCCCGCTTCCCCATAACAAGCAAGCGCCATGCAGACGTTATCAGCCTGCGTGGCGCTTCTCTTTGTGCCTTTTTCACTTTTCTGCGATACAATAGCGGAGCACGGCGGTCAGCTCCTCCAGCGTGATGATCTCCACCGAGCCGAAGGGCGCATCCAGCAGCACCTCCACCGCACGGCGGTAACGTTCCAGCCCTGAAAGGAGCATCTGCGCGTCCAGCGCATCCGCATCTGCGGTGCAGCGGCTGGCCTCCATGCCCACTTCCAGCCAGCCCTGTGTCAGCAGGTGCAGAATGGGGCGTTCCATGCCCTGCACGGGCGGATAGATGACCTCCGCCGCGGCAGCTGCGTTCATCTCCTGCTGTAGCAGCGGCTGAAATGCATCCATGCGCGCCTCCTGATACGCCAGCACCACGGCGCGTCCCTCCGTGCGGCCCATCATCGGCAGCAAAACCGCCGCGAGATCCTGCTCATCGCGGTTCATCGAGAACGCACCGTGCAGCACCGCATTGATCCGCGCCATGGCGAACGGCGCATCCGCCAGTGCCTGCTGCACAAGCCCGGCGCCCTGCTGCGCGCGGCGCTCGCAAACGCCCCGGAAGATCTCCTCCTTGCCGGCGAAATGATGGTAGAATCCGCCCTTGGACATCGCCGTCACATTGAGCACATCCTGAATGCTGGTCGCCTCATAGCCCTTTTGGCAAAAGAGCTTTTCAGCTGCATCCAGCAGCTCCTGACGCTTTTCGTCACCCTTGCGCATCGTTCCATACTCCTTACCACAAACTCGATTTACAGTATAAGCCGAACCGGCGCGTGAAGTCAAGGGCTCGGGGCATTTTCGCCTGAACGGGATAATCCAGCGTGCCTGGCGCATGCTATGCGCAGGAGGTGAAAGCCATGCTGGCGCTTCTGATCGCGCTGCTCCTGCTATACGCCCTTTGCCTTGACATCCAGGCGGAAGCCATCTTCCACCACCTCGACCGCACGCAGGCGCAGCTATGCATCACGGTCGGCCCGATGCGCATCGGGCGCCGCTTGACGCTCCTGCGCACCGCACACGGGCATGAACTGGTCATGGAAGGGCCGCACGCGGTGCATCACATACGTCCCGGCCAGATGCATCCGGGACACCGCAATGTCTTCGCAGCCGCACTGCGGGCTTCTCCGTGCGCAAGGCGCTTTTTCCTCCGCCACACCGCGCTGCTCCGCCTCGACGGGCTGATCCGTCTGCGAACATCGCGTGCTGATCTGTCCGCGCTCTTGTCCGGGCTGACCGGCGGCGCGCTGTCCGTCCTGCGTTGCACGGGAAACATCCGCATCCGCGTGATGCCGGAATTCTTCCGCGCCCATTCCACCGTCGCCTTGCGCTGCATAATCCGGCTGAAGCTGGGAACAATCATCCTAACAGCAGGGCTGCTGCTTCCCGCGCTGATCCGGGAACAGCGCCGACATGAAAGCGAGGGCACAAGCAATGGAACATCCCATCGGTGAATTGATGCAAACTGCCATGGCCTCCATCAAGGACATGGTCGATGTAAACACGGTCATCGGCGATCCCGTCTCCACCGCAGGCGGCGCAACGATCATCCCCATCAGCAAGGTAAGCTTCGGCTATGTGACCGCGGGCGGCGACCTGACCGATCGCGAGCAGCCCCGCCGCGTGACCGAACCGGTCGACTTCCCCTTTGCCGGCGGCAGCGGCGCAGGCGTTTCCGTGCAGCCGGTCGGCTTCCTGGTGGTGCAGGATGGCAGCGTACGCATGCTGCCTGCGACCTGCCAGACCGTGGCGGACCGCGTGGTGGAGCTGATCCCGACCGTGATGGAGGACGTCAAGGCCCTGATCGGCGGAAAATCCGGCACGGCAGGCGCCATGTGATGCGCCGCCTGCTTTGCGTGCTGGCCGCGCTGCTCCTGCTGGGGGCGCATTTAGCCTGCGCCATGGAAACCAGCACGAGCGCATCGGCCTGCATCATCATCGACGAGCGCACGGGGCGCGTGCTGCTCTCCCACAATGCCGAATCGCCCCTCCCCATGGCCTCCACCACCAAGGTCATGACCGCTTTGCTGGCACTGGAATTGGGCGATCTGGACGCGCCCGTCACCTGCAGCCGGAATGCCTTCGGCGTACCCGGCACGAGCATCTACCTCGCCCAGGGCGAAACGCTCACCCTGCGCCAGATGCTCTACGGGCTGATGCTGGCCTCCGGGAATGACGCGGCCACCGCCATCGCCGAGCACATCGGCGGCACGGTGGAGGATTTCTGCCGGATGATGACCTTCCGTGCGCAGGAGCTGGGCTGCACGAACACGGTTTTCCGCACGCCCCACGGCCTGCCCTGCGAAGGGCATTACACCACCGCGCACGATCTGGCGCTCATCGCGCGGGAGGCCATGGGGCACGAGACCTTCCGCGAGATCGTCAGCACGACGCGCGCAACCATCCCCTGGGAGGGGCATGCGTACAGCCGCGTGCTGTGCAACAAGAACAAGCTCCTGAGCACCTACGATGGGGCGACGGGCATCAAAACCGGCTATACGAAGAAGGCCGGTCGCTGTCTGGTCTTCGGGGCGGAGCGTGACGGCATGCGCATCATCGGCGTGGTGCTGAACTGCCCGGACTGGTTCGATGAGGCCGCGCGCCTGATGGATCTGGCCTTCGAGCGGTATGAATCCGTCACGATGCTGGAGGCAGGCGAAACGGTGGCCGCAATCGATGTGCACCAAAGCGGCGGCCTGCAGGCGGAAGCGGTGCTTCTGACCGACCTGACCGGCATCGTGCCGCGCGGGACGCTCCCGACGGTGACCATCGCCCTGCCGGACAGCATCGATGCGCCCGTGACCGCCGGACAGGTGCTCGGACAGGCGCAGCTCCAGGCCAATGGAGTCACCATTGCGGAGGCGGACATCATCGCGGCAGAGGAGATCGCCCGGGATGATTTTACCGCACGATGGCGGACCTGGTGGCGGAACTGGCTCGGTACACCTCAAAAATGAGGACACGCAAAAAGATCCCTCCAGCGTTCAGGCTGGAGGGATCTTCACAGCAAGCTCGTTTCGTTCTGGAGCGATCAGGCCTCGGGAGCGCCAACGGGGCAGGTCTCAGCGCAAGCGCCGCAGTCGATGCACAGATCGGCATCGATCTCGTACTTGGTCGCGCCTTCCTTGATGGCGGAAACGGGGCAGCCCTCGGCGCAAGCGCCGCACATGATGCAAGCATCGGTGATCTTGTAAGCCATGATAATGTCCTCCTTTTCATTTTTCGACCTTCGTCGAAACTCGGTGTTATGATACACCCGAAAGCAAGGGTTAGTCAACACTTACCACGGGTAGTTTTCTGTGAACTTTTGCACTTTCGCTGCGGCAGGCTGTGCTTTTTGCGTTTTTTTCCGCCCATTTACTCGGCGGACTCACCGGTCTCCTGGCCAGCCTGCTTCATGGCGCGCTCCAGAGCGGCCTTCCAGGCGCTGGCGGCAGGCTTTGCGGCAGGCTCCTGCACGGGGGCTGGAGTCTCCGCCACGGGCTTCTCGGCCTTTTCAGGCATTTCCGTCGCAGCAGGCTTCACAGGCTTCTCCGCCTTTTCGGGCTGGGGCTTGGCAGCAGGCGCCTCACGCTTCTCGCGGCGGTCGCGATTGCCCTTCTCCGCAGGCTTGTCACCCTCTGCGCGGCGCGGCTTGCGTTCTTCACGCGGCTGACGCTCCGGACGGGCCGGCTTTTCCGCCACGACGGATGCTGCCGCATTCTCCTGCGGATTCTTCGCCTCTTCGGGTGCGTTTTCAGCGCCTTCATCGCGGCGCGCAGGCTGGACGCCCGGACGCTGCACATCCGCCATCGGATAGTCCATCAGCTCGCTGGAATCACCCTTCTGGATGCGCACGCGGACGGTCTCCTTGATGACATTGAGCTCCCACACGACGCCGGGGCCGTCGGGGGTGATGACTTCCTTGCCTACCTTGGGCATCTTCTTGCGGGTCTGCTCGTACTGATCCTGCTCGTACTTCAGGCAGCACATCAGGCGGCCGCACACGCCGGAGATCTTGGTGGGGTTGAGGGAGAGATTCTGCTCCTTGGCCATCTTGATGGACACGGGCTGGAAATCGCCCAGGAAGGCCGCGCAGCAGATGGGACGGCCGCACACGCCAAGCCCGCCAAGCATCTTCGCCTCATCGCGGACGCCGATCTGGCGCAGCTCGATGCGGGTCTTGAACACAGCCGCCAGATCCTTCACCAGGCTGCGGAAGTCCACGCGGCCGTTGGCGGTGAAATAAAACAGGATCTTGCTGTTGTCAAAGGTATATTCCACCGACACCAGCTTCATATCCAGCTTGTGCTCGGCGATCTTCTTCTGGCAGATGGCGTAGGCTTCCTTCTCCCCTGCCTTGTTGTCCTGGGCGTGCTGCACATCCTC
>CAZIUA010000050.1:0-20946 GCA_964542315.1 uncultured Faecalibacterium sp. | reverse complement strand
GCCGCCGGTGATGAGCATTCTCTCTCTATTGGGCATGATCTCCGGCTTGCGCCGGTCACCTCCTGATTGGCTGCATCACGCGCAGCCTCATACTCGGTCAGCCTTGGCTGATCCTTCTCTTTTGTAGGGAGTCGGATGATATATCAGCGCCGTCAAAGGGCGCAATAGGTACACACTGACAGTGTATTATATCATGTTTCGCATAATTACGCAACCTCCCAGCGTCCACAGGGGGGCGATTTGCCCCATCAAAGCCGCGTCCCCAATGGGCAAATGAACTTTTCACAAGCCCTTTACTTTACATTTGACAAGTTCCCATGACAAATGATATACTATCAGGGAATTTGTTACAATGCGGAAGATGCCGTTTCATGCAGCTTCTCCTGCCCGGACGGAAAGGTGGTTATCCACGTCATGGCCAACAGAGTCAACATCGCCGACATCGCCAATGCCTTGGGCCTGTCGCGCAACACGGTGTCCAAGGCGCTCAACGGCAGCAGCGGCATCACCCATGAGACCCGCCAGCGGGTGCTGGATCAGGCCGTCCGCATGAATTACAAGATGATGGGCTATCACGCCGGGCGCGTTCAGCCTGCGGAGACCTCCACCATCCTCCTGATCTGCAAGGATCATCAGCTGATGAGCTCGTTTTTCGGGCCGCTGATCCTCCATTTGCAGCAGCTGGCGCGTTCGCACGGGGCGGTGATCACGATGCAGTCCATGTCACCGGAGGAGATCCGCGACGGTCTGGTGCCATCCCTGCTCCAATCGGCGGACGGCGTGATCGGCCTGGAGCTGCTGGATCACGACTACATCCAGCGGCTGGTGGATTGCGGCAAGCCCTGCGTGTTCTTCGACTGCGCAACGGATACAGATGATATCCGCCGTCCCTTTGACGTGGTGCTCCAGGAGGAGCGGGGCGTGTATTCCGCCATCGACGCGCTTTGCAAGCGGGGTTACACCCAGTTCGGCTTTGTGGGGGATCCCAGCCACTGCGCGGGTTTCCGCAACCGATACGACTATTTCCGTCTGGCCATGGCGGATCACGGGCTGGCCGGGCATGAGAAGCACTCCATCCTCCAGCCGGACGCGGAGATGCACTATGCCGACTCCTATCGCCATGCACTGCGTAAGATCGACCTGCCGGAGGTTCTCGTCTGCGCCAATTCCACGATCTCCACCTATCTGCTCAAGGCCGCACAGGACGAGGGCATTCCCCTGGCCGACCGGGTGGGCTTCGTCCTCTTTGAAACGACGCATGATTTCGTCCCCAGCGGGCATGTGCTCGCCTCGGCCAGCGTCAGCCGCAAGCAGATCGCCTCGGCGCTGTGTACGCTCCTGTTTGACCGCATCCACAACCCCGATACCACCCAGCGCACCATCAAGCTGGATTCCCATATTCAGATCTTCTGAGCCTGCATTTCTCCATGCGAAAGCGCCGCCCTGCATCTGCTGCATAGGCGGCGCATTTTTGTTTTGGTGCTGGCATGCATGAAGGCGGCCGAAGCCTCAAACCTTGTTCCGCCCCAGCTGGCTGTAGACATCGTCGCGGCGGATCCATTCCAGAAAGGCCACCAGCTCCCGATCCCAGAAGGCAAACTCATGCTCATAGCCGGGGACATCGTCATACCGGCAGCGGGAAGCCGTCCATCCATCGAGGAAGGCACGGCGATACTGCGTCACGCGCTCATGCAGGAAATCCGCCTCGCCGATGGCGACGAAGATCTCCGGCAGCTTTGCCCCGGAGGCCAGGGCCTTCCGCGTGACGGCGTACAGGTCGGTGTGGGCCAGAGGATCCAGCTCCGGATCGCCACGCTCCGCCGGAATGCCGGGGGAGAAGGCGCCGATGGCGTTGTAGCGGCCGGGATTGGTCAGCCCGTGCAGCAGCGCACCGAATCCGCCCATGGACAACCCGGCGATGTAGCGATCCTCCGGGCGGGAGGAGACCGGGAAGTAGTTCTCGACGAATTCGGGCAGCTCCTGATTCAGGAAATCGTAGAAATTCTCCCCCTGGGGCGCATTCTGATAGGATTTGTTGTGGCAGGAGAAGGTGACGATGGCCATGCGGTATTCCTCCGCATAGCGCTCCGCACTGGTGTAGCGCAGCCAGGACTGATAGTCATTCCCATGCCCGTGCAGCAGATACAGCACGGGGAATTTCCCCGGCAGGGCATGGGTATGGGTCAGATGCAGATCACAGGACGTAAAGGAGGGCAGCGTCACCTCGATATCCACCGGATAGCCGAGGGAATAGGCATAGAAATTGCAATGCAGCTGAGCCATGGTTTCGTTGTCCTCCCTTGCTTCATCCCCGCTGTCGGGGGATCATGCCATATCCGCCAGCAGGCGGCGTACCTCGTCCTCCTGCGGCACGCTGGAGATACCGCCCTGCGTCTGGGTGGACAGGCTTGCGGCGCAGCCGGCAAACCGGACGATCTGGCGCAGCTCTGCCTCGGTCAGCTGATCGGGCTGCTTGCCCGTTTTGAGCAGCTGACTCATCGCGCTGCCGCCGAAGATGTCGCCCGCGCCGGTGGTGTCCATCACACGAATGCCGCGGGGCGTTTCCACCGTCACGCTGCACTGATGGTTCGCGGCATAACAACCCTTGGCGCCCAGGGTGGCATAGACGAGGGACACGCCGTATTCCCGCAGGAGCTTCTGCGCGCCCTCCTGCGCGGAGATCCCCCAGAGGAAGTCGATCTCCTCATCGCTGATCTTCACCACATCCGCCTGATGGAGGCTCCATTCGATGACCTCGCGCGCCTTCTCCTCACTCTGCCACAGGGGCTTGCGCAGGTTGGGATCCAGGGAGATGAGCTTGCCCTGTTCCTTGGCCAGCGCAAGGGCATGGCGGGTGGCTTCCCGCGCCGGATCATCGGTCAGGGACAGGGTGCCGAAGTGGAACACCCGGCAATCGCGGATCAGCGCTTCCTGCACCTCATCCGCCCGGAGGCAGATATCCGCGCCGGGCTTGCGGGCAAAGCTGAAATGGCGGTTGCCCGTTTCATCCAGGGTCACAAAGGCCAAGGTGGTGAAACGATCCCTGGCGCGGATGACGCCGGACACATCAATGCCCGCGTCCGCCAGCGTGGTGCAGAGCAGGTGGCCGAAGGCATCCTCGCCCACCTTGCCGATCATCGCGCAGCTCCCGCCGTATTTCTTCACCGCCGCAAGGAAATTGCCCGGTGCGCCGCCGGGCTTGCCCGCCAGCGTCGGATAGCCCAGGGCATCCGTCTCCC
Organism: uncultured Faecalibacterium sp.; assembly: GCA_964542315.1. Taxonomy (GTDB): domain Bacteria; phylum Bacillota; class Clostridia; order Christensenellales; family Aristaeellaceae; genus UBA11524. Next base: position 17,707 of record CAZIUA010000050.1, on the reverse strand, counting down.
GGCAGACAAAGTCCACCAGCAGCTCGCCCAGCGCAACCACATCCGTCATATCACACACACCTCGTATTTCCGTTTTGATCTGTGTTTCCGTCTTTTCCTCAGGCGATCTCCCAGGTGGTCAGGGCCACCTGCGCCGTGCCATCCGCGTGGACGGCCACGCCGTATTCCGCCCCGGTGGGGAAGGCCAGCGCCGTCATGGTATCGCCATGGGCAAAGACCTCCACCGTGCAGGCATCCACAAAGGCACGCAGGCTGATGTGTCCGTTTTCGGACTTGAGGGGCATGGTCATGCGGGGACGCATGCCGTTTTCACCGCAAAGGGACAGGGCGCTGCGGTCAAGGGTCAGCTGATCGTCCGCCCAGATCAGGCGCACCGCCTCATCGCCCGTGCGCATCACCTCCACCGTGAGCACATCGGCGGCGGACACATCCGCCTCCAGGCTGATCTCGCCATGCTTCAGGCAGCGGTCCACCGTCAGGGGATGCACCGCATCCACCTGCTGCACAGCGGCAACCTCCGCCCGGCGGGCATCGGCCAATGCCGCGATGGGCTGCTGCACCAGACGATCGCCGCAGCGGGTCAACACACGGGGGAGCGTCATCATGCCCGACCAACCATGGCCGAGCTTCTCGGTGGGGAACTTGCTCTCCCAGGAGGCCATCCAGTTGATGGCGATCCGCTGGCCGTCGCGGCCCTGGCAGCTCTGGGTGGCATAGCAGTCCGTGCCATAGTCGATCACCCGCAGTGGGGAGCCCTCAAACCGGGTGGCATCGTCCTTCAGCTCGCCCACGCTATAGACCACCGGACGGGGATTCTCCGTCAGGTCGCCGGCATAGTCCACGCAGGAATACCACACCACCGTCTTGCCGTCGATCTCCGCCACATCCGGGCATTCGGGCATCTTGCCCACCGTGGACATGAATGCCCCTTCATACTTCCAGTGCTCCAGGTCATGGGAGGAGCAGCACAGCAGGCGGCTGCCCTCCTGATGCCCGGCCGCCATCACCGCGCGCCAGCCATCCTCCGCCCGGAACAGGCAGGGGTCGCGGAAATCCCGGCGGATGTGGCCCTCGGGCAGCATCTCAAAGGGCATGACGGGGTTGCTGACGCATTTGGTGATGCGCTCACCGTCAAAATGCGCCAGGCACTGCTGCTGGATATCATCGCCGTGCTCATCCTTGGTCACGCCGGTGTAGAGCACATGCGCGCCGCCCCGGCCATCGGGTTTTGCCGTGCCGGAGAAGCAGCCCGCCGCGTCATAGGCAGCATCGGGCGCCATGGCCACGGGCAGATCGCACCAGTGCAGCAGATCGCCAGTGCGCCAATGCCCCCAATGCATGCTGTCCCAATGGGCGGCATAGGGATAATGCTGGTAAAACAGATGATACGCCTGTCCGTCAAAATGGAAGCCATTGGGGTCGTTGATCCAGCCAATGGGGGGCGCCGCATGGAAGCGGGGCCGATACTGCGGGTCCACCTGAGCCTTGTTTGCAGCGATGAATGCATCTGCGCGTTCGAGCATCGTCATGTCCTTGTCTCGTCCTTTATCTCTTATTCCTTCAGCGTCCGCACGGTGAAATCCTGGAATACCGCCTCGCCATCCATCACATAGATCCCCCAAGGCATCTGAGGCATCTTGTAGATGCGCGTGGCAAGCGCCTCCCGTCCATCCAGGAAGAACACCGCAATGTCATTGTCGATCAGGACGTCCAGCTGATAGGTTCTCTCTTGGGTATCGATCTTCCGGCTGATGTAGCCATGCTCCACCGAATAGCGCATCCGGGCCACGAGGCTGTTGTCATAGCGGAGATATCCATGCTTCATGTTCAGCTCCACCGCCAGCGCCTTCATGAAGCTGTTGCCGCCGAAGAAGAAGCCCGCTGCGCGCGTGTCATCCGTGAGCGTCACGGTGGTGGAGATCAGCACCGGCCCATCGGGCAGATTGCCGAAGGTCACGCCGCCGCAGTTCACATCGCCGCTGAGCGTGATCTTATTATCCTCCGTTTTGGCCTCGCCGTCAATGACCTGATACCGCAGATCCTCCGCCTCGCCGAATGCATCGCGGATGGTGTCGGGCAGCTTGACCTTCAGCCAGCCGTCCTCATCCTGCACCAGCTCATAGACGGCCAGGTTGCCGGCCCAGTCCCATTCGGAGCTGTCCTTGAATTCACCCGAGTAGCCGCCGCGCGTGCCGATCCAGCCGCACAGGTAGCGCTTCCCGTTCAGCACGCCCGTTTTGGCCGCATAGAAGGCATGGGAGTCAAAAGCAGTCATCGGCGGATGCTCCCAGGGGCCATCGAGGCTTTCGGCGCGCAGATAGCGGGTCGTCCAATCGGTGGAATACACCAGATACCAATAATCGCCCCACTTGAACAGGTCGGGGCATTCCATGATGCCGCCGATGTTGCACAGTGGGTCCATCTTCTCCCAGGTTTTCAGGTCCTGGGAACGATACCGCGCCACAACGCCCACACCGTCCTTCACGGCGGTGATGAGCAGCCACCACTCTTGTCCTTCCTCGTGCCAGAACAGGAAGGGATCGCGGAAGTCAAAGCGCTTGTAGCCGTCCTCCTGATCCATGGTGAAGGTCTCCTCCTCCATGCGGACGAAGTTCACGCCATCCGTGCTGACGGCATGGCGGATGTATTCGCGCGGCTTGCCTTGCTCATAAAACAGGGGATTGTTGCCCGTATAAAATGCATGATAAATGTCTCCCACCTTGGTCACGGAGCCGGTTCCCAGCGCCATGTCATAATGGTTGGTGGAAGTCACCGAGATCGCTTCGCCATCGTCGTTGTAGTGAACAAGATCATTGGTCGTAAAGGAATAGAAGGGATGATAGGTGGGGGCGCCGTCACGCGCGTCGTGCAGGTAGAACAGGCGCAGCTCGCCCGACTCCTCATCGCCGCCCATGGGCATCACATCGCCCACCCAGCCCGTAGGGGACTTGGGAAAAATCGTGTATTTCGCATCGTTGATGGTCCACGTGCGTTCATTGGTCAGCGTCATATCCGCATCCTCCATGATCTCCGCCGTAATTGAAGAAAAGCATTGCACACTCAGCATCATGCCGACGCCGATTCCCGCCAGGAGCCTTTTCACGTTCATGGCGCATCCTCCTTGAACACATTTCGGGGGTGCCAGCCGGCCCGGGTCGCCCCAGGCCGGCCAGCTGGGAAAAAGGAAATCAGTTGTTCAGGGTGCTTTCGTAGCCGGACTTCACCTGCTCCTCAGCATTGGTCAGGAAGTTCACCACAGGCTCGCTGGAGCGCAGGCCGGTGCACACGGTGTAGTTGTTGTCCCAGTACTTGTCGATGCCGATCGGCACGAACACACTGCGGGCAGCCAGCTCGTTCATCTCATTGACAGCATCCTCACCGTAGAGCGCGATGTTGTTCTTGTTGTTGAAGGCAGCTTCCATCTCGCAGGACATCTTGATGAAGTTCGCCGCAGCGGTGGGGTTGGCGGAGGTCACGCCGATGCCCCAGCCGGTCAGCGCGCACATGCCAGTGTTGACGTCCATCTTGGGGCCGCGGGGCATGGGCACCCAGTCCACCTCGAAGTCATAGCCGCCGTTGAGCGCCTTGCTCGCATAGGCAAAGCCATATTCCATGGTCATAGCCAGCTTGCCGTTGTTGAAGCCTTCCACGAAGCTGTCGCCGGAGGCAGAGGCATACATGAACTTATCCACGCTGTAGGCATTCTGCATGAAGGTCATGGCCTCGATGCCCGCCTCGGTCAGGTAACCGGTGCTGATGGTGCCATCCGCATTGTAGATCAGGTTGGAAGTGCCGTTGGAAGCCAGGAAGTGGACATAGTCCGTATCCCAGAAGCCAAAGCCGTACACATCGTCCTCGCCGTCGTTGTCGGAGTCGTAGGTCAGCTGCATGGCGGCTTCACGGAAGGCCTCCCAGGTCCACTCACCGGCTTCATACAGCTCACGGGGGGTGTCAACGCCGTTGTTCTCGAACATATCAACGTTGTAGTAGATGACCACGGGGGTGGCCACAGCGCCCACCGCGTAGGCCTGGCCGCCGAAGGTGAAGGCGTTGGTCGCGCTGGCCAGGAAGATGGGATCGTTCACATCCACATAGTCAGTGATGGGCAGGAGCATGTTGCGGGCAGGATAGACCGGGAAGGACTGGTCATTGGCCTGCACCAGGTCAACGGACTCGCCGTTGTTGACCATGCTCACCGCGGTGGAGATCATGTCGCCCCAGGCCACAGCCTTGACGTTGACCTTCACGCCGTAGGTCTTTTCAAACTCGGGGATGACGCTCCAGACGGCGTCAAAGGTCGTGTCGGGATTCTCAGCCATTCTGTTCTCGTAGGCTTCCTTCGTGGTGTGCCAGATGATGGTGATGGATTCCTCAGCCATCGCCGCAGGGACCAGGACGGTCATCATGGCTAGTGCCAGGATCAGGGACAGGAACTTCTTCATGGGGATACCTCCTTTTTTATTTCTTTAAGGCTTTCTGCCTTAAATTCAAGGGAACAAGTGCGGTCGCGGCTGCGTTTTCGGGGTGGGGGAGCTTTACTTGATACCGCTCTGCTCGATGCTGTCCGCCAGGAAGCGCTGGGTGAAGATGAATATCACCAGCATGGGCGCGGCGGTGAGCAGGCAGCCAGCCATCACGCGCGTGGCGACCTTCTCCGGATTGGAAATGATCTGCGTACCCGCCAGCGCAGAGAGGCTGGCCAGATCGAGGCGGATGGAGGAGAGCGCCACCATGATCGTGCGGTTGGTGGAGCCCAGAAACTGCTTGGACAGATAATACTCGCCCCAGTTCCACACAAAGGAGAAAAGGAACACGGTGATGATGGCGTTCTTGATGTTGGGCAGCATGATGCTGAAGAACGTGCGATACGGCCCCGCGCCATCAATGTAGGCCGCATCCTCCAGGGCAACGGGCAGGTTCATGAAGAACTGCCGGTAGATGAAGATATACAGTCCGCTGCGCACGCCCATGGCCAGGGCGGCGGGGATGATCAGCGGCCAGAGCGTGCCGATCAGGTTGACGAAGCCCCGCTCGTTGAACAGCCCGACCAGGCCGCCGAAATCTGCATAGCGCCAGCGCATATACAGCGGCAGCACCAGCGTCTGGGTCGGCACGACCATGGTGAAGATGACCAGGACGAACAGCGCCTTCTTACCCCAGAAATCGAACCGCGCAAAGCCATACCCCGCGACCGCGCAGGAGAACACATCCAGCACGCCGCAAACCAGGCACAGCGTCATGCTGACGCGGAAGGCATTCCAGTAGTTCATGGACTTTGCCGCATCGGCGAAGTTTTGCAGGGTGAAATGCTTTGCCACCCAGATGATGGAAGGATCGTTCACGTCCTCCGGCGCACGGATGGACATGGAGATCATGTACAGCACCGGATAAAGCAGCTGATACGCCAGGCAAAGGCAGACGACGTAGAACACGACCCTGCCCAGCACCTTGCCCATGCGCCGCATGCACACCCGGCTGTCCAGTTTCTTATGACCAGACTTCATGGCATTTTCCTCCTTCCATCATTCCTGATAGACCACGAACCGGCTCAGCAGCAGCGCCACCACGCCCAGCACGCACATGATGACCAGGAAATATACCACGGACATGGCGCTGGCATAGCCGAACTTGATCTGTTCAAACATGGTCGAATACATCGTCCGGATGATCGAATTGCTGTAGTCATTCATCATGTCCACCACCGAATAGACGGTGTTGAGCATGATCATCGGGGTAAGCATGGGCAGCGTCACCTTCCAGAACTGCGCAAATGCACCCGCGCCCTCCAGCGAGGAGGCCTCGTAGAGGTAATCCGGGACGCTGTGCAGCCCCGCCAGGAACAGCATGATCTGTACGCCGGAGCGCCAGGTCAGGTCAAAGACGCGGTTGATGATATCGTTGACGAAATTGGTGATGCCCTGGCCCAGCCCCATGGCCGCCATCACCTCCGCAATGCTGCCCGCATTGAACAGGTAGGTGTTGGCCGAGCCGCCGCGCACACCGGAGGAGAACACGTCCTCCTTGAGGATCTGCATCAGCACGCCCGAGCCGATGATGACCGGCATGAAGGCCACCGCGCGCATGAACGTGCGGCCGGGGAACTTATCCTTGATGAGCACCGCGAAGAACAGGCTGTACACCAGGATCAGCGGCACCTGGATCAGTTCGCCCAGGGAAGTGACCAGCGCGGGCAGGAAGTCCGCATCCTTGAAGAACAATGTTTCAAAGTTGGCCCAGCCCACCGGGGTGGCGGTGAAGCCCGTGGGGCTCGCCTGCAGGGACTGGAAGGCATACTGGAAGGTCTGCACCAGGGGAGAGATGAAGAACAGGATGCAGCCGATCAGCCACGGCAGCACGAACGAAAAGCCGTACCATTTTTTCTTTGTCTGGTATCCCATGCGTTTCATTCGTCCACCTCCTTGATCGCGTATCCCTGGGCCGGAACCGTCACGCCCTGATGCACCGCATCCTCCGTGGCGTAGTTGACCAGCACCACATCTCCGTTGGCATAGGTGGTGGCGGACAGCGTATCCGTCACGCGCTCATGCCCGGTCATCTGCATGCCCGCATAGGCCTTCAGCGGGGCGAATTCCGCCGCGGTCCGCGTGATCTCCTCCCGCCACGCATCCAGGGATGCGGCATGCCAGGAGGCATAATCCGTACCGGCGAGCTGCGCGGTATCGCCCGCGACCACGCGCCAGGTGGGATACATGCCGTACTCGATGGCCTTGAGCAGGGCGCTGCGGACATTGCCCTCCTCGTTGATCGGCTCACTGTAGAGGCTCATCGCCCCGTGGGTCACCAGCTGATAGAAGGGGATCTCCGTATCCGTCACCTCATAGCGGCTGGAGGCCATGGGGGCCTCATCCACCTGGGCGATGTAGGGGAAGGCGTAAGCGGACGCCGTGCGCGCGGACAGCTTCTCAAGCCCCCCTGCGAGCGTTTCCAGCGCCTGCCGCCAATACTGCCCTGCCGCCGTGCGGGAAATGCCGTTCTTGCCAAAGCTGGAATAGATCGTGTTGCCCAGCATGCTCAGGGACACGCCCTGCACCTTGCCGGTGAGGTTGTCCGTCAGCTTTTGGGCCGTTCCCGGCATGCGGTCGGGGCTGAGCAGGTACCAGTACTTGCCCTCCGGATCCTGATAGCCGGTGCTTTGCAGGAATTCCACCATCTGCTTGGAGGTGCTGTTGACGCTGTTGGTCCCCGCAAAGAGCGACCAATAGCCATTGCCGTCCTCGCGGATGTTCACCAGATCGACCTCCAGCAGGAGGCTTGCATCGGTATCCTGCGCGGCCTTCTGGAGGTTGTCAAAGCCCTTTTTGCCGCCCAGACGCCGGTCCAGATCCAGCTTCGTGACCAGCTTGCCATACACGCTCTGCTTCGACCAGCCCGCATAGCGCAGGCTCACGCCCGTGATGCCCTCCTGCGCGAATTCCCGCAGGATCTGGGCGGCCGCCTCATAGCTGGTCAGCACGCGGATGCCGTCATAGGGGACACCCAGGAAGGTGTTGATGGACGGGATGGATGCGATCATCTCCAGCTGGAGCAGCGCATCCTCCGCGCTTTCCTCGCGATCCTCCAGACCCAGATAGCCACGATAGGCCGCCGCCACATCCACATAGGTGGCATTTTCCGCCGTCAGGGGATAATACCGGACGGTGAAATCCCCCATGTCGCGGAAGGTGTTGGTCGGCAGCATCACATCGGTGCTGTTGGCGGAGGAGGGCATGATGGTGTTGGATTCCATGTAGATATACTGCACGGCGAAGTACGCATTGCTGTACCCGGTGAGCTGGCCGTTCACGGCGGCGTTGAGCTGCGCCTGGCCTTCGCCGTTTTCCACCACTGCCATCAGCGCATGCCCATTGCGGACGATACCGAACATGGGCATGTTCACATCATAGGCGGTGGTGGCCGCGCGGCGGACGCTCAGCGCGTCATCGCGGCCATAGACCGCCTGCTGATAGATCGCTGCGCTGCTGCGGCCATTGTTGAAATGGATCAGCGCACCGCAGCCGTCGGGCAGGATGAGGTAGCCCTCGTCATCGCTGTCCGCCGCACCCATGAAGGGCAGGAGGGACACGCTCATGACGGTCTGCTTCTTTTCCGGATCGGTGTCCGGATCCTCCCACACGCCCTCCTCGATCTCCCCGGAGAGGATGCTGGCGACCAGGTGATCCTCCTCCAGGACATACTGCACAGGGATGATAAAGCCCTGCTTGGGGAAGGCATAGCGGATGCGGACGCCGTTCTCGATCGCCTCCCAGGTGAAATCACCCTTCTTGATCGAGCCGGTATAGCTGTTGACCTGGTTGGTCACATAGGAGCTGTTGTGATACTGCACGATCAGGTCGCTCTGGCGGTTGATCTTGTTCACGCCCGTGGCCCGGCCGTCCTGGTCGATATTGTCCGGTGTCGAGCGCCAGGTCTCCCCCGTGCGCTTGTCCGTCAGGATGATCTGGCTTTCCACCGTGTCATACTGTAGGGTCAGATGCTCGTTTTCGGCCACCGTGGCCACCTCCGCAAGGGCCGTGACCGGCAGGAGGCACAGCAGAAGAAGAATCAGGATCTTTTTCATCATCAGCGCGCCTCCTTTACATGCGGAACACGATCTCAACATAGAGCGTGTAGACAAACGTACACAGCTGCATCAGCAGCGTATAGAACAGCACCATCACAAAGAGGATCACCGCCATCGCGGCCACCGTCAGCAGCAGGAAGCCCAGCGCCCGCGCGAAGGACAGCTCGTGGATGGTCATCGTGCCGATCACCAGCAGCATCGCGCTCCAGGCCAGGCCGATCAGGATGATATACTCGGCGTACATCTCATCCAGGATCATGTAGTTGCTCAGCCAGGTGCCGACGAACAGGCAAAGGGTGTAGGGCGCCAGCGCATAGCAGGTAGTGATGAAGATATCCTTGAACCGGCCGCTGCCGTTGGTGAGGATCGCCATGGACCACTGCGCCGCGATGAACACCGCCACCACGCCCAGGGACTTGGCCAGCAGCAGCCACAGGTTGATATCCGCGATGTTGTTCTCATTGAACAGATAACCCGTCCCGACGAACTGATAGATCGTCGCGATGACATAGAGCACCAGAATCACCACCGACGGCCACCGGGCCACGCCGCGGGTGAAGCGGATCTGCCCAAAACCGTCAAAGGGATGGGTCAGCACATGAGGGAACACCGTATGCCGGGAGAGATGCACCACATCCAACAGGCGGCCGGCGGCGTTTCTGAGCGCCTTGTTCCAGCCCAGACGACGCATCAGCAGGCTCAGGAGCTTGAGCACCACCACTGCTGCCACCACCGCGCAGACCACCCAGGGGGCATTGTCGCGGATGGCATTCAGGCGGACGATGCGGTACGCTTGGGAATACTCCTCGCGACTGTCGCCCAGCTTGAAGTATTCCAGCGCTTCCTCATAGCGGTTCTCCTTGAGCAGCGCGCGGCCGACGCCCGCATAGGCCTGGGTCGCATTCGTGTTGCGCCGCAGCACCTCCTCCCACACATCGCGGGAAGCAGCGTACTCGCCTGCGTTGTACAACAGCACAGCCTGATGCACCAGCGCCACATACTCGGTGGGTGCAAACACGGTCACGCTGCTCTTGCCGGTATCCAGCACCAGCACGCGGCCGTCCGCCAGGGCGATGGCCGCAGGCTGCTTGAAGGTGCCTTCCTGCTCGCCCAGGGCGCCGAACACCGCGATCAGGTTGCCGTTGCGGTCGCGCTCAAAGACGCGCCCATAGGCCTGATCGACCGCATAGATGAACTCGCAGTCCTCCGTCGTGACCACATCCACGAAGGTGGGCATGCGCTGCACCATCGCGAATGCGCTCTTGACCGTTGCCAGCTCCTCATCGCCGAAGTTGATCTCCTTGCCGCCGCGGGCATAGAGGGTGTTGTTGCCCAGCGGATTCAGGCGCTTGACCTGATTGACGGGCGTATCCGTGCCGACGGTGGTGGCATAGACGAAGCCATCCGCGCCGCAGTGGAGGTTGGAATACTCCACCGGCAGGATGCTGGTCATGTTGGCGCGCTGCGCATCGGTCATGATGGACTTCCAGTAATATTGGAAGATGACCTCCGCCGTCACGGCCACCTTGTTGCTGCCGTAATAGCCCATGAATTCACCCTGGGGGGAGAACTGGAGCAAGCCGGAGTAGCAGCCCGTGCTGAGGATGTAGATGCGGCCCGCCTGATCCGTGCCGATCTTGGCCGGAACGAAGGAGAAGTCGCTGCCCAGCAGGGCATGCTGAAGGTTCTCGATGACCATCTCGACCTGAAGTGTCTCCAGGTCTGCCACGACGGCCTGTGCGGCGCTGGACATGGCCACATAGAGCTCGCCGTCCGCGCTCAGGTGCAAGCCGGTGGGCCGGGTGACGGGCAGCACCTCGCCATCCCGCTGGAATTCGGTGATCGTCCGCAGGAGATGGAAGTCCGCGTCATACTCCAGGATGCGGTTATTGCCCGCATCCGCCACCAGGATGCGCCCGTCCGGCGCGGTGATCAGGTCCTGCGCTTCCTTCCATGCGCCGCTTTCGGTCATCACGCCGTACACCGTCTTTTCCACGGTGTAGCCCACCGGCGCGGCCACCGAGCGATCCCACTCGTCATAGGTATAGGACGCATAGGGGACATCCGCCAGGGCGGGGGCGGCAACGCTGACCATCAGCAGGGAGAGAAGGACGAGCCTGAGCAGTTTTCGCATTTGTGTCGCCTCCTCTGTCTTATCCCTTGATGCCGGCGCTGGTCATCGTTTCAATGACCTGGCTCTGCAGGGACACGAAAATCACAATGGGGGGGATCATCATGACGACGGACGCCGCCATGGACGGGCCGTAGCGCGCGTAGGCGTTGGCGGCCGTGATCTGGGACATGGCCTGGGTCAGGGACTTGAGCTCCTCGTTGTACACCACGTCGGAGGGCAGGCCATTCCACAGGTTGATGAACTGGAAGATGATGACGGTGATGACCGCCGGCTTGATGCTGGGGAACACGATGCTGAAGAACACGCGGTGCTCCGACGCGCCGTCGATCTTGGCGGCCTCCAGCATACTGTCGGGGAGCTGGGAGATGAACTGACGCATCAGGAACAGACCCAGGGACACACCGATGGAGGGCAGGAGGTAAGCCAGATAGGTGTTGAGGATGCCCAGCTTGGAGATGATCACGAAGGAGGGCACGAACGTCACCTGATTGACAAAGAGCAGACCCAGCATGATGACGCCGAAGATCAGATCCCGGCCGGGGAAGTCATGCTTGGCCAGCGGATAGGCCGCCATGCCCGCCAGCAGCACATGCAGCCCCGTGCCCAGCACAGCGATGAACAGCGTGTTGAACAGATAGCGGGACAGCGGCACCCACATGTTGGCCAGGATGCGGAACATCTCGCCATAGTTGTCCAGCACCGGGCGGCTGACATAGAGGGTGGGCGGGAAACGGAAGATCTCCTCGATCGGCTTGAGCGATTGGATCACCGTGTAATACAGCGGGAAGGCCATGAACGCCGCCAGCAGGAAGATGAGCAGGAACAGCAGCACGCTGCCTGTTCTGGAGCGGCGCTTCTTCATGCCCACGCGCCCCTTGCGGTGAAAATGCCCGCGTTTGGCAACTTGTTTCATCTTGACTCCTTTCCGGCGCATCAGGTGCCGACCTTGCTCAGCAGCTTCGTCACCAGCGCACGCACGCCCTGCATCAGCAGCACCAGCACGACGCTCATCGCGCAGGCATAGCCGAATTCATAGCGGATGCTGCCATAGTCCATGATGTGGGTGACGATGGTCTCGCCGGCATAGTTCGTCGAGGGCAGGCCCGCCAGCTGCACGGACACATCCGCCACGGTGAAGGCCGAGATGATCTGCATCACCGCGCCAAAGATCAACTGAGGCACCATGGCCGGCAGGGTGATATACCACAGCTCCTGAAAGCGATTCTTGATGCCGTCCATCATGCCGGCCTCATAGAGGGAGACGTCCACGGTCTGCATGCCGGCGATGAAGGACAGGAAGCTGATGCCCATGCTCATCCACAGCTGCACCACGATCAGCACCGGCAGGATGGTGCTCTCCTCGGTCAGCCAGGCGATGGGCTCATAGATGATGCCCACGGACATGAGGATGTTGTTGAGCAGGCCATACTGGTCGCCGCTCAGGAGCAGGCGCCACACCGCCCAGGCCGCGCCGCCCACCACCGTGGGGATGTAGAACAGCGCCGTCAGGAAGGAGCGAGCCGCCGGTTTCAGGTCGTTGATGACCCAGGCGATGAAGAAGCACAGCATGTAGCTGACCGGGCCGATCACCACGGCGATCTTGAGCGTGTTGCTCACCGCGGTGAGGAACACATTGTCCTCCAGGAACATGCGGGTGTAGTTTGCCAGAAACACAAAGCGCGGCGGCTGGAGCATGTTATACTCCGTGAAGGAAAGCACCACGGCCACCGCCACGGGCGCCAGGGTGAACACCGTGAAAAAGAGCAGATAGGGCAGCAGCAGCTGATAGCTCTCCCGGTGGCGCTTGATCCGCTTGAGCAGCGTGCCACGCTGAACCGATTGCGATTTCATGTTTTCTCAGCCGCCTCCTTTACTCCAGACCCATTTCTTGGCGTTTGCGCAGGATCTCCTCATTGGTGGAGCTCGTCCAGTAGAACAGGCTCTCGCGGGGATCCTCATCCGACAGCACCACCGCACGGAAGGCGTTGTCCAGATTGCGGGACACATAGTAGCCGCCCGGGATCTCCGGAAGTTCACACACCCATTGCCACTGTTCCTCCAGCATCCGCTGATCGTGGATAGACCAGTTGGACACGCTGAAGGCTTCCTTGTTGGCGGTGGTATGACGGCCCAGCACGCCCAGGTCTGCCTCGATATCCCGGGCATAGGCCGCCTGCGTCTCCGCGCTGACCCACCAGCGCAGGAACTGCCAGCAGGCATCGGGATTCGTGCAGTCCGCCAGCATCACTGCGGCGGAACCATTGGCCGCGCTGGTGTGATCCACCGTGCCATCCGCCTGCTCAGTGCCGGGCAGCAGATGCATGCTCCACTTGCCCGCGATCTCCGGCGCAGTGCCTTCCAGGCGGGTATACATGCCGTAGGAACAGATGATCACCGGCATCTCGCCCGTGCGGAAGCGGGTGAAATCATCCTTGTACAGCTCGTAGTCATACTGGGTGTAGAAATCCGTCCACATGCGGAAGGCCGCATTGGCCACCGGCTCATGCAGGAGCGTGGCACGGTGATCCTCGGTGTAGATGCTGCCGCCCTTTTGCAGCAGCAGGGAAGGGAACAGGTTCGTCAGGCCCACGCCGTTGCTCAGCACGGTGTTGCCGTCCAGCGTCGCATAGGGCAGGCCGATGCCCAGGTTGTTGCTCTGGAGGATGGGGGCGATGTTCATCAGCTCCGTCCAGGTCTGCGGCACCTCCAGCTTCAGGTCCTCCAGGACGTCGTCACGCACGAACATCATCAGGAAGTCCTGCCCCTCGGCCAGGCCGTACACGCCGCCATCGAAGGTGTAGGGGATCTGCGCGCCGTCCCGCAGGGCAGCAGCCGAGGCCTCATAGCCCTCCATCCCGCTCAGGTCCGCCAGCGCACCGCGGAAGGCCAGGTTCATCACCTCGCCGCGGCCGGTGAACAGGTTCACATCCGGGCCCTGGCCGGCGATGGTCGCCTTGAGGAGCGCGCCGGTCACCAGCTGCAAATTGACCGGCACACCGGTCTGGGCGGTGAAGCCCTCCTCGATCAGGCGGTTGATGACCGTGGCCTGATCGCGGCCCGTGGACAGCCAGACGGTGATGGGCTCCTGCTGGGCGCCCTCGGCATTTTCGCCGAAGGTGTTGTAATCCTGCGTGAAGGAGCCGAGGAACGCGCTCACCTCGCGCTTGGCCGCGTCGATGAGATTGTCATTGCGGTGTGTGTAGTTTTCTCCAGCGCTGCTGAGCACGAAGTAGTCAATCTCCAGCGGCTGCTCGCGGACGGACAGGATCCATTCCGCAAAGGAGGAAATATTGGAGGAGAAGGTCGTCAGGCGCTTCTGGATCGTGTAGGGCTCCTTAGCGAATTCACGCATCTGATAGGAAAGCACCTGGATGGTCTGTCCGGCGGTGCTGTGCGCACCCAGGCGGGCATCCATCTCCGCCTGATACTGGTCGAGCGTGTCGGCCAGGGTGACCAGGCGGCCCTCCAGATCGGGGATGACCTTTTCCAGATAATAATCGCGGTAGAAGTCCGGCTCGGTGCCGGTGATCATGATGATCTGACGATACAGTTCATTGAGGGCGTAGACGGTCTCCTGCATTTCCTCCAGCAGGGGAGCCATATCGCCCAGCGTCACCTGCATGCGCAGGGTGTGTTTGCCCTGCGTCAGGTAGAACAGGTAGGGGGAGGATCGGTCGTCGCCCAGGGGCATGTAATCCCAGTCGGCATGGTAGGTGAACTTCACCGCCTCCAGCTCCGCAAAGGGGACCTGGCCATCCAGCATCACGCGCCGGGTGACGTAATAGCCCTTGAGCTGATTCTGATGATAGCGCAGGCCAATTTGATACAGCCCGTCCGCCGGGACCTCCAGCTCCCACTCGATCCATTCGCCCACCTGCTTCCAGCCGCTGGCGCCGATGGTGTTCAGGCGCATCTGCGTAGGGTGGTAGGGCTGGGTGTAGGAGGAGGTACGGTCATAGGTGGGGTAGATCGCCGAGGCAGACTTGCTCAGCGTGTTCTCCGCCTGAAGGAGCAGCTGCATCGGCTCGGTCTGCACCGCCCCATGGGCAGCGCTGTATTCCGCATAGGTGGGCAGCGTTTCCTCTCCCTGGAGGCGGATGTAGTCAAGCACCAGCGCGTCGCGCAGGTTCATCAGCGTGATGGTGTGTCCCCCCGCACTCAGGGACACCGTTGCCTCACCGGAGGCCGCGTTGGTATCCGCCAGCAGCGCTTCCGTCCAGATGAAGCGCTCCACCTGCTTGGGGCGCAGGTCGTTGCCCGTGCTGGTGCGCTTGGGTGCGCCGTCATCCACCCAGACACGATTCAGGGAGGTCACGGTCGTGCCGTCGCCATAGGGCTGACCATCCACCAGGAGCGTGAACTCCATGTCGATGCCCTTGCCCTCCAGGGTGTGATACCCCATCAGCAGGCGATAATCCCCTGCCTCCGGCACATCGAGCGTCAGCGTCAGCGTTCCGTCCGTATCCAGGCGGACCACCCGTTCACGGCCCTCATGCTCCGACAGCACCTCGCAGCCCTCGCTCGCCGTCATGACATCTGCCACGCGCACCGCATCCTCCGCCGTCGTCCGCGGAAGATCCTGCACATCCCGGCTGATCCATGTCGTTTCACGAACGCCGTCATTGCCCGTCAGCATCATGACGGCAAACAGCAGCACCACTGCCACCAGCGCTGCCGCGATCATGCGGATGTGTTTCATAGACGCACCTCCGAATCGTTGTATCTGTTTTCATTGTACTCCCTGCAAGTGTTTTTGTCAACATTTATCAGTGTGCATTTGCACCTTTTGCGTGATTTTTTGATGATTTTTATCATTTACGGTGAGCTATTCTATTTTTATGACATGGCTAACAAAGCCGTTTTCTCCGTCAATTGTGCGTTTGCACCTTTTCGTTTCTGCCTTTGTGCCTTTGGCATGGCAACAAAAAAAGCATAGCCGCATGCAAACGGCTATGCCAGTGGGAACGCTCCTTCCGTTAGACAACTGCGGTAGCGACGCAAATGCACGACCATTTTGAACGCCGCGCACTCAGGCCGCATGGGCCGACTGCTGCCCCGCCAGCTCGCGATGCCCCATCTTTTCCTCGGAGAAAGCCTGGGTATGATACAGGCTGACATGGCCGCTCAGGGCATAGCTGACCGCCGCGGCCACGGCAAAGAGGGGGAGATATTCCACGCCAAAGAGCTCCGTTGCCAGCGCGATGGAAGCCAGCGCGCCATTGGTCACGCCGCAGAACAGAGCCACCAGCCCCAGCGCCGCGCCCAGGGCCGGATCCAACCCCATCAGCGGCGCCACCGTGCAGCCCAGCGTCGCACCCACGAAGAAGGAGGGGACGATCTCGCCGCCCTTGAAGCCCACGCCCAGCGTCAGCGCGGTAAAGAGGATCTTCAGCGCGAAGGCCCAGGGCTTTGCATCCCCCTGCAGGGCGGTCAGGATCACCGGCATGCCGCTGCCCTGATAATCCGTCGTGCCGAGGATTGCCGCCAGCAGCGCCACCACCGCGCCGCCCAGGGCGATGCGCAGATAATCATTCGCCAGCAGGCGGCGCAGCGTCCGCCCGGCGAAATGCATCACATAGCAAAAGAGGATGGCGATCACGCCGCAGCACAGGCCGACGCCGCCCGCCTGGAGGAGCGTCACCGCGCTGACGGAAGCCAAACCATCCGCCAGAGGGAAGGCTTCCGCCGGGGCGCCGATGGCCAGTGCGACCTGCTGCGCCGCCAGGGCAGAGATCAGGCAGGGAAGCAGCGCCCGATGGTTGAACTTGCCGATGTCAATGATCTCCAGCACGAAGATCGTGGCCGCCAGGGGCGTGCCGAACAGGGCAGAAAACAGCGCCGCCATGCCGCAAAGCTGGAAGATACGCCGATTGTCCCCCAGGGGCTTGAGCAGGCGGGACATTGCCACGCCGATGGAACCACCCAGCTGGAGCGCCGCGCCCTCGCGCCCGGCAGAACCGCCGGTGAGGTGGGTCAGCACGGTGGATGCGAAGATCGCGGGAGCCATTTTGATGGACACGCCCTCCTGCGTGCGGACAGTCTTGATGATCTCATCCGTGCCGATGGACAGGGGCAGCCGCAGGGCATGATACAGCCCGGCGATGATCAGACCGGCCACGGGCATCAGCCAGGGGAGCCACGTCAGCTGCTGACGCAGATGGGTCGCGCCCTCCACCGCAAGGGCGAAAACGCCGCCCACCAGACCGCAGACTGCGCCCACCAGCGCGCTCAGCACCGCCCAGACGACAAACGCGCGCAGATAGCAAAGGCTTTCCTTCATTTTCTCTGTGAACATAAGGAGATGTTCCTTCCTCGTTCCTTTGTATACAGCTAATCCCTCAGCTCCCGGTATTATAGCACTTTTGCACCTCATCAGCAACCCTCAGTCCTTCGACCTTTTTCTTGCATTCGAGGGGGAGAAACGAAAAAACAACGCCCCACGCGGGCGCTGTTTGAATGCTTCATTTACTCAATCGCGCAAAACGGGACATGCTCCACGCGGGAACAGTATGCAGATGCAATCAACTCAATCGCGAAAAAAGGGACGAAGTCCCCGCGTGAAAAGAGGCGAAGCCTCCCCCCAGACCCCCGCTTAACCTGTTACGTTCGGTGAAGGCGGCTGCATATGTTTGGCGGCTCTGGATTCAGGGGATTGCTTTGAATTGAATATTCCTGCACAGTCGTCTTATCTTCCATAGTTGGAATAAAAACAGGAAGCAATCCCCTGAATAATCGCCGCATCGTTCCTTTGTGAGGCTTCGATGCAGCCGCCTTACTTGTCCGCCTCCTGAGGCTATGGAACAACCCCTCAACGCTCCACGCGGGTGCTGTTTGAATATTCCCCCCTCAATGCTACACGCGGGAACTGTATGAATGCTTCATTGACTCAATCGCGCAAAGAGGGACGAAGTCCCCGCGAGAAAAGGGGGGCGCTCATCCGTGCGCTTGATGCTTTTCACGCCGTAGCCGTGCATCTGGCGATCCGCCTTGGT
>CAZIUA010000049.1:0-21019 GCA_964542315.1 uncultured Faecalibacterium sp. | reverse complement strand
GCATCAAGGCCACGGTGGACAACACGGATGTGTTCAGCAATGTGGTCTCCTGCGCATGCGGCCTGGGTGATATGGATTACGCGCCCCTGTGCGGCCTGGCCAAGGCGCATAACATCCCCATGACGCTGGAGAACACCAATCCCGGCAATGCGGTGGCTGCGCGCATGCACCTGGAAAACATCGGCGGTGCGCTGTAATGTCCATGGATCTGCAACGGCTGACCAGTCTGCTGCGTCAGTGCATCCAGCGCTATGACATGATCCAGCCCGGCGACCGCATCGCCGTCGGACTTTCCGGCGGCAAGGACAGCCTCTGTCTGCTGATGGGGCTGTCCGCGCTGCGCCGGTTTTATCCTGTGCCGTTTGAATTGTGCGCCATCCATGTGGATGTGGGCGCCGGCATGCCAGAGGAGAGTCTCCGCCGCATGGAGGAGTTCTGCCGCGCACAGGATGTCCCCTTCCGCACGGTCAAAACGCAGATCTACCAGATCGTCTTTGAGGAGCGGAAAGAAAAGAACCCCTGCGCATTGTGTGCGAAAATGCGCAAGGGTGCCTTGAATGCCGCCGCACTGGAAATGGGCTGTGGAAAAATCGCGTATGCCCACCACAAGGACGACTTTATCGAGACGAGCCTGATGAACCTGCTGCTGGAAGGGCGATACGACTGTTTTCCGCCGGTGACGCAGCTGGACAAGACCGGCCTGCGCGTCCTGCGTCCCATGCTCTATGTGGAGGAACGCGACGTCATCGGCTTCACCCGGCGTTATGAGCTGCCCGTGACTGCCAACCCCTGTCCGGCGGACGGGCATACCCGCCGCGAGGACGTGAAGCAGTTCATCCGCCAGAGCAGGCAGCAGTTCCCCGGCATTCGTGAAAGCCTGTTCAGCGCGGTGACGGCGCTCTTTGACAGCGAGCGCTGATGGCGCATCACTTGTGGCTGACGCTCTCCAGCGGATCCGCCGTGCGGGTGATGTCCAGGCTGCCGGCCGGCACGAAGCCGCGAACAGTCTGTCCGCCGACGGTGGTCTGCACATAATCCCATGCGGCATGGTTGTAAAAGCGCGTCAGCCAGGTGACCTGCGTGCCCGCGCGCAGCATGCTGATGGTGGTGTTCGTCCGCGCAGGATCGTCCGTGAGGGCGCACTCGGTCAGCACCTTAGCATCCGCGTAGGAGAAGTTCAGGTTCTCATCGATCGGCACGCCGCCGCGGATGGCCGTGGAATCCACATAGCCAACGCGCACAGAACCCTTGTTGGTCTCATACATCACCAGCAGCCAGCCACTCTCCCAACCGGCGGCATACACCGCACCATTGGTGGAGAGCAGTGCCTTGCCGTTGGCGCCTCGCCAGGAAGTCTTCGACGGGGCGGAATATACCTCCAGGCGCTGATCAGCTCGCAGCTCGATATACTCGAAGCCCTGCAGGGTCGAGAAGCCGGTGGTGAAGGCCTCCCAGACAGAACGTCCCCAATCGCCGTAGACCTGCTTGTATTCGCGCACCTCGCGGATCAGGTCGTAGTTGAACCACTCCACATCGCTCAGGCGCGGATAGCAGTCCCGCTGGTTGTTGTAGGTGCCGTTGGCATGATACCACGGCCTGGTCTGGAAATAGTATTCGTATTCGCCGCCGGGAATGAAATCATACCCATGGCGCGCGAAGATCTCATTGAAGGCATAGCCGAGGGATTCATAATCCCACTCAGCCACCTCATCCCATTCCAGCTGTCTGGTGTTGCTTTCCGGCAGGATGTACATCAGTTCCGCCAGCGCCATCGTGGGCAGCAGCATCAGCAGCAGCAAAAGAGCGATCAGCTTTTTCATGACAAAATACCCCACTTTCTTTCCTGTAATGTATTATATATGCCCGGACGCGATGCTGTCAAGGCATTCAGCCCCTTTTCGCAGTTGATTTCATCCGCATCACGCGTTTCGCGGCGCCACTATTCATCACGGAGGCAGCAGCATGTCGCTCAACATCGTCCTTGTTCACCCGGAGATTCCGCAAAACACGGGCAATATCGCCCGCACCTGCGCCGCCACCGGTGCGACTCTTCACCTGATCGAGCCGCTTGGCTTTTCCCTGGCAGACAAGTACCTCAAGCGCGCCGGACTGGACTACTGGAACCTGATGACCTATCACGTCTGGCCGGACATGGAATCCTTCCTGGCCGCGCACCCCAACGCCCGCATGCACTTCGCCAGCACGAAGGCGCCGCACGGCTATCATGAGGCCGCCTATCAGGACGGGGACTTCCTCGTGTTCGGCTGCGAAACGCGCGGCCTGCCCGAGAACCTGCTCGAGCGCGTCTATGACCGCTGCGTGCGCATCCCCATGCGCCCCGAAGCGCGCAGTCTGAACCTGTCCAACTCCGTGGCCATCGTGCTCTACGAGGCACTGCGCCAGCTCGACTTCCCCGCCCTGAGCAGCGAAGGCGCCCTCACCGGCCGCGAGGAGGCCGATGCGCCCTGGCTGGATTACGTCTGACACACATTCAACGTTTGCCGGCAGGGTTTTGTTCCCCCAATTCGTTTCAATGTTGTAAATCTTAGCGAGGGAGGCTCACTATGGCCACGACCAGACAGCGCCGGGCAAGCATGTATCCGCCCGTGCAAACCCAGGATCCGGAGGAGGATCGGGTCTATACGGAGGAGGACTACGCCATCCCGGCGGACAAGGCGGACCTTCCCGATACATGGGGCGGGCAGCCCATCGATCCCGCCGCATGGGCGGATGATGCCTTCCAGCCTGACGAGGAGGACGCCGACGGCACCTGGGAGGAACCCCTGCCGCCGGAAGAGGACGACAGCGGCTATTCCGGGCTGTTCTCCGGCGTATTTGATGACGACATGGATGATGATCCCCTCGCGGAGGATCTGCTGACGGACGAGGAGCTCGCTGAGCTTCGGCGCAGCAACTGGCAGCTGCTCTCCGGCCTGGCGGACTTCGCAGGCATCATCCTTGGCACCGCAGCCATCCTGCTGCTGGTGACGATGCTCGTCAGCCTGGTCAACTGGCTCGTCAACGATATGAACCAGTCCTTCATCCTGCTGCAAAAGCACTTCTGATCCGCCGCATCGCTGCAAAGGAGGCATTCGCATGGCCGAAATGACGTGGGCGCTGTTCCATCAGCAGGTGGAGCAGTGCGCGCTGTGTCCGCTGTATCAGGGCATCCGCAACAAAGTCCCCGGACAGGGCGATGTCCATGCGCCGCTGATGTTCATCGGCGAAGGGCCCGGACAGGTGGAGGACGAGGAAGGGCTGGCCTTCGTCGGCCCGGCCGGTCAGCTGCTGACCAAGATGCTCGCTGCCATTTCCCTGCCCCGTGACCGGGTGTACATCGGCAATATCGTCAAATGCCGTCCGCCGCATAACCGCGTCCCGGAGGAAGCCGAGGCCGCCGCATGCATGCTCCATCTGCGCAATCAGGTGGCGCTCATCCGGCCGAAGGTCATCGTGCTCTTGGGCGCCACCGCGGCGAAATACAGCATCGGCCCGGAGATCCGCATCACGCGCGACCGCGGCCGCTGGTTCAACAGCAAAGGCACCTGGATGCTGCCCACCTACCACCCCAGTGCGCTGCTGCGCGATCCAGCGAAAAAGCGCGAGGCGTGGGAGGACATGCAGACCCTGCGCGACAAGCTGATCGAGCTGGGGCTGTATGAGGACATCTACGGGCGCGAATGATGAAGAGCCGACCCGCACGGGCGGCTTCAGGGTGTCAAAAAAGTGGCGAAAGCCACTTTTTTGAGTTTGCACTCCGTCACTGTCAGGGCTTGAAACGCCCTGACGGCCGTTCCTCCGTGTAAGGAAGCGATTTTTGCAAGCAAAATCGCACGAAAATCGCCGCGCATGTCGCCGATTTTCGATTTGCAGTCTGCCGACGGCGAGTAACTGATGTGAACGGCTTGCTTTTTGACAAGCTGGAGCCGACCCGCACGGGCGGCTTTTTTTGTGATCAGTGCACGAAAAAGGGAGGCCGGAGCCCCCCATGGGTCATTCAGCAAACATCGCCTGCAGGGTCGCTGCGTCCTCCACCGTGGAGAACACATTCATGCTGATCTCGCCGTAGGACACCGTTTCCGGTTCTTCCCCCGTACACAGCGTCCGCACACGGATCTGTTCGCCCAGCACGCACCGCATGTTTAACTGACAGGTGTCGCCAGTGACGGCAATGGCATCGTCCATGCCGGGAACGTCCAGCACCTCGAAGTGCTCGCCCTCGTGGAAGCCAATGAACGCCTCCTGCGGATCGCTGAGCTCCTGCATGTCCACATACACGCCGATATACTGCTCTGCGACGCCATTCTTGTGCAGCAGCAGATCATAGCCGCTGACGAGCGCATCCGCATCCGTCAGTGCGTACCATTCGGCGGTGAGGCCATCCCCCTGATCCTGCGTGTCGGTCAGCTGCCATTCGCTGCCCTCGCGGCAGGCATAGAACACCGTGCCCTGCGCCAACTCGTACCCATCAGGAATGCGCGGCCAGGGGAATCCCGCCTGGACGACGATCGCCCGGAGCACTTCGACCTCCTGCACGTCCTGCGTCAGCTTGGTGCTCACAGACATATGTGCCTTACCGTTTTCGTCCGCCTGCCAGATCACCAGCACCTTGCCGTCCGCCCGCAATTCGGCGCTCAGGTTGCCGATGCGCTGCCTCAGATCAATCTCTGTGTTCTGGGGCGCTGCTGTCGGTGCGGCATACACATTCGGCTGCTCATCATAGACCACATCGCCCTTCCAGCTGATGCTGCCGCCATAGAGACCGCTGGCCACCGCGGCCGTCCCCATGCACAGCACCACGATCAGCGCCACAACGAAGCCCTTTATCCAACATGCTCTCATTTTGCTTTCTCCTTTCCTTGCATGCGCCATCACGCGCTGGCACAGGAAGGGATCGCCCGTCAATCCCGACAGCGTATGGTCAATGCTCTGCCGGAATTTCGCCTTGTTCTGCTGGTCATTCATGCCCTTTTCCCTCCTCCAGCACGGTGCGCAGCCGTTCCCGGGCGCGGCGCAGACGGTAGGACACCGTTGGCTGCGTCACCCCCAGGGCTTCTGCCACTTCATTCACATTCATGTCCTGGTAGTAGTACAGCAGGATGACTTCCCGCTCCTTCGGCGGAAGATTCATCACCGCCACGGTCAATTCCGCCTCATCCGCATCGGTATCGTCCTGCGGTTCGGGCAGCATCTCCGGCGTCACCCGCCGATCCACCCGCCGGAACCAGAACCCCCGCCGCATGTCGCAGCAGGTGCGCATGGCGATCCGCATCAGCCAGGTTTTCATGGCGCATCCGCCCCGGAAGCCATCCAGCGCGCGCACCGCCTTGATGAAGGTCTCCTGCACGGCGTCCTGCGCCAGATGCACATCATGCAGGTAGAAGTAGCACATGCGCATCAGCGGCGTTTGATATGTTTCGATCATTTGGCGGATGAGCGCTTCCCTTTCGCTGGCAGGGCCCTTGACAACGTCCACACGCTGCACCCTCTTTCACCTGATTCGACGAAGGTCGCCTGAAAAATATAGAAGCATCGCAAGAAAAGCTGTCCCTTTTTCGTTATCTATGATACAATAGCTTTGATTCACCCGCAAGGAGGTTTTCCCATGCAGCAGCCTGTGTTGTATATCGTCATCCCCTGCTATAACGAGGAGAAGGTGCTCCCGATCACCAGCGGAATGTTCCTGGAGAAGCTCCAGCAGCTGATCGCGGCGGAGAAGATCAGCGACAAAAGCCGCATCCTCTTCGTCAACGACGGCAGCAAGGATGCCACCTGGGAGATCATCTGCGGCCTGGCACGTCAGGACGAGCACTTCCTGGGCATCGCCCAGAGCCGCAACCGTGGTCATCAGGCAGCAGTGCTCGCCGGCCTGATGGAGGCAAAGGATCGCTGCGACATCACCATTTCCATCGACTGCGATGGGCAGGATGACATCAACGCCATGGACAAGATGGTGGACGCCTACCTGGACGGATGCGAGATCGTCTACGGCGTGCGCTCCAAGCGGAAGACGGATACCTTCTTCAAGCGCTTCACGGCGGAAGGCTTCTACAAGCTGCTGGCTGCCATGGGCGTGGAAGTGGTCTACAACCATGCGGATTACCGCCTGATCTCCGCCCGTGCGCTGAAGGAATTCGCCAATTTCAAGGAGGTCAACCTGTACCTGCGCGGCATGGTGCCGCTGGTCGGCTTCAAGTCCACCAGCGTGTATTATGAGCGTCATGAGCGCATCGCCGGGGAAAGCCATTATCCGCTGAAGAAGATGCTCTCCCTCGCCTTTGACGGCATCACCTCCCTGTCCGTCAAGCCCATCCGGATGGTCTTTTTCGCCGGATTGCTCATCATGCTCCTGTCCTTCATCGGCATCCTGTGGGCAGTGGTGTCCGCCTTCATGGGCAAGAGCGTCGCCGGCTGGGCAAGCCTGGCCTGCATCGTGTGCTTCATGGGCGGCATGCAGTGCCTGTTCCTGGGCATCATCGGCGAATACATCGGCAAGATCTATCTGGAGGTCAAGGCCCGTCCGCGCTATATCATCTCCGAGCGCACCTGGGAGGACGATCCTTCCTGACCGGCGCGCCCGGCGGATTTTTTCGTCCGCCCCCTTGCATTCCGGCGGCATCCGTTGTATAATATCAGCTGTACATATGCCCATTTGACGGAAAACGGTATGGTGATTTGCCTGTTCAGAGAACTGCCGGTCGGTGCAAGGCAGCAGGCGGCGGCGTGCTTTCCATTTCCGGACGGGTGCTGGTGAGGAATCGGCGGTGTGCGCACCTTACAGCGCGATGAGGTGGCCTGCATTCTTTTTCGCAGGCAAACTGGGTGGCAACGCGAGCTTCTCGTCCCGGATATACGGGGGGAGAAGCCTTTTTGCTAATATCATGAATGGAGGAAACATACGATGCTCGATATCAATCTGCTGCGCACCAACCCCGACCTTGTGCGCGAGAACATCAAGAAGAAGTTCCAGGATGCCAAGCTCCCCCTGGTGGACGAGGTCATCGAGATGGACAAGGCGTACCGTGCTGCGATCCAGCAGGCGGATGCGCTGCGCAACCAGATCAAGGTGGTCTCCAAGGAGATCGGCGGTCTGATGGGCAAGGCGAAGAAGGGCGACGAAGAAGCTGCTGCGGCTGCGGAAGCGGCCAAGGAGAAGGTCGCGGCCTGCAAGGCGGAGCTGGAAGGCCTCGCCGCCAAGGAGGACGAGCTGCAGGCGGAGATCCGCAAGCGCATGCTGGTCATCCCCAACATCATCGACCCCAGCGTGCCGATCGGCAAGGACGACAGCGAGAACGTCGAAGTGCAGCGCTACGGCGAGCCCGTCGTGCCTGAGTTCGAGGTGCCCTATCATGTGGAGATCATGGAGCGCCTGAACGGCATCGACCTGGATAGCGCCCGCCGCACCTCCGGCAACGGCTTCTACTACCTCATGGGCGATATCGCACGCCTGCACAGCGCCATCCTCAATTACGCCCGCGATTTCATGATCGATCGCGGCTTCACCTACGTCATTCCGCCCTATATGATCCATGGCGACGTGGTGACGGGCGTGATGTCCTTCGCTGAGATGGAGAACATGATGTACAAGATCGAGGGCGAGGATCTCTACCTCATCGGTACGTCCGAGCACTCCATGATCGGCAAGTTCATCGACACCATCCTGGATGAAAAGCAGCTCCCCCAGACGCTGACCAGCTATTCCCCCTGCTTCCGCAAGGAAGTCGGTGCGCACGGCATCGAGGAGCGCGGCGTGTACCGCATCCACCAGTTCGAAAAGCAGGAGATGATCGTGGTCTGCAAGCCCGAGGAGAGCCCCATGTGGTTCGACCGCCTGTGGCAGAATTCCGTGGACTTCTTCCGCAGCATGGACATCCCCGTGCGCACGCTGGAGTGCTGCTCCGGCGACCTTGCTGACCTGAAGGTCAAGTCCGTGGACGTGGAGGCCTGGAGCCCCCGTCAGAAGAAGTATTTCGAGGTCGGCTCCTGCTCCAACCTGGGCGATGCGCAGGCGCGCCGTCTGCAGATCCGCGTCAAGGGCGACGACGGCAAGAAGTACTTCGCGCATACCCTCAACAACACCTGCGTGGCACCGCCCCGTATGCTCATCGCCTTCCTGGAGAACAACCTTCAGGCGGATGGCCGCGTGCGCATCCCCGAGGCCCTGCGCATGTACATGGGCGGCAAGGAGTACATCGGCTAAGCGGCGGACTTCGTCCCATATGCTCAAAGCACATCATAAAAAGGCGGTATGCCGGTCATTGCGACTGGCATACCGCTTATTTCATTGGCCGATATCGTAGCTGTTGCCGCAGACAGAACAGGTGTACTGTCCTTCTGCCGGGCCGGGCTGGAAATCATGTTCGCCCAGACTGCCCGTGGTGCGTCCGCAGATGGTGCAGGTGCTCCGGTGGACGCAGGTGGAGGCCGTCCAGTCATGCGTATGCTCCGCGGCAGGGTCGGTCAGCGCAGGCAGGGTGACCGTCAGCGTGGCGGACTCCGTTTCACCCGGCTGCTGCGCCAGCCAGCGCTCGGTGGCCGCGTCCTCGCCGTCCTCCGGATAGAGCTTCACGCTGTCCAGCGTGATGACCGCCTGTCCGCCAGGGCCATCTGGTTGGGATTTCCCTCCGCATCGGACAGCCAGATCCGGTCGAAGCTCTCGCCGTCCGCGCCAATGTCATATGCCAGTGCGAAGGGATACGCCGCATCCTTGGTGGTCAGGCGGATGCTCACGGAGAGCATGCTGCCGTCCCAGTAGGCATCCTGCACATGGGCATCCAGCCATTCGCTGGTGGACGCTTGGGTCAGGTCGGGCATGAGCAGGTCAGCGTTGATCTCTTCAGGCTCGAGCTGCCGGTCGGTCAGGAACCAGGTCACGCCGCGATAGGCGGTCGCCAGCGCCACGGTGCCGGACATGAGCACCAGGATCAATACAAAGGCCATCGAAGCCGTCAATTTGCGTTTCACTTTCGGTGCATCCCCTTTCGATGCGTTCACGACGCGGTTGAAAAGCGTCGGATCATGGGACGCACCGGACAGTACGGTGTCCACTGCCGTGCGGACATCCTGAGGCGTTCTGTTCACGATTGTGTCCCTCCTTTCAGTTCCATGCGCAGCTTTTTGTGCGCGGTGTTCAGCCGGCTGATGACGGTCTGATACGGGATGCCCAGCAATTCACCGGCCTCGCGGACGGTGAAGCCCTGGTAATCATGCAGGAGCACCACATCAATGAGCTTCTGCGGCAGGCGCATGATGTCCACCGTCAATTCCGTCAGGCCGAAATCCGCCTGGACGGTCGGTTCCGGCAGCTTGTCCAGCGTCACGCGCCGGTCGATGAAGCGCATCCACCCCGTGCGCCGCATGCTGTGGCACACCTTGATGGCGATGCGCGTCAGCCAGGTCTTTTCGCTGGCCTCGCCGCGGAATTTGTCCAGCGCCAGATACGCCTTGAGGAAGGTCTCCTGCACCGCATCCGCCGCCAGCTGCTCATCCCGGTGGTAGATGCAGCACATCCGGCGGATGGGAATCTCGTAGTCCGTCATCAGGCGGCGCAGCGTTTCGTCACGGCTTTGCGCGCGCTCGATCTCAGCCATGGGTACGCCATCCTTTCTTCTTTCACGCTCTGCAAGGGCAAGGCCACGCCGTTTCCTGCAGCCCAACTGCGGATCCTCAGCGCCCTTACACCCATACAGACGCATCATCCGCCGCCCCTGACTGAACTCCGCAAAACATTTTTCCTTTCCACCATTGTATCACGGCGTTTGCCCTATGCAAGGGCTGCATGCCGGCGCAGGCGCTGCATAGGATGAACACAAGCACTGCAAGGGAGGTTTTCGCATGGCGGACATCATCAGCCGAATCGGGCATACACCGCTTTTACATCTGGATCTGCACGGAGTCCCAGCTGACCTGCGCATCAAGCTGGAGAGCGCCAACCTCAGCGGCAGCGTGAAGGACCGCGCAGCCCTCGCCATGGTGGAAGATGCGGAAAACCGCGGCATTCTGCGGCCCGGCGGCGAGATCATCGAGGCGACCAGCGGCAATCTGGGCATTTCGCTGGCCATGATCGCAGCAGCGCGCGGGTACGCCTGCACGATCGTCATGCCGGACAGCATGAGCCCGGAACGCCGCCGTCTGATGGCAGCCTACGGGGCTGATGTCGTGCTGACGGATGGCGCGCAGGGCATGTCAGGCAGCGTCCGCATGGCGGAAGCGCTGCACCGTCAGTGCCCCGGAAGCGTCCTGCTGGGACAGTTCAGCAACCCTGCGAACCCCTTGGCACACGAGCGCACAACCGGCCCGGAGATCCTCACAGACACGAGCGGACAGATCGCCGCATTTGTTGCTGGCATCGGCACGGGCGGCACCATCACCGGTGTCGGACGCTGCCTCAAGGCGCACGACCGCAGCATCCGCATCGTTGGCGTCGAACCGGCGGAATCCCCCCTGCTGACGCAAGGCCGAACCGGCACGCATGGCATTCAGGGCATCGGGGCAAACTTCATCCCGGAGAACTTCGACCCTGCTGTGGTGGATGAACTCCTCCCCGTGCGCACGGCGGACGCACTGTCCTGCGTGCAGATGCTCGCCCGGGAACACGGCATCCTGGCCGGCATCTCTTCCGGCGCGGCGCTTTGGGCAGGCATGCAGCTCGGCCTGCGCCCGGAATTCGCCGGACGCACCATCGTCATCCTCCTGCCTGACAGCGGCGAACGCTACCTTTCCGCAGGCGGCTTCGACTGATCCGCCATTGCGAATTGGGGTTTGCAATTCTGCGCCGCATGTGCTATGATGACAATACAAAGCCCCATCAACGCAAGGAGTGGATCCCCCATGACATACGACGTGATCATCCTCGGTGCTGGCCCGGCCGGGCTGTCCGCCGCCATTTATGCAGGCCGCGCGTGCCTCAAGACCCTGCTGATCGAGAAGGCCATGCCAGGCGGTCAGATCACCCTGACCAACGATATCGAGAATTACCCCGGCCAGCTGCTGGAGGGCGAGAGCGGCTTCTCCCTGACGGAACGCATGTCGCAGCAGGCCGACCAGTTCGGCGTGGAACATGCCTATGACGAGATCGTTTCGGTCGATCTCACCGGCCCGGAGAAATGCCTGACCGGCCACAGCGGCGAATACCGTGCCAAGGCCATCATCATCGCCACGGGCGCGCACCCCAAGCCCATCGGCTGCGAGAATGAGCAGGCCTTCGTCGGGCGTGGCATCTCCTTCTGCGCCACCTGTGACGGCGCGTTCTTCCGCGATCAGGAGGTCTATGTGGTCGGCGGCGGCGACAGTGCCGTGGAAGAAGCCATCTTCCTCACCCGGTTCGCGCGCAAGGTGACCATCATCCACCGACGCGACAGCCTCCGCGCGGTGAAGAGTATCCAGGAGAAGGCCTTCGCTGACCCGAGGATCGATTTCCTCTGGAACACCGTGGTGGAAAAGGTGGATGGCGCCGACGCGCTGACGGAGATCACCGTGCGCGACACGGTCACGGGGGATGTGCGTATCCTCCGCCCCAGCGAGGAAGGCGGCGTGCTCGGCCTGTTTGGCTTTGTGGGCTATGCGCCCAACACTGCGCTCTTTGACGGCCTGCTGGACATGGAGCAGGGCTACATCCGCACGGATGAGGACATGCACACCAGCATCCCAGGCGTATTCGCCGCCGGGGACGTGCGTGTGAAGCACCTGCGCCAGGTCATCACCGCCGCGGCGGACGGCGCCATCGCCGCCACACAGGCCGCCCGTTTTCTGGAAGAATAAGCAAGTCCTCCGCAGAGAAAGCACCTGCGGAGGACGTTTTATATTAGCTTGTCGGCGTTGCTGACCGGGGCTCCCGCATCACCCACGCCGCTTATAGAAGCTGTACGCCGTGATTTTCAGCAGAACAGCCAGGGCCAGCAGGGTCAGTGCGGTATAGAACGCGGGCATATCCACCAAAGAGGCCGTCAGCGTGACGAACAGCATGCACACGAACAGCACATCCCACACCACGCCGCCGCTCTTGTCATGCAGATAGCGGTTGCGCTCATCCTGCTCGTGCATCATCTGTTCGAGAAGGCGTACACGATCCGCAAGCAGCTTGCGATTCTGGTGCATTTTCCAGCCCACCTAGATCATTCCGCCGAAGACAATGATACGGCTGACACGCTGCGCCAAAGGGGTCATCATGCGCGAATCCCCCAGATCCATCTCGCCAACGACCACCATGTAGATCAGCATCAGCACCAGCAGGCAGCCTAATGCACGATTGCGCCATTTGATCTTTTCCGAAAAGGACAGCTGCTTATACGGTTTCATACGTCCGATCCTTCTGTTCACGGTTTTCTTTCAGGCAACAGAGCTCCTCCACGCTGACCCCGAAGATCTCTGCCATGCGATAGGCCAGCATGAGCGAAGGACTATACTGCTCCTTCTCGATAGAAATGATGGTGCGCGAGGACACATGCACCAGATCAGCGAGCTGCTGCTGGGTCATCCCTGCCTGCATGCGGAATTCCTTTACCCTTGTTTTCACGTCTGCCTCCAAATATGAAGCTCACTTCATGAAGTTAACTTCATATTATCATAAACAGGTACAGATGTCAAGACAAAAAAAGCTAACCACCCGAAAATCAGGCGGTTAGCCGGGAATATGCAGTTAAGTCGCTCAGCGCTTCACATAGGTGGTGTGGAGCAGCTCATGCGCCTTGTGGCTGCCGGGCTGGCCCAGGTAATCCGCATACACCTTGATGATGTCGGGATTCTCGTGGGACTTGCGGATGGTCTTGGACGCATCCTCAGCATAGAGGCCGTTGGCGCGCGCCACGCGGGGATCGACATCCATGCGGGTGGACGCATCCACGATGGGCTGACCGCCGCCGTTGACGCAGCCGCCGGGGCAAGCCATGACCTCGACGAAGTGATAGGTCGCTTCGCCGGACTGGATCTTCTTGATGAGCTGCTTGGCAGCACCGGTGGAGTTGGCGATGGCCACCTTCAGGTTCATGCCGCCGACGGTGACTTCCGCTTCCTTCACGCCCTCGATGCCGCGCAGGGCGGTATACTCAACGTTCTCCACGCTGCGGCCTTCCAGCCAGTCAGCCGCGGTACGCAGGGCGGCTTCCATAACGCCGCCGGTCGCGCCGAAGATGGGCGCCGCACCGGAGGACTCCGCCACCAGCTCGTCAAAGCACTCCTCATCGGGGAGCTGCGCGAACTGGATGCCGGCAGACTTGATCATGCGGGCCAGCTCACGGGTGGTGATGGAGATATCCACGGTGCGCAGTCCGCCCAGGGCCATCTCGGGACGGGAGGCCTCGAACTTCTTGGAGGTGCAGGGCATCACGGCCACGGACACAATCTTGGAGGGATCCACGCCCGCCTTCTCGGCCCAGTAGGACTTGATGATCGCGCCTTCCATCTGCATGGGGGACTTGCAGGAGGACAGGTTCGGGATCAGCTCGGGGAAGTTATGCTCGCAATACTTGATCCATCCCGGAGAGCAGGAGGTGAACATGGGCAGCGCGCCGCCGTTCTTGATGCGGTCCACCAGCTCGGTGGCCTCCTCCATGATGGTCAGGTCAGCCGCGAAGTCGGTATCGAAGATCTTGTCGAAGCCCAGGCGCTTGAGGGCCTGCGTCATCTTGCCGGTCACGCGGGTGCCGATGGGCATGCCGAATTCCTCGCCCAGCGCCACGCGCACAGCGGGAGCAGGCTGCACCACAACGATCTTCTCCGGATCGTTCAGCGCTGCCCAGACCTTGTCGGTGTCGTCCTTCTCGGTCAGCGCGCCCACGGGGCAGGCATTGATGCACTGGCCGCAGTAGATGCAGTTGGTCGCGTCGATGGTGCGGCCGAACGCAGGAGCGATCTGGGTCTTGAAGCCGCGCTCCACCGCGCCGATCGCGCCGATCTGCTGCACATTGCGGCACACAGCCAGGCAGCGGCGGCACAGGATGCACTTGTTGGGATCGCGAACGATGGAGGGAGAGAAGTTATCCAGCGGATACTCGATGTTCTCGCCGGGGAAATGATTCTCGTCCACACCCAGCTCACGGGCGAGGTTCTGCAGTTCGCACTTCTGGCTGCGGGTGCAGGAGAGGCACTCGCGCTTGTGGTTGGAAAGGATCAGCTCCAGCACGGACTTGCGTGCCTCGCGAACGGCAGGGGTATTGGTCTTGACGACCATGCCCTCGCTCACGGGCATGACGCAGGCCGCCGCCAGGGAGCGCGCGCCCACGTCCACCACGCACATACGGCAGGCGCCGATGGCGTTGATGTCCTTGAGGAAGCAAAGGGTGGGAATATGGATGTTGGCCTTACGGGCCGCTTCCAGAACCGTCGTACCGGCAGGAACGCTGACCTTCACGCCATCGATCGTAACGTTAAGCATATCCATGTCAATTATTCTCCTTCCGGTTTGATCAGCCCTTGGTGATGGCGCCGAACTTACACTTCTCCATACAGGTGCCGCACTTGAGGCACTTGGAGTTGTCGATCACATGGGGCACGCGGACCTTGCCGCTGATACAGTCGGCGGGGCAGTTGCGCGCGCACAGCGTGCAGCCCTTGCACTTGTCGGGATCGATCTTGAAGTTCAGCAGCGCCTTGCACTGGCCAGCGGGGCAGCGATGCTCATAAATGTGTGCCTCATACTCATGGCGATAGTACTTCAGCGTGGACAGGATGGGGTTGGGCGCAGACTGACCCAGGCCGCACAGTGCGGTGGTCTTGATGGTCTTGGCCAGCTCCTCCAGCTTCTCGATATCGCCGTCCTGGCCCTTGCCGGCCACGATGCGCTCCAGGATCTCCAGCATGCGCTTGGTGCCGATACGGCAGGGCGCGCACTTGCCGCAGCTCTCGTCCACGGTAAAGTCCAGGAAGAAGCGGGCGATATCGACCATGCAGTTGTCCTCGTCCATGACGATCATGCCGCCGGAGCCCATCATGGAGCCGATGGACAGCAGGTTCTCATAGTCGATCTCGATATCCAGCTCGGACGCGGGGATGCAGCCGCCGGAGGGGCCGCCGGTCTGCGCAGCCTTGAACTTCTTGCCATTGGGGCAGCCGCCGCCGATGTCGTAGATAATCTCGCGCAGGGTGGTGCCCATGGGGACTTCCACCAGGCCGGTGTTGTTGATCTTGCCGCCCAGGGCGAAGACCTTCGTGCCCTTGGACTTCTCCGTGCCCATGGAGCAGAACCATTCCGCGCCCTTGTTGATGATCTGAGGCACGTTGGCATAGGTCTCAACGTTGTTGAGGATGGTGGGCTTGCCGAACAGGCCCTTCACCGCGGGGAACGGAGGACGGGGACGGGGCTCGCCGCGCTTACCCTCGATGGAGGTCATCAGAGCGGTTTCCTCGCCGCAGACAAAGGCGCCGGCGCCCAGACGGACGTCCATATCGAAGGAGAAATTGCTGCCGAAGATGTTCTTGCCCAGCAGACCATATTCACGGGCCTGCTTGATGGCGATCTGAAGACGCTTGACCGCGATGGGGTACTCCGCGCGGCAGTACACATAGCCCTGATCCGCACCGATGGCATAGGCAGCAATGGCCATGGCCTCGATGACAGCATGGGGGTCGCCCTCCAGGATGGAGCGGTCCATGAACGCGCCGGGGTCGCCCTCGTCAGCGTTGCAGCACACATATTTCTTTTCGGACACGGAGTTCTTGGCGAACTTCCACTTCATGCCGGTGGGGAAGCCAGCGCCGCCGCGGCCGCGCAGACCGGACTTGAGGATCTCGTCGATGACGTCATCGGGCGTCATTTCGGTGACAGCCTTGCCCAGCGCCTGATAGCCGTCAAAGGCGATGTATTCGTCGATGTTTTCGGGGTCGATCACGCCGCAGTTGCGCAGGGCGACGCGCTTCTGCTTCTTGTAGAAATCCACCTCGTCCAGGGACTTGATGGTCTCGGTCTGATGATCCATCGCGCCCTTGTACAGCAGATCCTTCACGATACGGCCCTTGATCAGGTGCTCGTCCACGATACGGGTGACGTCATCCGTCTTGACGTGGGAATAGAACGCACCTTCGGGGTACACGATGCAGACAGGGCCGGCCTCACACAGACCGAAGCAACCCGTGCGGACGACCTTAACTTCCTTATCCAGCCCCTTTTCCAGAAGCTGCTTTTCAAACTCAGCAATGACAGCTGCGGAATTCGAAGAGGTACAGCCGGTACCGCCGCAGACCATCACATGAGAACGAATCAGATCCATTTTCTTTCCTCCTTATTTCGGCCATCCCTCGGCGCAAGCCCGAGTGCTGGCTTCGCTCGGTCAACGCAAGCGTTGACTTTCGCTCGTCGGGCAGGCCCGACCTACATTTTGGCCATCCCTCGGCGCAAGCCCGAGTGCTGGCTTCGCTCGGTCAACGCAAGCGTTGACTTTCGCTCGTCGGGCAGGCCCGACCTACATTTGGGCCATCTCTCGGCATAAAGCCGAGTGATGGCGCCGTCCTCAGCCCTGATAGCCGATGGTATACTCCTCTACGGGATGGCCATTCACAATATGGTCATTGACCACGCGGGCGACCTTTTCGGGGGTCATGTGGACATAGGTGACCTTCTCCTGGTCCTTCACATACACATCGACCATGGGCTCGAGGCGGCACATGCCAACGCAGCCGGTCTGGGACACAGTCACATTCTCCAGGCCGCGGCGCTTGATCTCCTCCACGAACTCCAGCATCACGGGACGTGCGCCCGCCGCGATGCCGCAGGTCGCCATACCGACCACCACACGGGTGTCAATGTTATCTTCCTTGCGCAGGTTGACCTGATCGATCATCTTATTGCGGATGGCCTGCAGTTCTGCCAAAGATTTCATGCAAATTTTCCTCCATGCAGTTCGTTGATTTCCTGACTGATACAATCCTTGATCCAGGCGGATATCTCCATCTGATTCAGAGGCAGAGGTGCGACCGTTTCCCGGATGATCCGGGTATCGAAGGTGAACGTCTGCCCGTCGTAATCATAGGTAAAGAGAAAGTCCGTATCCGGATTCATCACCACTAAGCTGAACCACGCCCCAGCCACGTCGCCCATGGGGGGACGGTCGATATGATCAAGCCCGAAGGTGGCCGTGACCTCGGTGCCCACGCCCACAGCGGATGCGATGTGCATTTCGCCGCCAGTCATTTCCGCTGTCATCTTCAGCAGCGGAAGCCCCAGGCCGACCTTGCGCGTTTTCCGCGTGGTGGTGAAGGGTTCCGTCACCGTCCTGACCATTTCTTCGCTCATGCCGCAGCCATTATCCTGAAAGCAGAGGGTGATGCAGTTGTCAGCATGGCTGACTTTCACATGCACCTGCGTCAGGGTCGCGCCGGCTGAGATGGAATTCTGGGCAATATCCATGATATTGTCCGCCAGTTCACGCATCATGGCAATTTACCTGTTTCAGGGGCGATACTTCGCGATGATCCCGGGGATCTGATCGGGGGTCAGGCGGCCGTACACGTCGTCATTGACCATGATGACGGGGGCCAGACCGCATGCGCCCAGGCAGCGGGTGGCGTTCAGAGTGAAGACGCCATCGGGGGTAGTGCTGCCGGCGGGAACGCCCAGCACTTCTTCCAGCTTGTCCAGCACCAGCTGTGCGCCCTTGACGTAGCAAGCCGTGCCCAGGCAGACGCTGATGATGTACTTGCCCTTGGGTTCAAGGTTGAACTGGGCATAGAAGGTCGCCACGCCGTAGATATCGCTGACAGGGATATCCAGCTCCTTGGCGATGTAGTTCTGAACATCCTCGGGCAGGTAGCCGAAGATGTCCTGCGCACGCTGCATGATGGGCATCAGGCAACCCTGCTCATGCTTGAGCTCGTCGATCACCTGCTGAAGTGCAGCGTACTTGTCCATGTTGTTGTTACAATCACAGCAACACATATTGATCCATCCTCCTTAAACAATATAGGTATATCCCTGGGAAATGCGGCCAAAGCGGCACGGGAGAAAACCCGGAACAGTGCATCCCGCAAGGCGCTGTGACAGGCCGATGGAAGCTGGCAGCAACCATGGCGCGCGACATTGCGTTTGCAGCTGCAGCACCGGAAATGCTGCCCGGCGTATTCAGCAACACGCCCTTGATCACGTCTCCGCCCGGACGACGGATGACCGTGAAGTGACAAATTTGGTGGGAGCTTCTCCCGCTCCCTCACCCTCACCCGCGCCCGGCGATGGCGTCAAAGACAGCCCGGACGCTTTTCTCCCGCACCTCAAGGGTGAAGGAAGGTTCGAGGATGTTCTCCAGATAATGCGCGTCGGATGATCTGAGCAGCCGGTAGCCGTCCAGGTCGATGGGCGGCATAGGTACCGCATCCGACACCTCCAGCGCGTCATAGGACGCGCCGCCCGGCAGGAAGCCGAGCGCATTGAGCACACCGTTTCCGCCCCGATTGATGTGCGCCGGAACGCACAATCCGCCATGAACATGGATCTGCCGCTCGCATTCCTCAAAGCTCAGATCCAGCGCGCTGATCAGCAGTCGTTCCTCCTGGCGGATCTCCTCGTCCTGCTCATTCATGACCTGCTGGACGCCGAAGAACTCCGGCCGGTTCGGGATGGGCGGCAGATGCGCATACACATACGCCCCGAAGGCGCGGCACGAGGCCACATCCGGGAAGTAGCAGAGCATATGCGCCTCCTCCCGGGTGGTCAGCTCCATCCCCGGCAGCAGCAGCACGCCCATCATATCCGCCACAGCCTGGATGGCCGGCAGATTCTCCGCAGTGTTGTGGTCGCACACGGCGATCGCGTCCAGCTGCTTGATAAAGGCCATGCCGACGATGTTGTTGGGGGTCATGAGGGCATCGCCGCAGGGCGAGAGGCACGAGTGGAGGTGGAGGTCGCAATAGAGCTTCATTCCTTGCGCGCCGCCGGGACACCGCTTTGGGCCAGCAGCACGACGAGTTCATAGGCCGTCTGCGTGCAGGAGATCAGGATGATGTCCTCCTGTGCGGCCTTGCTGACGATGGTCTCCTCCACCGGCAGCCCTTCCGGGATGATGACGCATGCAAAATCCAGCAGCGCCGCCACCGCGATGACATTCATATGCGCCTGCACGGTGATCCAAGCCATATTGGCACTTCCCTTGCCCATCACATGGCTGAGCAGGTCGCAGGTATAGCCGCTGTCGATCGTGCGGTCGTCATAATCGCCGGTCAGCACGCGTCCACCGGAAGCCTTCACAAATTCAGAAACCAGCATGGGATGTCACTCCTTCCCTGCGGAGGCGGAAGTGTCCTCCGCTTCCACGCCTTCCCGATCCTTGCCGACAGAAAAGCGCGTGGACGCACCCAGGCTGACCATTTCGCCCGCCAAGGTGCTGATGCGCTCATTGAGCTTGAAGATGCAGTTCATCTCCGACGCATGGCCACTGACGATATCCAGCGCCAGCGCGCGACAGGACGGCGAACCGCAGGAGCCGCAGTCCAGGCCGGGCAATTCCGCCTCGATCTCCTCGATCCGCGTCGCCTTGACCAGCCGCTCCAGCATGGTGCCGGTCAGCTGCTGGGCGTCGTTGGGCTCGATCTTTTCCGTCATGCGGAAGCGCTCATGGGCGTTGTCGAACATTTCAGTCCGCTGCACCTGCCGGTCAGGCGTGTTGCGCAGGATGGAATTCAGCCGGCTCTTGGCCACATAGCCGTTCTCGACAGACAGCGGACCGCCAAGGCAGCCATTGGTGCAGGCCAGCAGCTCCACATAATCCAGCCGGTCAAAGCGGTTATCCTCAATCTGATCCAGCGCATGCTTGACGTTTTCAATACCGTCCACGCAGAGGAAGTGACGCATGCCGACCGCCTCCGCCTCGCCGCTGGGAATCGCCCACCGCACACCGACGGTGCTGGCGCGCTCGATCTCCAGGGGGGTGAATTCATCCTTCACATGGGCCTGGATCTGGGTGTAGATATCTTTGATGGCGATCACGCCGTCCACAGAGGACTGGCTGATGCCGATTGGATTGCGCACATCGGTGAATTTCGCCGCGCAGGGGGAAATAAAGAACGCGCCGATCTTCTCCCGGGGGACGCCATGTTTCTTCGCGAATTCGTCCTTGGCGATGCGTGCCGCCGCCTCCATCGGGGAGACGATGTCGATCACATTATCCAGCAGACTCGGGTACTTCTGCTGGATGAGGCGCACCACCGCCGGACACGCCGAGGAGATCACCGGGCGAGGGCGATCCTCATTGATGAGCGTGCGGCTGATGGCATAGGAGATGACCTCCGCCGCACGGGCAACCTCGAACACCTCGTCAAAGCCGATCTTGTACAGCGAGGCGATGATCTTCTCCGACCGATGCACCTGCGGGAACTGCACATACAGCGTCGGTGCAGGCAGGGCGATGCGGTATTCATACCCGTCCAAGATGGACAGGGGATCCGTCACAGCGACCTTTGCGTGATGCGGACAGACGCGGACACATTCGCCGCAGTCGATGCAATTCTGGCGGATGATGGCCGCGCGGTTGTTGCGGATGCGGATGGCATCCGTCGGACAGCGCTTCAGGCAGTTGGTGCAGCCCCGGCATTTCTCCGCCTCCAGACGGACGGAATGCGTGTATCGCTCCGCTTCCCTCACCTGATCGCCCCCCTTGTCAACGCGTGATCCGCTCACATATTAAAGACCATTCTGATATCCGTGCCCACCCCGACGGTGGACTCAATGGTGAATTCATCTGCATTTCGCTTCATATTCGGCAGACCCATGCCTGCACCGAAGCCGAGATTCCGCACCTCATTGGAGGCAGTGGACCAGCCCTCGGTCATGGCCTTCTTCAGATCCGGGATGCCCGGCCCCTGATCGGCCACATGGATGATGATCTGCTCCGGCGTGATTTCGAAATCGATCTGTCCGCCGTTGGAGTGGATGACCAGGTTGATCTCCGCCTCATAGGTGCCGACGGAAACGCGCCGCACCACCGACGCCGGGACGCCCAGCTGCTTCATCTGGCGCTTGATCCGGGCGGATGCATCCCCCGCGAGGGTCATATTGCCCGCCTCGACAGGATAGGTTTCCTTAATCGTCATCATCGTCGGT
>CAZIUA010000048.1:0-21317 GCA_964542315.1 uncultured Faecalibacterium sp. | reverse complement strand
AGAAGGACACGGCCAGCACATACACCAGCGGCGCAAGGCAGATCAGCGCCACGCAAACCAGAAAAACGTTGTTGATGGTGATATTCGCGATGTCATCGCTCACCTGGGATAGCTCCTGCAAGCTTGAAAACAGATCGTACACATAGGAGCCCAACTGATAGGCAGACAGGTTGATGCTCCCATTCGCCAGCAGCACCTTGTAGTCTGTCATCAGATTGACCTTCATCCAGGAATAGACACGGAAGTGCAGATCCTCATAGTTATCCGCCATGCTCTGCAGCTGCGCCTCCAGGCGATCCTCCGTCTGCGCCCGCAAGCGTTCTTCCGCCACATGGTTCGCCAGCAGGCTGAGGGCAAAAAATGGGATCAGCGTCGTAAAAAACAGGATCAGCAGCCGCTTATACACGGTTGTCGATTTCTTCAGGCGCTTCTTCATGGTGAATTTCGCCTCACATTTCGCCCTTTTGTCGCACGTTCTTGTCGTTCCCGTGTATTCTATCAAACAAATGGTCGAATTTCAACCATTTATGCATGTTTTTCTTCCTTCCGAAACGTCTGAACCTATGGTTCCCGCCGCACAACAACGAAAGAGAGCCACCCCCTTTCTCCCCTGCCCTTCGGGAACGATCAGGCTGATCCTGTTTTTCTGAAACGAAAAAAATCCCCGAAATCCGAAGATTTCGGGGATCCAATCGCGATCGCATGTCGGACACAAGTCCGAAATATCGAAATTAGCGCTTGGAGAACTGAGGCGCACGACGGGCAGCCTTCAGGCCGTACTTCTTGCGCTCCTTCATACGAGGATCACGGGTCAGGAAGCCAGCCTTCTTCAGGGTGCCGCGCAGTTCGGGATCAGCCTTGCACAGAGCGCGGGCGATGCCGTGACGGATCGCACCAGCCTGGCCGGACACACCGCCGCCGCAAACGTTCACCAGAACGTCGAAGGAGGTGGTATTGGTCAGGGTCAGGGGCTGACGAGCGGTCATCTTCAGGGTCTCCAGACCGAAGTAGTTATCAATGTCACGCTTGTTGATGACGATCTTGCCCTCACCGGCAACCAGGCGGACACGGGCAACGGCCTTCTTACGACGGCCAACAGCATTATAAGAAACCTTAGCCATTGTTTGTTACTCCTTTCCGCTTGATTACAGTTCCAGCTTCTCGGGCTGCTGAGCGGCATGCTCATGCTCGGAGCCAGCGTAGATCTTGAGCTTCTTCGCCATCTGGCGGCCCAGGGGGCCCTTGGGCAGCATGCCCACGACAGCATGACGCATAGCCTCTTCGGGCTTCTCGGCCATCAGCTTGCGGTACTTGGTCTCCTTCAGACCGCCAACGAAGCCGCTGTGCTTGTAGTAGATCTTCTGATCCAGCTTCTTGCCGGTCAGAACGACCTTATCGCAGTTGATGATGATGACATAGTCACCGGTATCAACGTTGGGGGTGTAGATGGGCTTGTTCTTACCGCGCAGGATATTAGCAACCTGGCTGGCCACGCGACCCAGCGCCAGGCCCTCGGCATCGACAACATACCACTTACGGGTGATGTCCGCCGCTTTCGGCATGAAAGTCTTCAAAGGTGTTTCCTCCCTAAGATGATCGTCAATGAGTGTTTGCGTCCCGCGTGATGGTCGCACGCGCGCCGCGGCTGTTTCATTCAATAGTTACCGGGGCTAGCGGAGCTATTGATGCCAACGTATATTTTACTACAAGGTCGCCGGAAAGTCAAGCAGTATTTTTCTTTTTCTCAGAGAAAATTTCCGCAAAAGAAATGACCGGCGCAGCGGGAAGGGCGGCTGCACCGGTCCGGAATGAGGGATGGTCGTTATTGTGCGGCGGCGCGGAGCATGCGGATGACGGCATCCACGTCCGCGGCATCCACGAGGAAGGCGCGGTCCAGGACGCTCAGCGCATAGGCATCGGCGTCGTAGGCGGTGAAGGTCAGCATGGCGGACTGTCCGTCCACGGTCGTAACGGCCACGGACAGGAGTGTTTCGCCGCCTGCGGAGGCGTCCAGCCGGCTGTCGGCCTTCAGGGCGGCCAGGGCCTGCCAGAGGGCTTCGCCGGTGGTGTCGGTTTCGGCAGTGTCGGCATCGGGATCCTCCGCATCCGCCGTTTCATGGACGGGCTGCCAGGTATGGGCATACTCCCCTGCCGTGAAGGCCGCAGAAAGCAGTTTCTCCTCCGACACGTCGATGAGGGTCACGCTGGGCATGGCTTCCGCCGAGGCGGACAGCAGGGACGCCACATCACTTGCAGCCACCGTGCAGACCATGGCGGAGCCGGGCAGCCGCGCGTAGTAGTCGCCGGCGGCGTTCTGCACGCCGATGAGCAGGGTCAGGGCGGGCGTTTCCGCATCGGCATAGAGGGTGATGGCGGTGGCAGACGCATCGTCCACCCCGTAGGCGCTCAGGGCGTCATCCGTGGCGGTGGCATCCGCCAGAGCATCCCAGGCGATGCCCTTCGCGGCGGTGATGAGCTTCTCCACGGCTGTTCCGTCCAGCGCGAGACCGGTGGCATTGTCATACCATACCTCGCCCTCGTTGATGCTGCGGCTGGTCTCCTCCTTCACCACATCCAGCGTGCTGCCCACCGTCAGGCGGACGGCGCCGGATACAGTCGAAATGGTGTCCAGCACGGTCAGGGCGTTCAGGGTGGTGTCGAAGATATCCGACACATCCGCCTCCACCGTATAGACGATGCCCTCCTGCCCCAAAGACAGGT
Organism: uncultured Faecalibacterium sp.; assembly: GCA_964542315.1. GTDB lineage: Bacteria > Bacillota > Clostridia > Christensenellales > Aristaeellaceae > UBA11524. The sequence continues at coordinate 18,596 of CAZIUA010000048.1, read as the reverse complement.
AATAGCTGCCGCCGAAGGGCGTTTCGTCGCCCATGGCGTAGGTGGTTGAGGTGCCGTCCGACCAATCCGCCGTGACGGAGAAGGCCGGTTCCGCCAGGCCGTAATCCTTGAGATCGGTCACGCCGTCCAGCTGACGGCTGCCGGTGAGGGACAGCAAGTCCTCCGCCATGGCCTGCACGGCGGCCTGATCCAAAGGATAGGCGGCATTGCCCGTGACCGTCCATGTGCCGTCTGCACAGGTGAAGGCCAGGGCTTCCCCGTCATTTTGCCAGGAAAGGCCGGTCAGGTCATCCGCCGTGTGGCTGTTCAGGGTGAATTTGCCGCTTTCCTCCTGCACGGTCACCGGATCGGCACCAAGCAGCTGTACGCCGTAATAGCCGCCGATGCACAGGACCAGCGCGATCAGCAGCGCCAGCATTCTCTTTCCGCGATTCATCGACGCTTCCTCCTTGCCCAAATGATGATGCCAAGCGCCACAAGCGCACCGGGAATCACGCCGATCATCACGACCGACCAGAAGCTGCTCTCGCTCTGGGTGACAGACAGACCGGTGGCATCGAGGGACTTGGCGCGGATGGAGATAGCTTCCTCCTGGCCGCCCATCCAGTTCAGGGCGTTGAGCAGCAGGTTGCTGTTCGCGCCGGACACCGCATTGTCAATGTTGGAATCCAGCATGCCGTCACCGGTGAGCCAGATGAGCTTGCCGCCCATTTCGGACACCGCGCCCACATGGAAGGGGCCGGACGTATCGCCGTCCTCCATGGCGGTGGTGGTCATGTTCAGCGCATCCACCTTTGCATAGGCAGACGCGGAGGTCGTCAGCAGCCAGGTGATGTCCGCCTCATGGGATTCGGTCTCCACGATGGGCTGAGCCAGCGGCGAAAGGATGTAGTAGCCCGCGCTGATGATGGGATCGGTCACGTCATGGCTGGACACATCCGGCAGGATGTAATACGGATAGCGCGAGAGGCGCATGTTCCGGTCGCCCTCGATGATGATGCCGTCCTCCAGTTCCAGACCCATCGCGCGGGTGAGCGTCATCAGGTTGGGCATGCCGTCCACGGACATATAGCCCGTCAGCAGCACCACATTGCCGCCGCCCTGCACATAGTCGATCAGCAGCGCGGCCTCGTCCTCATTCAGGTCGGTGGCAGGCTGGTTGATGATGACCACGCTGGCATCCTCCGGCAGTGCGTCCGCAGTGAGGATGGACAGGGTGGCGGAATCGAAATTATCCTGGGCGAGCATGGCTTCGATATTGTCGCTCAAGACTTCCTCGCCATGGCCGGACAGGGCGTACACCTTAGGCAGATCATCGCTGGACACATAGTGGATGGCGTTGGTCAGCGCGTTTTCGCCCTCGAAGGTGGTGGTGGAGGTATAGGAGTAGGAATAGTAGTCCATGGAATAGCTGGTGACGAAAATCTCGTCGTAACCCACCAAGCGGCTGCGTTCACCGCAGACCGCCAGCACGCTGTTCTCGTACAGCTGGGTGATGTCCAGATCATACCGGGTCAGGAAGGTCGGCTCGATGGTGGGATCGACCGACTTGACCCTGATGTGCCCGGACAGGTCGGCATAGCGGTTCAGCAGGCGCTGGATGGTGTCATCTTCATTACCCTGGTTGCAGATGATGTACAGCGTCACATCCTTGTCCAGGGAGGCCATGATGCGCTTGGTCTGGTCGGACAGGGCGTAGATAGAATTTGCCGTCAGGTCGATCTCGGTCATGGTGGAGGGCAGGCTCCCCACGATGAGGTTCAGGAAGATGGCGATGGCCACCACAGCTGCGGCCGCCGCGACGGAATAGCTGCCTGCGCGGAAGCGTCCGCCGAACATGGCGCGCAGGGGCTTGTGCTGCTTCTTCATTCGGACCACCTCCTCTTTTCCAGCACCTGCGTGGTCAGGAAGAGCATCACACCGGTGATGGACAGATCATACACGATGGCCGTGATGTCAAAGACGCCGTTGACGAAGGTGTCAAACCGGTCAAAGACGCTGATGGCGCTCATCATGCTGCCGAACAGGCCGTAGAAGGCGCTGCTATCGATATGATACCACACCTGCAGGCCGCCGATGAGGGCCGCGCCGATCACCACAGCGATGAGGGCGTTCTTCGACATGATGTAGTAGATCACCGCCACGACCAGCGCGAGCACCATCAGCGCCGTCAGGGAGGCGGATGGCTCGGTGGACACGAAGCTGGCCAGGGAGGACATGAAGTAGAGCAGCATCATCGTCAGCAGGGTGATGACCGCCGCCGCAACCTGGCTGTCGGTGATGGAGGAGATGAACAGGCCGATGGACAGCAGGCATCCGCCCATGAGGAAGAAGGCGAGCAGCGCACCATAGGCCGATGCGAAGGACACCGTGCCGAACTGGCTGAGCACCAGCGGATACAGCGCCATGATGCCCGTGGGGAGCGCCAGCACGGCCACCATCGCCAGGTATTTGCCCAGCACGACGCCCGTCAGGCTGATTGGCAGGGAATACAGCAGCTGGTCGGTCTTCTGCTTCTTTTCCTCCGCGAGGGTGCGCATGGAGATGATCGGCACCGCGATCAGGTAGATAAAGCCGATGGCGGAGAGCACATATTCAAAGTTGGAATAGTAGCCGCTGAGGTTGTAGGCCATGGTGTAGATGCCTGCAAACACCAGCAGGAACGCGCCGAGCAGGTATCCCAGCACGCCCTTGAAATAGGAGCCAAGCTCCCGGCGGAAAACCGCGGTCATGCTTCATCCACCTCCTCTGTATCATCGGCAGCATCGTCCTGCGGCAGTTCGGCTGACTTTTCGCCATTCGTCAGCTCCAGGAAGACGTCCTCCAGGCTGGCGCGCACACGCCTCATCTCGACGATGGGCAGCTTCGCCTCGGCGAAAGCGCCAAAGAGCGCCGCGCGCACGTCCCCTTCGCCCTGCTGGCGGAGTTCACAGCGGGTGGTGCCGTCCTCCCCGGCGGACAAGGCGGCGATCTCCGCTTCGGGGATGCCCTCCAGCACCGCACGGACTGCATGTTCGCCGCCGATAACCTCCAGATGGATGGTCGTTTCGCCCGCAAAGAGCGCGGTCAGGTTCTCGGGGGTGTCGCTGGCAACCAGCTTGCCTTTGGAGATGATCATGATGTGGTCGCACACCGCCTGCACCTCGGACAGGATGTGGCTGGACAGCACCAGCGTGTGCTCGCGGCCCAGGTCGCGGATCAATTCGCGGATCTCGATGATCTGCGCCGGATCCAGGCCGACGGTGGGTTCATCCAGGATGATGATCTCCGGGTCGCCCAAAAGCGCCTGCGCGATGCCGACGCGCTGCTTATACCCCTTCGACAGATTGCGGATCAGCCGATCCTGCACATCCGCGATGCGCGTCTTCTCCATCACCGCATGGAGCTGGGCATTCCAGTCCTTATGGGGGATGCCCTTGGCCTGCGCGACGAACCGCAGGTACTCCTTGGGCGTCATGTCCTGATAGAGGGGCGGCTGTTCCGGCAGATAGCCGATGAGCCGCTTGGCCGCCATGGGATCATCCGCGATGGCATGTCCACCCACGCGCACTTCGCCGCCCGTTGCGCCAAGACAGCCGGTGATGATGTTCATCGTGGTGGATTTGCCAGCGCCGTTGGGGCCGAGCAGCCCGTAGATCACGCCCTTGCGGATGGTGAAGGACAGATCGTTCACGGCCAGGTTCGTGCCATACCGCTTCGACAGATGGCTGACTTCGATCACGTTTTTCTCCTCCTTTATAATTAGGATGATTTTCGAATGCACCGATCCGCGGATCCGGCGAACACATCCCCGGAACGGCTTTCGTCCGCGGATGATTGTAGGCGATGAAGCTGGTCTTTGTCCGTACAGTATGTGAAACCCGGCGGAATTCTCCGTGACGCGCAGGTGACGATGCCTTTTTCCGCACACAAAAAGGCCCTCCTGCGGACAGGAGAGCCATGGTAGGATCGCATTCGGTCATTCCTTGGGCAGTTCGCTCGTGCAGTGCGCGCAGCGGGTGGCGCCCAGCGGGATCTCGGACAGGCAGTAGGGGCACTTCTTGGTGGTGGGGGCCTTGGGCTCCTCGGGCTTCTTGCCGATGGTGGAGATCTTGTTGAACACCTTGATGATGCAGAACAGCACCAGCGCGGTAATCAGGAAATTGATGACGGTGGTAAAGAAATCCGCACCAGCCAGGCCGATGGTCCACTTCGCCTCACCGATCAGGCCGGGATCACCCTCGAGGATGAAGCCCAGCAGGGGCTTGATGAAGTCGCTGGACACCGCATTGACGATGCTGGTGAACGCACCGCCGATGATGACGCCAACGGCCAGGTCGATCACGTTGCCGCGCAGGGCAAACTTCTTGAATTCTTCGATGAACTTCTTCATTTGAATGCGCCTCCTCGCGTATTTGTCAGGCTCAGTATAGCACAGTCCGCCGCTCTCCGCAAGGCTTTTTTCACCGGTTGACCTGCGCGCCTTTCTGCCGTATAATATAGATGGGTTTTACTATTTTCAGCAAAGGAAGATGAGCAATATGGATTGGGTCGAACTGACCATACACACCACCACCGCAGGCGCGGACATTGTGTCCGAGGCCATGATGACCGAAGGCGCCACCGGCACCATGGTGGAGGATCGCGCGGACATCCCCGATCCCGATAAGCCCAACGGCTATTGGGAGATCATTGATCCCAACCTTGTCAACACCCTCCCCGAGGACGTGCTGGTGCATGCCTGGTTCGAGCCAGACGAAAAGTTCGCCGACCGCATGGGCGCCCTGAAGAACCGCATGGCCGAGCTGAAGGCCGCCGATCTGGGCATCGACATGGGCACGCTGGAGATGAACACGGTCAACGTCCACGACGAGGACTGGTCGGAGGTCTGGAAGAAGTTCTACAAGCCCTTCCGCGCGGGCAAGCGTCTGGTGGTCAAGCCCACCTGGGAGCTCTATGACGCGCAGGAGAATGATCTGGTCATGGAGATCGATCCGGGTATGGCCTTCGGTTCCGGCACGCATGAGACCACAGGCATGTGTCTGGAGCTGCTGGAGGACGTCATGCTCAAGCAGCCCGTCCATTCCGTCATCGACGTCGGCACCGGCTCGGGCATCCTCGCCATCGGCGCAGCGATGCTGGGTGCGGAGGACGTTCTGGCCATCGACATCGATCCCACTGCCGTCAAGGTCGCCAAGGAGAATGTCGAACACAACCACCTGGAGCATGTCATCCGCGCGGTGGAGGGCAATCTGCTGGAATCCACCGACGGCGTGTGCGAGGTCTGCGTGGCCAACATCATCGCGGACGTCATCTGCATGTTCGCCAAGCCCCTGGTCAGCCACATCGTCAAGGACGGCCTGTTCATCTGCTCCGGCATCATCAAGGAGCGCGAGCAGGACGTGGTCAATGCGCTGAATGAGGCGAACTACACCATCCTCGAGATCCGCCGCAAGGGCGAATGGGTCGCGATCCTGTCCAGGAGGCCCGACTGATGCACCGCTTTTATGCTGATGAGCGCGGCGTGTGCGAAGGCGCCGCCTGGCTCTGCGAGGAGGACGCCCGCCATGCCACCCGCGTGCTGCGGATGAAGATCGGCGAGGGTTGCGAGCTCTTTGCCGATGGGAAGCGCTATGCCGGTCAGATCGCGGCCATCACCGACAGCGGGGTGCAGCTCAGCATCACCGGTGAACTGCCCTCCACCGAGGCCAGGCTGCGCATCACCCTCTATCAGGGGCTGCCCAAGGCGGACAAGATGGAGCTGATCGTGCAGAAGGCGGTCGAGCTGGGCGCCTGCAGCGTGGTGCCGGTCGCCATGAGCCGCTGCGTCGTGCAGCTGAATGACAAGGACGGCCGCAAAAAGCAGGAGCGCTGGCAGAAGATCGCCCGCGAGGCGTGCAAGCAGTCCGGCCGGTGCGAGATGATGCCGGTGGAGGCGCCCATCTCCTTCAAGCAGCTGCTGACCCGTCTGACAGCGCATGACGCGGCCATCGTCCCGTGGGAGGACGCGCGCGGGTATTCCCTCGCCCGCTTCCACCAGGAACACCCGGACGTGACCGACCTGGCTATCGTCATCGGCCCGGAAGGCGGCATGTCAGCTGACGAGATCGCCCGGATGAAGGAAGCTTCCTGCCAGTCCGTCACCCTTGGCCCGCGCATCCTCCGCACGGAGACCGCCGGCCTTTGCGCCATGAGCGCCCTATTCTGCCTCTATGGCGATATGGAGTGAAACCATGAAAACCGTTGCTTTCCACACCCTCGGCTGCAAGGTCAACCAATACGACACCCAGGCCATGCTGGAGAAATTCCGCCAGGCCGGGTATGAGGTGGTCCCCTTTGAGGCCGCGGCGGATGTGTATGTCATCAACACCTGCACCGTCACCGGCACAGGCGACAAAAAGAGCCTGCAGATCACCCGCCGCCTCCGCCGGGAACATCCCGACAGCCAGATCATCCTCGCCGGCTGCCTCGCCCAGCGCAAGGGCAGCGAGCTGCTGGAGACCGGCGCCCGGCTCATCATCGGCACCCAGCACCGCGACAGCGTGGTGGAGCTGCTGGAAAAGGCCGTGGCGGAGAACACCTGCATCAGCGCGGTGAATGACCTCAACACCTCCACCCCCTTTGAGGAGCTGACCATCACCGCCCAGGATGAGCACACCCGTGCCACCCTCAAAATCCAGGAGGGCTGCAACAACCACTGCACCTACTGCATCATCCCCAGCGTGCGCGGGCCGATCCGCTCCCGCAGCCTGGAGGCCATCCGCGCCGAAACGATCCGCCTGACTGAGGCCGGCTATACCGAGCTTGTGCTGACGGGCATCCACCTGTCCAGCTATGGCCGCGATCTGGGCGACGGCTCGACCCTGCTGGATGCCATCCGCACGGTGCATGAGGTCGAGGGCGTCCAGCGCATCCGCCTGGGCAGTCTGGAGCCCACCATCGCCACGGTGGAATTCTCCCAGGCACTGGCAGCCCTGCCGAAGGTCTGCCCCCAGTTCCATCTGGCGCTCCAATCCGGCAGCAACACCGTGCTGGCCCGCATGGCGCGCCGCTACAACATGGATATGTACATGCAGGCGGTGGCGAACCTGCGCGCCGCCTTCCCCATGGCGGCCTTCACCACCGATGTGCTGACCTGCTTCCCCGGGGAGACCGAGGCGGAATACGAGGAGACCCGTCAGGTCATCCGCGATGTGGGCTACGCCAAGATCCACGTCTTCCCCTATTCCCCCCGCGAAGGCACGAAGGCCGCCGTCATGCCCGGCCAGCTCTCGAAGGCCGTGAAGGAACGCCGCACCCGCGAACTGATTGCCCTGGGCGAGGAGACCGCCGCCGCCTATCAGCAGCAGTGGCTGGGCCGCACCGCCACCGTGCTCATCGAGGAGCAGCTGGACGGCCTGTGGCACGGCTACACCCCGGAATACATCCTCGTCACCATCGCCGACTGCCCCGCGTGCGTCCCCGGACGGATCGTGACCGTCCGCCTGACCGGCTCCTCCGCTGAGGGCATGCGCGGCGAGATCATCTGAAGCAAAGAAGGAGGCATCCCCATGGAAAACTGTCTGTTCTGCAAGATCATCAAGGGCGAGATCCCTTCCACCTGCGTGTATGAGGACGAAAAGACCTACGCCTTCCGCGATATCGCCCCCATGGCGCCCACCCATGTGCTGGTGATCCCCAAGGCCCACGTCAGCGGCATGTCCGCCGTCGATGAGGTGGATGACGCGACGCTGGCCGCCTGCCTGCGCACGGTGAAGAAGGTCGCCGACCTCGATGGGCTGACCGGCGGCTACCGCGTGGTCTCCAACTGCGGCGCCGATGCCTGCCAGAGCGTCCCCCACCTGCACTTCCACGTCCTGGGCGGCAAGCAGCTCTCCGAAAAAATGGACTGAGAACGCAAAATGACCTGATTTTCCACCTTTTCGCGCTGTTTTGACAAAAAATATCGAAAAAAACGCGAATTCAGGGATTGACGAGCGGCCATGTTTTTGATATAATGGCTATACGGTTTTCGCCATCCGTCTGTCTATTTGGCTGATGTCAAGGCGAGATGAGCGAAAGGAGGGAGAACAGTGTCCGAGGTACGCGTCCGTGAGAACGAATCCCTGGAGAGCGCCCTGAAGCGCTTCAAGCGTCAGTGCGCCCGCGCAGGCGTCATCCAGGAGGTCCGTAAGCGTGAGCATTACGAGAAGCCCAGCGTGAAGCGCAAGAAGAAGGCTGAAGCGGCTCGCAAGCGCAAGTATTGATCTTTCTTTACGAAGGAACATCCCCTTTCCACCCCGGAAAGGGGTTTTTCATTCCAGTTGGTCCCCTTCGCATAATTTCCTGCCAGGAAAGCGAAAAAAACACTTGCATTCCATCGGCGAATATGCTACAATAAGACTCGCGGCATATCGCCGATCATTGCATACGCGAAAGAGGTGAAATCGCAATGAAGGAAAAGATCCATCCCAACTACGGCAAGTGCATCGTTCGCTGCGTGTGCGGTGAGACGTTTGAGACCGGTTCTACCAAGAAGGAACTGAAGGTGGATATCTGCTCCAAGTGCCATCCCTTCTACACCGGCAAGCAGAAGCTGGTCGATACCGGCGGACGCGTCGATCGTTTCAAGAAGCGTTTCGGCCTCCAGTAAGGCTTCTCATAAAGTCATTACGAAGGCTCATCGCTTCCGATCAGATGAGATTGCAGATGACAGATCGCCCTCGCGGCGGTCTGTTTTCTTTTTGCCCAATTTTCAGCATTTCCGCCGGAAAGGCAGGAATTCACCCGGATAGGGCGAATATCATATATTTGGTGGAGTCTGCTCCGTCCGTAACAATGATTTGCCGCACACCCGTGCAGAAAGAAGGTATATTATGTCCGAAACGAAGAGCTGCCCCCGCGTGGATATCGGCGGCCAGGCAGTGCTGGAAGGCGTGATGATGAAGTCCCCCGACGCCATCGCCATCACCGTCCGCCGCACTGACGGCACCATGGTCGTCCAGCGCAAGGAGTACACCCCTGCCGCCAGGAAGCACAAGTGGCTCGGCTGGCCCATCATCCGCGGTGTGGTCAATATGTGCAGCATGCTGGGCATGGGCATGTCCACACTGGAGGACTCCATGAAGATGCTGGGCGAAGAGTACGAAGAGGAACCCAGCAAGTTCGAAAAGTGGCTGGCGGAAAAGCTGGGCAAGAATATCGACAAGGTCGTGATGGCCGTGGCCATCGTCATGGCCGTGATCATGGCCGCAGGGCTGTTCATTGCCCTGCCTGCCGGTGTGGAATGGCTCACCGGACGGCTGATCGGCTTCCAGCAGGCGGCTGAGGCTGCGTCCTCCGAGGCCTGGAAGGGCGTCGTCGTCACCGTTGTCGGCGGCCTGACGAAGGTCATCATCCTCATCGCCTATATGGCGCTCATCGGCCTGATGCCCGATATCCGCCGCACCTTCCAGTATCACGGCGCGGAACACAAGACCGTCTACTGCAACGAGCATGACCTCCCCCTCACCCCCGAAAACGCCCAGCAGTTCACCACCCTGCACCCCCGCTGCGGCACCGCGTTCATGCTCATCGTCATGATCATCAGCATGATCCTCTTCCTCTTTGTCGGCCGCGACATTGCGGACTTCCTGCCCCGTTTCCTGCTGCATCTGGCCATGCTGCCCGTGGTGGCCGGCGTGAGCTACGAGGTGCTCAAGGGTCTGGCGCACAAGGATAACAAGTTCACCCGCATCGCCCGCTGGCCCGGCCTGCAGATGCAGCGCCTGACCACCAAGCAGCCCGACGAGAGCATGCTGGAGGTCGCCATCGTCTCCATGAACGTCGCCCTCCACGGCCTGCCCAAGAATGCGCCCCTCACCCCCGAGGGATGGGCCATCCTGACGGACTACAAGCAGTCCGAAAAGGGCTATGAATTCCCTGCGGAGGCGGCGGAATGACCCCTCGTGAGCTGCTCCGGCTGATGGCGGCGGAGCTGCGGGAGGCCTCCGTCCCCGATGCGGAGATCGACGCGTCCCTCCTGCTGGCCCATATCACCGGACAGAACCCCATGAACCTGCGGCTGGACAGTTGGTCGCAGGTTTCTTTGGCTGATGAGGAGCGTTTCCGCACGCTGTGCGAAAAGCGCAAGCACCGCATCCCCCTGCAGTACCTGACGGGCGTGCAGAGCTTCCTCGGGCGCGATTTCCATGTGGACGACCGCGTGCTCATCCCCCGCCCTGAGACCGAATTGCTGGCCGAGCGCGCCATCGCCCTCCTGCATGCGGAAGCCTCCCCTGTCGCGCTGGATCTATGCTGCGGCAGCGGCTGTCTGGCCGTTTCGCTGGCCCTGGGCGAGCCCCGTGCGCAGGTGCATGCTGCCGATCTCTCCGAGGGCGCCTTGTGCGTCACCCGGCTGAATGCCGAACGCCTGCAGGCGCGCATCACCCTGCATCAGGGGGATCTGTTCGCCGCCGTGCCGACCGACCTGCGCTTCAGCGTGATCGTGTCCAATCCGCCCTACATTCCCGCGCAGGACTGCCTGACCTTACAGGAGGAAGTCCGCCGTGAGCCCCTCATGGCCCTGGATGGCGGTGCGGACGGCCTGGACTTCTACCGCCGCATCGCTCAGGAAGCCCCGACGCGTCTTGCCAGCGGCGGAACGCTCCTGATGGAGGTCGGCTATGACCAGTCGGAGGCCGTCATGGTGCTGTGCCAGGATGCCGGCCTGACCCGCGTTGCTATCCACGAGGACTATCAGCACATCCCACGAATCGTCGAAGCGAGGCTGTCATGATCGAGAAATATGAGTGGATCACCGCCCGGTACGAGGAGCTGAACGAGGCCATCGTCCAGCCGGAGATCATCGCAGATACGGCGCGGTATCAGGCCTGCCTGAAGGAACGTGCGGCCCTTGCGCCCCAAGCGGAGGCCTGGTCGCGGTATCAGGCGCTTTGCAGCCACATCGCTCAGGCGGAGGAAATGCGTGCCGATCCGGATCTGGCCGACCTGGCACAGGAGGAGCTGGACACGCTCCTGCCGCAAAAGGCCAAGCTGAAACAGGAATTGCGCATCCTCCTGCTGCCCTGCGACCCGGATGACGAGCACAATGTCATCATGGAGATCCGCGGCGGCGCCGGCGGCGAGGAAAGCTGCCTTTTCGCCGCTGATCTGGTGCGCATGTACAGCCGCTATGCCGAACGCCGTGGCTTCCGCGTGGAGCCGGTATACACCCAGGACACGGAGCTTGGCGGCGTAAAGGAATGCTGCTTCTCCATCGTGGGGAGCGGTGCCTTCGCCCGGATGAAATATGAAAGCGGCGTGCATCGCGTCCAGCGCATCCCCGTCACGGATGCCAATGGCAAGCGCCAGACGTCCACCTGCACCGTCGCCGTCCTCCCCGAGGCGGAGGAGGTCGCCCTCACCATCGACCCCAAGGACATCCGCATCGACGTCTATCGCTCCACCGGCCACGGCGGACAGTGCGTCAACACCACTGACAGCGCCGTGCGCATCACCCATCTGCCCACCGGCACCGTCGTCACCTGTCAGGATCAGAAAAGCCAGCTGAAGAACCGCGACCGCGCCATGCAGGTGCTTCGCGCGCGTCTGCTGGAACAAATGCGCGCCGAGGCCGATGCCTCCTACGCCGAAAACCGCCGTGTGCAGGTCGGCACGGGCGACCGCTCCGAACGCATCCGCACCTATAATTTCCACGAGGGACGCGTCACCGACCATCGCATCGGGCTGACCCTCTATGCCATCCAGGACATCATGGACGGCGACCTCGACCCCATCATCGACGCGCTCAAGGCCGAAGAACAGGCGGAAAAGCTGCGCATGATGCACTGAACCTACGCTAAGATAAAGAAGGGATCCGCATGAACACCCAACTTCTCCCCGCTAATGACACTTCCCTCGCCCTGGCCGCACGCCTCCTCACCGAGGGGCAGCTGGTCGCCTTCCCCACCGAAACGGTGTATGGTCTGGGCGCGAACGCCTTCGACCGCGAGGCCGTGCTGAACATTTTCGCCGCCAAGGGGCGTCCGGCGGACAATCCGCTCATCGTCCACATCCATGACCGGCAGCAGCTGGAGGACATCTGCGTGGTGGACGAACAGGCCATCCGCCTGATGGACGCCTTCTGGCCCGGCCCGCTGACCATCATCATGCCAAAAAAGGCGGCTATCCCCTATGAGGTGACGGCGAATCTGGAGACCGTGGCGGTTCGCATGCCCTCCCATCCGGTGGCGGCGGCGCTCCTGCGCGCCTGCGATCTGCCCATCGCTGCCCCCAGTGCCAACCGGTCCGGCAAGCCCAGCCCCACCAGCGCTCGCCACGTCTTTGACGATATGGATGGCCGCATCCCGCTCATCCTCGACGGCGGCGACTGCGATGTCGGCTTGGAGTCCACCGTGATCTCCCTGGCTGGCGAGCGCCCGTGCATCCTGCGTCCCGGCGGGATCACCAAGGCCATGCTGGAAGGCGTCCTGGGTGAGGTGGACGTGGCCGGAAGCGTCCTGCGCCCGCTGCAGAAGGGCGAGAAGGCGCTCTCCCCGGGCATGATGTACAAGCACTACTCCCCCGATGGACAGGTCACGCTGATCGAGGGCGAGGAATCCGCCGTGGTCGAGGCACTTCGCCGTCTCTACGCCCATGCGGCCGGCGAAAGCCACCGCTCCTGCGTGATGTGCTTCACCGAGCATGTCGCGGCTCTGGCTGACTGCCATCCCCACGATATCGGCAGCAAGGATGACCCCACCGAGGTGGCGCACCGGCTGTTTGCGACCCTGCGCGGCCTGGATGACGAGAAGATGGACGTGATCTTCTCCGAGGTCGTGCCGCCGGAGGGCGTCGGCCTGGCCGTCATGAACCGTCTGGGACGCGCCGCGGCCTTCCGCACGGTGCAGGCGGCGGACGTCATCTGATGGTTCCGCCTGTCCCTGCGTCCCTGACACGCAAAAACAAGTTACTCGCCGCCGGCAGACTGTAAATCGAAAATCGGCGACACGCGCGGCTGTTTTCGCGCTTTTCCGTCAGAAAAAGCTTCCTTACACGGAGAAACGGCCGGTTGAACGGCTGCCGTTCGACCAGTGAGTGCAAAACTCAAAAACGCCATTCCCCATGCGGAGAATGGCGTTTTCATATGCCCTGGCACGCCGCGGAGGTTGTCCACAATGCATGCCCAGTTGTGCACATGCGTCACTTCTTCAGGCGCTTGTCGCACTTCTTTGCCAGCCAGGTGCCCAGGGACTGGATCACCTGCACCAGCACGACCAGCACGATCACCGCGGCGTACAGCACGGCGTACTTATACCGGTTGTAGCCGATCATGATGGCGATATTGCCCAGGCCGCCGCCACCGATCGCGCCGGACATGGCCGTGTAGCCCAGAATGGTGGTGATCGCCAGGGTGAAATTGGTGATGAGGGACGGCACCGCTTCCGGCAGCATGACACGAATCATGATCTGCAGGGGCGTCGCACCCATGGACTGCGCCGTCTCGACGATGTTGGGATTCACCTCGCGCAGGCTGGATTCCACCAGACGCGCCACAAAGGGGAACGCAGCCACCACCAGCGGCACGATGGACGCCACCGTACCCACCGAGGTGCCTACGATCAGGCGGGTCAGCGGGATGACGACGACGATGAGGATCAGGAAGGGGATGGAGCGCAGGAAGTTGATGACGACATTGATGATCTTCATCAGCCAGCCGGGCATGGGGCGCACGCCCTTGGCATCGCCAGCCACCAGCAGCATGCCCAGGGGCAGGCCGATGATGATGGCAAACAGGGTCGAGAGCAGGGTGACATACACCGTCTCCCACAGGGCGAGGGGGAAATCGGACTGGATGATCTTCCATGCCTCTGCCAGACGATCAGGCTGGAAGGCTCTTACGAACTGATTCATGCCTGCGCCTCCTTCGTTGCGTAATCGACCTGCACCTGCACGGTGACATCCGGGGTCTGGCGGAGGAAGTTGACCGCCTTGGCCAGCTCATCCGGGCCGCCGGGGATCTCCAGCAGGATATAGCCATAGGCCCTGTCGCCCACCGCGCGGGTGGATGCGCCCAGAATGCTGGCAGCAATACCCACCTCCATGGCCATACGGGCGATGAGGGGCTCATTGGCGGCAATGGCACCATTGAAGATGATGCGCACGCGCTGGCCATGCTTGCTGCCCAGGGCGACATTCGCATCCGCCATTTCAGGATAGACGAGGTTCTTGGTGGCCTCCGCCTTGGGATCGGCAAACACGTCCGCCACTTCGCCCTCCTCCACCACCGCGCCATTCTCCAGGATGGCGACGCGGTTGCAGATCTCCTGCACGACGCTCATCTGGTGGGTGATGACGATCACGGTGATGCCCATCTTCGCGTTGATCTCACGGATCAGGCCGAGGATGGCATGGGTGGTCTTGGGGTCAAGGGCGGAGGTGGCCTCATCGCAAAGCAGCACATCCGGATCGGTCGCCAGCGCACGGGCGATGGCGATGCGCTGCTGCTGGCCGCCGGAGAGCTGCGCCGGATAGGCATTGGCCTTATCCGGCAGGCCGACCAGCGTCAGCAGCTCAGTGGCACGCTTGACCGCTTCGGACTTCTTCACGCCCGCCAATTTCAGCGGCAGCATGATATTCTGCAGGCAGGTGCGCTGCATCAGCAGATTGAAGCCCTGGAAGATCATCGTCACGCGGCGGCGGACCTGGCGAAGCTCCTTCTTGTTCAGGGTGCCAAGGTCGCGGCCATCCAGCACGACGGAGCCCTCCGTGGGGCGCTCCAGCATGTTGATGCAACGCACCAGCGTGGACTTGCCCGCGCCGGACATACCGATGATACCGTAGATATCACCATTGTTGATGGTCAGGTTGACATGCTTGAGCGCATCCACCGGCCCATCGGCGGTGACGAAGCTCTTGGACAGATTGCGCAATTCGATCATTGGCGGATTCCTCCATAACGCAGGGAAACCGGCAGCCATTTTTGCAGACTGCCGGCGTATTTGCAGGATTTACTGAGCGTTCAGGGCATCCAGGGTGGTCTGCTGACCGCCGTACAGGCCCATGGGCTCCACATGGATGGCAGCGATGCTCACGATGCTGGTGCCGTTTTCCGCATTGAAGTTCTCCTGATAGGGCAGGTGCGCGAAGTAGTTCGCGAACACGTCGCCCGCGTCCACCACCATGTTGGGCTGCACATAATCGGAGAACTCGATCACCTTCAGGGTCACGTTCTTCTCAGCCAGGATCTCAGCGGCGATGGCCAGGATCTGGGCATGGGGCGTGGGGGAAGCAGCCACGGTGATGGTGGTGCCGGCCAGCTTCTCATAATCCACGGTGGCATCGAAGCCATCGGTGGGCTCAGCAACGACGGACACAGCGGAGCCCTTGTAGGTCTCAGCGATGTAATCGGCGACCTTCTGGCTGGTCAGCGCGGCCACCAGCGCCTTGGCGGCGTCGGTCTCCTCATTGCCGGCGTTGACGCACAGGACGTTGGAATAGGGGGACTCAGCGTTCTCGATGATCAGGGAATCCTCCACGGGATTCAGGCCGAAATCCAGGGCGAAATTGTTGTTGATGATGGCGTAATCCACGTCCGGCAGGACATTGGGGATCGTGGCCGCTTCCATCTCGACGAATTCGATGCCCAGGGGGTTCTCAATGATATTGGCAGCGGTGGCAGTGATGCCGGCTTCGGGATCGAGCTTGATATAGCCATTGGCCTCCAGCAGGAGCAGCGCGCGGCCCTCGTTGGTGGGGTCATTGGGGACGGCAATCTTGATGCCGTCAGCAAACGCAGCGGAACAGGACAGGACCAGCAGAGCAGACAGGATGACAGACAGGAACTTCTTCATCGTACATTTCTCCTTTTCTTATCAGACCCATTTTGATTTTCACAGCAGCAGGGATGACCAGCGGATATGCGTCACATTCGTCGGCTTTCCCTGTTAGACTGTGCCATGACCCATGCATGTGTTTTCATGCAGCTCAGCTCCTTCACCGGTTTTGTGGATGTCATAGAAAAAAGGAAGCCTCATCTCTCCGATGCAGCTTCCTCTTGATCCGCCGATATACACCGACGTCCCTTTTACGAGGCCGTCAGCGGGCGATTATCGAAAAGCGCAGCGAAGAATAGCACAGCAACGCATGCTCATGCGGCACATGCACATGGGCATCATCATCATGGACATCATGATCGTCTGCTGCTTCATCGTCGCGCTTCTCCTTTCCTCAAGCATCCACCCGAACAGGTGTTATCAGAAGCATATCACACCTGTCAGAGAATTGTCAACCCCTTTTGTCGTTTTCTTATTGTTTTTCTCCTGTACTTCCCATCCCGACCCCCGAAAAAGCGGCAAACGCTTGCCATTTTCTCCACTTTAGCGTATAATGCAATAGAGAACGTTCGTTATTTGGGAGGACGAAGGCATGCATTATGATTATCTGATCGTCGGCGCGGGCCTGTACGGCTGCGTCTTTGCGCGCGAAATGACCGACGCAGGCAAGAAGTGCCTGGTGATCGACCGCCGCGCGCACATCGGCGGCAATGTCTACTGTGCGGACATCGAGGGCATCTGCGTCCACCGCTATGGCGCGCATATCTTCCACACCGCCGATGAGGAGGTCTGGCAGTATGTGCAGCGCTTCGTGACCTTCAACAACTATATCAACTCCCCCATGGCGCGCATCGGCGATGAGATCTACAACATGCCCTTCAATATGAACACCTTCTCCAAACTGTGGGGGGTGAAGACGCCTGCCGAGGCACAGGCCAAGATCGCCGAGCAGACCGCGCCCTACCGCGATATCGAGCCGGCCAACCTGGAGGAGCAGGCGCTCAAGCTCGTCGGCCGCGATATCTATGAAAAACTGGTCAAATCCTACACGGAGAAGCAGTGGGGCCGCAAATGTACCGAGCTCCCGGCGTTCATCATCCGCCGCCTGCCCCTGCGCTTCACCTATGACAACAATTACTTCACCCATCCCCATCAGGGCATCCCGGTGGAAGGCTACAACACCCTGGCGGAGAAGCTGCTGGAAGGCAGCAACGTGCTGCTGAACACCGATTACCGCGACTTCATCGCCGAAAACCCCGGCATCGCGGACAAGACCCTCTACACCGGCGCGATCGACGAGTTCTTCGGCTATGCCCTGGGACATCTCGCCTTCCGCACCGTCCGCTTTGAGGATGAAGTCATCGACACCCCCAACTGGCAGGGTGTGGCCGTGGTCAACTACACCGGCGATACCGAAGGCTTCACCCGCATCATCGAGCATAAGCATTTCGTCTTCGGGCAGCAGGAGAAGACGGTCATCAGCCGTGAATATCCCACCGAGTGGAAGCCGGGCATGGAGCCCTACTACCCCGTGAATGACGAGGAAAATTCCGCCCTGTTCGCCCGATATCAGGAGCTGGCCAAGTCCCGCCCGGACGTGATTTTCGGCGGTCGGCTGGGCAACTACCGCTATTATGACATGGATCAGGTCATCCGCGCTGCGCTGGATCAGATCCATGCCATCCAGCAGGGCTGATTCCGCCCGCATATAAGGAGGAACACCAATGAAGCTGCTTTCCGTTGCCATCCCCAGCTATAATTCCGCCGCGTACATGCGGCATTGCATCGACACCCTGCTGACCGGCGGCGATGATGTCGAGATCCTCATCGTCAATGATGGCTCCCAGAAGGACAACACCGCCGAGATCGCCGATGAATACGCCGCGAAATATCCCGGACAGTGCGTGGCCGTCCACAAGGAGAACGGCGGCCATGGCGATGCCGTCATGCACGGCCTGCGAAATGCCACCGGCCTGTACTTCAAGGTGGTGGATTCGGATGACTGGGTGGACACCGATGCGCTGAAGAAGGTGCTGGATTTCCTCCGCGCCCATCAGCATGACGGGCCGGATATGCTCGTTGCCAACTACGTCTATGAGAAGGAAGGCGCCGCGCACAAGCATGTGGTGCGCTTCCCCAATGCGCTGCCCGAAGGCAAGATCATCACCTGGGATGAGCTGGGCCACTTCCGCTATGGACAGTACATGCTCATGCACACGCTGATCTACCGCCGTCAGCTGCTGCTGGATTGCGGTCTGGCGCTGCCCAAGAAGACCTTCTATGTGGACAATCTCTACGCCTACCAGCCCCTGACGCAGGTCAAGACCCTCGCCTACCTCAACGTGGATCTGTACCGCTACTTCATCGGGCGCGACGATCAGAGCGTCAACGAGAAGGTCATGATCAGCCGCATCGACCAGCAGATCCGCGTGAACAAGATGATGATGGCCGTCACGCCGCTGAGCAAGATCGAGAACCTGCGCCAGCGCAAGTACATGCGGAACTTCCTGGAGATCGTCACCTGCGTGTCCTCCATCCTGTGCATCAAGAGCGGCACGGCGGAGAACCTCGCCAAGAAGGAGCAGCTCTGGGCGGACATGAAGACCGAATATCCCGAGCTGTACAAGACGCTGCGCCATCGCCCGCTGGGCATCGCGCTCCACCTGCCCGGAAAGACCGGACGGAAGATCATGATCTGGGGCTACACCGTGGCACAGAAGGTCTTCGGGTTCAACTGACAGAATACAACTCCCTGCTGTTGCAGGGAGTTCAGCCTGTCAAAAAAGGTCGCACCAAGCGGCCTTTTCTGGTATAATAGAGCTG
>CAZIUA010000047.1:0-21339 GCA_964542315.1 uncultured Faecalibacterium sp. | reverse complement strand
ACCGGATATGATCCGGATTCAGACTGGCGAAAAAAGCAAGCGGTTCGCATCAGTTACGCGCCGTCGGCAGACTGCAAATCGAGTGCCGGAGTGCAAACTCCCCAAAGTGGCTTTCGCCACTTTTTGACACCCGTAGCCCGGACAAGATCCGGACTTCCGCACAAATATTATAACACAGGCGGAAAATGAATACAAGACTTGTCTTTCAGGCCGCACAACAGTACAATAGCGCCTGAAGGAGATGATGTACATGACCCTCTATCACGGCAGCGATGTCCCCGCCCTGACCCACCTGAAGCCCTTTTCCTGGGCGGGCGAAACGCCTTACGCCTTCCTGTGCTCGATCAGCGCGCTGGCGCTCATCTACGCCCACAACCCCATGCAGCGGCCGGGCGGCTTTTTCACCTACTGGGTGGACAAGACGGGCCAGCTGCACTATGACGAATATTTCCCCGACCAGACACGCCTGCTGTATCAGGGGCATGGCGGATGGGTCTACACGGCGGAGATTGATGACCTGATCCAGCACGAAAAGATGCCCTGGGTGTATATGTCGGAAGAACCCGTCCCGCTCGCGCAGGCGGAATATTTCCCCGACCTGTACGAAGCCTTGCTCCAGGCGGAAAAGGACGGCCGGCTGAAGCTTCACCGCTACGAGGACTTGACGGAGCAGCAGCACGAGACCCGCCGCGGCATCGTCCGCGAGAGCCTGCAGACCCATGGCGAGGATGACTACCGTCGGTTCATCCGCGCGCACATGCCGGAGGTCGGCGCGTAACGCAGTTTAATCCGGCACATCCGCCGCGTCCAGCAGGGGGATATGGCGATGCAAAAAGGCAGCACTCCTTGGAGGACGCTGCCTTTTGTTGTGCATGGGGGTTATTCGCGAAAATCGAATAACTGCTTGGGGGGCACTTCCAACACTTCACAGAGCTTGAAAATGACGTCGAAGGAAACACCGACGTTGCCCAGTTCGATGGCGCTGATGTGGCTTCGGTCGATATCGACCATTTCAGCCAGTTTCATTTGCGTCAGCCGCTTTTTCTTGCGGTAGTAGACGACATTCAACCCGAATTGCTCGTAGTATTTTTTGTATTCCTGTTTCATGATCTCACCTCGAACTATTTTAGGAAAGATCATGCGTGAAATAAACCTTGTCAAAATAGCAATATGCGATTGACACAAGTCAAAAAGCGTGTTAAAATCATAATGATTCATGGGGAGGACACGCGTGGCGCATTCTATGCACAATTGAAATGGAGGAAATACGGATGAATAAGACCAATGGACTGGCGATTGCAGGCTTTGTGGTTTCGATCGCATCTTTGTTTATCAATTTCTGGGGACTGGTTGGCGTAGTGGGTCTGGTGCTGAGCGGCATCGGCAAGTCCCAGATCAACCAGGATGGTACTGGTGGCGGAAAGCTCGCGACGGCCGGTATCGTGATCGGTATTCTCAGCGTGCTCTTTGGTTTGATCTCTTTCGCGGCCTTGTATGTGTAATGGTTACATTTGCTCCATGAATTGCACCAGCCCCCTGCTCTTCGGAATAAGGAGAACTGGGGGGCGTTTTCATTTGATGGCACGAAAAAACCTCCCATCAGCAAATGGGAGGCAGATGACATTCAGGAACACGGCGCTTCGTCCGGCACATCCGCCGCGTCCAGCAGCTTGATGCCGCGTGCCGCAAGCGCCTTTGCCAGCGCGCCCTGACCGTCGATCTTCGTGCCGGTGAAGGTGCCGTCGTAGATCTGCTTCACGCCACAGGTGGGGCTGCGTGACTGGAGGATCGCCAGGTCGATGTGCTTGCCGTCGATCTGCGCCATCGCGCGCTCGACGCCGAGGTTGAAGGCTTCGGTGCAGTCATCGCCGTCCGCAGTGACGGCATGCCCGTCGCGCCATTCCACCGGCTTGCGCGGGGAGGGGAGTCCGCCCAGCATTTCCGGGCAGACCGGGATGACCTCATGCCCCTCGATATAGCGCAGAACGCGCTCATTGCGGTTGCTGCCGCCGTTGTATTTGCAGTTTTCGCCCAGCAGACAGGCGGACACAAGGATGGTCATGGCGCACCTCCCGATTCAAATCATTCGGACAGCTTTTCCTTTGTTTCGCGGCCTTCGCGCAGGAGTTTCAGCATCGCCTGGCGATCTTCGTCCCGCAGCGCATCGCGGTATTCCGTCACCCGCTGCACCAGATCCTCCACCACGGGCAAAAGTGCCTCGCGGTTGTCGAAGAACAGCTCCGTCCACATGCCCTCGTTCAGCTTGGCCACGCGGGTCATGTCCGCAAAGGAGCCTGCGGAAAAGCCGCGATGCTTGTCCGCCAGGGGGCATTTGACATACGCGCTGGATACGATATGCGCCAGCTGGCTGGTGTAGGCGATCATCTCGTCGTGTGTGCGGGGGCTGGCGAACTGCACGCGGCGGAAGCCCAGATCCATGAAGAAATCCCGGGCGGATTGCAGCAGCTCCGGGTCGTCCAGGCCATCGGTGCACAGGATCATGCTGGCGTTGTCGAACAGGTCGTCCCGCGCATAGCGGAAGCCGGAATACTCCCGGCCGGCCATGGGGTGTCCGCCGAGGAAATGCCAATGTCCCGCACGGCTGAGCGGCACTAAGGCGTCGCAGATGACCTGCTTCACGCCGCCGCAGTCGATCACCAGGCATCCGGGCTTGAAGTCCGCCGCATGCGCCGTCACCCAGTCGATGATCGCGCCGGGATAGAGGCTGACCAGCACCATGTCGCATTCACGCAGGGCGCTGTCAGTCAGCTCCGCGTCGATCGCGCCCATGAGGAACGCCTGCTGGATGGTCTGCGGGTCGATATCGCAGCCGTATACGGCGTGCTCGGTGTGGAGCTTGATGGTTCGTGCCAAAGAACCGCCGATGAGTCCCAAGCCGATAATGGCAATTTGCATCAGAAAATCCCTCCGTTCTGCCGCAAAATTCGACAGTCGGGAGGGATTTTCCTGCCATGGGGGCAGAAAGTGCAGGGAAAGGACAGGCTTACTTGTAGTAACCGAATTGCGCCAGGTAGTCGTGCACCTCATCCTGCGTTTTGGGCGTGTCCCCCTGCCGCCAGATAACGCGCGTCTCATTTCCGCTGACGACCTCGACCCAGAGGATCGGGAGCTTTACGCCGTCATCCACCGTGAGCGTCCAGACCTCATCGCCGGCGTTGCCGATAAATCCTGAGTAAGCCCAGTCCCACTCGTCGGATTTAAGCCCGTGATAGGTGAATCTGTATTGTACATAAACGCCTTTTCCATCGTCAGTGTCGATAATGTCCATGCCGGAAGCAAAACACGGTTTCCCGGATTGGATGGAATTGAGTGCGACCGTCCAGTACCCATTGCGCTGCTTGTATACCTCTGCGTAGACTGCATCGAACTTCAGGTCGCCGTTCAAGTGCACATATTTCGCGCGGAATTTCAGCTCATCGTAGTTTGAAACGATCAGGAAAGTCACGACGCCCATCATGATCCCCAGCACTGCTGCGATCAGGGCGCGCCTGATGCGCCGATGCTTGATCTTTCTTGCGACTGCATTCAGCTGTTCCTGTTCCTGCGTGGACATGGGCGTTGGCAACTCAGCGAGGAGCTGCGCAAGGAAATCGGCGCATTCCCCACATTCCGCCACATGCTCGTCCACAAACTGCTGACTTTCCTCGCTGGCTGCGCCGTCGATGCACAGGGGCATCAGGTCGCGCGCCACATTGCACTCATGTTTCATCCGGCCATTCCTCCTTTGCCATGGTTTGCGGCATCTGCCGCGCCCGGTAGTACGTCACCCTTGCCCAGCTGTCCGACTTGCCAAAGAGCGATGCGATCTGCGCGTGGGACAGGTCGCCGAAGGTGCGCAGGGTGAACACCTCGCGCATCGGCTCAGGCAGGCGATGCACCAGGCGGTGCGCCGCCATCATCCGGTCGTTTCGGACAAGGGCGTCGGTCACATCTTCCGCCGAGGCGTTCGCCGCCTCGTCCAGCGGGAGCAGCGCCTTCTTCCTCACGGTGTTGTACAGCAGCCGCTTGGCGATGGTACACAGCCAGGTCGAGATGCTGCTCTGACCGCGGAAGTCGCCCCAGTGCTTGAAGGCCTGGTAGAAGGTCTCCTGGGTCAGCTCCTCCGCCAGATGGGCGTTTCCGCACAGGCGAAGCAGAAACGCCTGGATCATCTGCTGGTATTCCTGATAGGTCTGCTCAAAATCTGCGGACATGGCGTTCCTCTTTCCTGAGGGCATGTTTCCTACGGTAGGTTCTTCTATTCGTGCCTGCATTTCCCGCATGAAGAAATACGCCGATGGCGTTTAAGCGCGCTTTCACCCATTAGACACGGCAAAAGAGAAACCGTTACATCAAAAATCGCCCATGCAGAAAAAATCTGCACAGGCGACAGGATCAGGCGGACTTCTCCGCCTTCGCAGCTTCTTCGGTTTTCTTGACCTTGGGGACGTGGTATTCGCACTTGGGGTCGAAACGCACGGACTCCGGCGGATTTTCCAGCTCTTCGGGGTGGTTGAGCAGATAGTTCATCGTGGAGAAGAACTGGGAATAGTGAGCACCGGAGCACACACGCTCGTCCGCCGTGATGCCGATGGGCAGGAAGCGCTTCATGCGGGTCTCGCCCTTTTCCACCACAGCGACGCGCTCCAAAGTGCCCATGCCGAAGAACAGGCTGGTGGAGCCGAAATTGTAGATATGGTGGTTGACATGGTGCAGGCCGATGGAGGCGTTGTTGGTGATGTACATGGAGGTGTGGAAGGGCAGCTCATCCAGCAGGATGTTCGGGCACAGGCCGTAGCGGTCCAGCAGGCGGGCAAGGGCCACCAGCGCCGTGGGCAGACCGGGGATGGAGAACAGCACGTTCAGCAGCTTATCCACAGTGGTCTGGTTTTCCACGCCGCGTGCAGAATCGATGACCGCGTTCATACGGTCGCGCACGTCAAAGATGGTGTCGGTCAGGTCGAACTTGATCTTCACGGCCGTTTCGCCGGCATCGGGGTTCTGCTGCTCCTTGAGCATGGTGAAGGACACGGTGCAATTCTTGCGGGAGAAGAACTGCTTGTTCATGATGAAGCGATTGATCTCCGGGTGCTGGCTGATGGTGCGGACGAAGGCAGCGATGATGATCTGCATGAAGGTGATCTTCTCGCCCTCCATGCCCTTTTTGGCGATGTAGCGCGCCAGCAGCTCATAATCCGCCTTGTGCTGCAGGAAGACCTGTGCATCGCAGCGCATGGGCATGATATAGGGTGTGATGCGCACGGTGGGGTCGATCCCCGTCACGCGGCGTCCATCCGGTCTGAGTCCAAACATGGTGTTTCCCCCTCTTTTGCTTTTGCGGCAGGATATGCAATGTATGAAATGAAAATGAATGCCGCCTCTCTTTATTGTACAGATTGGGGCGGATTTGTCAATCAATATCGCGCATTTTGCCGCACGGATTGACAATGTGGCGCGCAGCATGGTTTCATTAAGCCCAACGAAGGGGAGGCGATGAATGCGATGAGGCGGCTGCTGATCTGCCTGTGCCTGCTGCTCTTTGCGGCGGCCGGCGCGGAAGAAAACTGCTCCGTGTGCGGCGGATGCACGGCGGACTGCACCTTGGATGCATCCGGCGCGATCTACTGCACGGGGACGCTGGTGCAGTATCCGGCGGAACAGACGGCGGAATGCTATACCGTGCGTGACGGGACGCGCTATATCGGGTCGGAAGCGTTCTGCAACACCGGCCTGAAGGAGATCTGGCTGCGGATGACCGATCTGGAATGCGGCGAAACGGTCCTGCATCCGGGAAATTCGTATGATCCTGCGCCGCCCGTGACCATCCACATGTGCGATGCGGTCATCGAGGAGGAGCTGGGCAACGCGATGAACTTCTGCCTGGCGTATCAGCATCAGCCGAACCTGACTTTCGTGTTTGATATCCTATATTGTGATTGACAATCCTACAAATTCCTGATAAAATGATGGCGTTCTGAAAACGGATCTGCGGTCGGCCAAATGGTCGGAGATCCGCGGCGATGAAGAGCAGACCGCGCGCCCAATGTCCGCAGAGAGGGAGCCCTTGGCTGGAAGGTTCCTGACGGCGACGCGCGACTGACAGCTTGGAGCCTCCCGGTGAGAACCGGGCGCATGCCTCGCGTTACAGGGGCGCAAGAGGCCTCGTCCGCAGGATGAGGCGAAAATGGGTGGCACCGCGAAAGTCGCATGTAAAGGCGCATGTATAGAAGACTCTCGCCCCATGCAGGCTTTCTGCGTGGGGTTTTGTCATACCCATCTTTGACCCATGCAAGATCGATCAATGGAGGCTGCGGCCTCCACGCGTGATCCATAAGGAGGAATTCCACCATGTTGACCCAGGCCCCCCGCGGCACCAAAGACGTGCTGCCTACTGAGTCCTACCGCTGGCAGTATGTTGAAAAGCACATGCGCCAGGCCGCTGCCGAGGCAGGCTTCCGCGAAGTCCGCACGCCCGTGTTCGAGCATACGGAGCTGTTCCTGCGCGGCGTCGGCGATACCACGGACATCGTGCAGAAGGAAATGTACACCTTCAAGGACAAGGGCGACCGCTCCATCACCCTCAAGCCCGAGGGAACGGCGGGCGCTGTCCGCTGCCTGCTGGAGAGCAGCCTCTTCGCCGATGCGCTGCCATGCAAGATGTACTACCTCAACGCGCCCATCTTCCGCTATGAGGCGCCGCAGAACGGCCGCCTGCGCGAGCATCACCAGTTCGGCCTGGAGTGCTTCGGCGCGAGGGATGCCTCTGCCGATGCGGAATTGATCCTCCTGGCGCACAAGCTCCTGAGCACGCTGGGCGTGAAGAACCTGAGCGTGAACATCAACTCCATCGGCTGCCCGCACTGCCGCCCGAAGTATCATGCGATGCTGAAGGAATACCTGGCCGATCGCGTCGGCGAAATGTGCGACACCTGCAAGACGCGCTTTGAGCGCAACCCCCTGCGCGTGCTGGACTGCAAGGAAAAGCACTGCCAGGAGCTGGTGGCGGATGCCCCCTCCATGCTGGATGTGCTCTGCGACGAGTGCTCGGAGCATTTCGCCCAGCTGCAGCAGTATCTGGCTGCGACTGGCATTCCCTATCAGGTGGACAGCCGCATCGTCCGCGGTCTGGATTACTATACCAAGACCGTGTTCGAGCTGATCACCACCACCGACAAGGGCAACCTGACCGTCTGCGGCGGCGGACGCTATGATAACCTTGTGCAGCAGCTGGGCGGCCCCAGCATGCACGCGGTGGGCTTCGGCATGGGTATCGAGCGCGTGCTGATGCTGCTGGATTCTGAGGGCATCGAGATCCCCAAGCCCAACCAGTATGATGTGTTCGTCACCTTCATGGGCGAAAACAAGGTTGCGGCCTTCACCCTGGTGCAGCAGCTGCGTCAGGCGGGCATCTGCGCGGATATGGATCACACCGGCCGCAGCCTCAAGGCGCAGTTCAAGTACGCCAACAAGATCGGCGCGCCCCTGTGCATCACCCTGGGTGATGACGAGGTGGCCAACGGCGTGGTCAAGATCAAGAACATGAACACCCGCGAGGAGCGCACCGTTCCCACGGCGGACACCGCTGCGGCCGTCCGCGAGATGCTGGCGTAATTCCGCTGATAGCAGAGGCCATCTATGCCTGCCTGCAGGAGCTGCCGGAGGAAAATGGCTTCATCAATGGCGCCTATGGCATGCCTTATGAAGCGTTCGTGAATGACTTCTTGCCTCAGTGCGAAAAGTGGGCCAAGGGCATCGACCTCAAACCGGGCCATGTGCCAAGCAGCTGCTATGTCCTCTTTGAGGATGAGGTCGCCGTCGGCCTGTTCAAGCTCCGTCCTGAGCTGAATGATGTGCTTCGCCATGGTTCGGGGCATATCGGCTACGGCATCCGCCGGGGCTATCGCGGCAGGGGACTGGCCAAGGGAGGTCTGGCGCTGCTGCTTCAGATCGCCGCGCCCCTGCTGGATGAGGACGAAGCGTATCTGTCCGTGAACAAAACGAATCCCGCGTCCCTCCATGTGATGCTCGCCAACGGCGCTTACATCCACCATGAGGACGAGGAAAAATATTATACCCGGATTCCGCTGAAAAGGTGAACACTTCAATAAAAACAAAGGAGCAATCATCATGCAGAACCGTACACATACCTGTAATGAACTGCGCATGGCCAACGTCGGCGAACATGTGCAGATCTCCGGCTGGATGGAAAATGTCCGCGAGGTGAGTGCGAACCTGGCGTTCGTGGTCGTGCGCGACTTCTACGGCACGACCCAGGTCGTCATCGAGAATGAGGAGCAGATGAAGGTCATCAAGGGCCTGAACAAGGAGTCCACCATCTCCGTGACCGGCGTCGTCCGTGAGCGCGACAGCAAGAACCCCAAGCTGCCCACCGGCGATATCGAGATTGTGCCGGAGAAGATCGAGGTGCTGGGCCGCTGCATCCACAACGAGCTGCCCTTCCAGATCAACCGCTCCACTGAGGCGGACGAGAGCATCCGCCTGAAGTACCGCTATCTGGATCTGCGCAACCCCGAGGTCAAGAAGAACATCATCATGCGCTGCAATGTGGTGTCCGCCCTGCGCAACGCCATGAATGAGCATGGCTTCCTGGAGATCACCACCCCCATCCTGACCGCTTCCTCTCCCGAGGGCGCGCGTGACTACCTCGTGCCTGCGCGCAAGCATCCCGGCATGTTCTATGCGCTGCCCCAGGCGCCCCAGCAGTTCAAGCAGCTGCTGATGACCAGCGGTTTCGACCGGTATTTCCAGATCGCCCCCTGCTTCCGCGATGAGGATGCCCGCGGCGACCGCAGCCCCGGCGAGTTCTATCAGCTGGATATGGAGATGGCCTTCGCGTCCCAGGAGGACGTGTTCGCCGTCCTGGAGGACGTCCTGCCCCCCATCTTCGCCAAGTACGGCACCTATGACACCGCCTCCGCTGCGCCCTTCAAGCGCATCCCCTATCTGGAGAGCATGGATCGCTATGGCTCCGACAAGCCCGACCTGCGCATCGACCTGGAGCTGACCGACGTGACGGAGCTGCTGGGCAAGTGCGGCTTCGGCCCCTTCGAGGGCAACACGGTCAAGGCCGTGGTCGTGTCCGACATGACGGCCACCCGCAAGCAGATCGACAAGCTCTGCGCGGATGTGGAGGTCGTTTCCGGCAACAAGGCCTATTGGTTCAAGGTGGATGAGAAGGGCGAGATCGCGGGCGGCATTGCCAAGTTCGTCAAGCCTATCGAGGCGGAAGTCGTTGCGGCGCTGAACCTCAAGCCCAACACCTTCGTCGGCCTGACCAGCGGCAAGAAGCTGGCTGCCCAGAAGACCGCCGGCGTGTTGCGCAAGATGGTGGCGGAACTCTGCCCGGCCCACATCGACCGTGAGAAGTACGAGTTCTGCTGGATCGTCGATTTCCCCATGTACGAGATCGGAGAGGAGAGCGGCGAGCTGGAATTCTGCCACAACCCCTTCTCCATGCCCAACGGCGGCCTGGAGATCCTCCAGAAGGCGCAGGCGGGCGAGGTCGATCCGCTGAGCATTACCGCGTATCAGTACGATCTGGTCTGCAACGGCGTGGAGCTGTCCTCCGGCGCGGTGCGTAACCATGATCCGGAGATCATGATCGAGGCGTTCAAGATGGTCCGTCTGGGCGAGGAGGACGTCAAGGCCAAGTTCCCCGCCATGTACAATGCCTTCACCTACGGTGCGCCGCCGCATGCCGGCATCGCGCCCGGTGTGGACCGCATGGTCATGCTCCTGGCCGGTGCGGAGACCATCCGCGAGGTCATTCCCTTCCCGATGAACAAGAACGCCCAGGACGTGATGATGGGCGCGCCCGGCTACGTTGAGCAGAAGCAGCTGGACGAGCTGCACATCAAGTGCGTCCCGGTGGATGCGGAATAATCTGTGAAAGAAAACAGCCTCGGCTGTATTCGCGGCGGCGGACGAATGGTTCGCCGCCGTTTTCGTGCGCAAAAAGGCGAAATGGGGCCGCAGCAGCTTCCGCCGTGCCTGAAAAGTACGCGAAAACCTTGCGTCCTCCTGATTGAAATCTTGCCAAGGCGCGCATTCTATGCTATAATAAAGTGAGACAGGTCTGCAAAGATCCGTCTTATGTCGATCCAACCGATCCATCCTGTGGCAGCATGTGCCACATGCGTATTTCAGGAGGTGCAGTTTTATGGCTAAGAAGGAGACCCTGCCGATGAACGTCGATCTGAACGACCAGGAGCCGGGCAGCAATATCATCTATTCCAACGAGGTGGTTTCCATCATCGCGGGCGTGGCTGCGTCCGAGGTGGAAGGGATCGCCAGCATGGTGAATATCTCCAGCAGCCTGCTGGGGAAGGGCCGCAGCGCCAGCAAGGGCGTGAAGGTCGAAATCGGCACGGAAGAGGCCAGCGTTGACCTGTATGTGACGGTCGAATACGGCAAGCCCATCCAGAAGGCCGCTCATGAGGCGCAGGAAGCCGTCCGCAAGGCCATCGAGGAGATGACCGGCCTGCATGTGGTGCGCGTGGATGTGCATGTGCAGGGCGTCAGCTTCGAGAAGGAGAACAATGCCCTGTCCGCCGGTGCGCAGCATGCCGCGCTGGAAGACGCTGTGGATCGCGTTCCCCTGACGGCTGCCGCTGATAAAGACGAAAACACGGAAGACTGACCTTCCCCTGCGTACAGATGGCGGCTCAGCCGCGTGGACCTGAAGCAAGGAGCGTAGCGTCAACATGAAAAAACGTGTATTCATCCGGATCATGACCGCCCTGGCAGGTACGGTGGTGTGGCTGACTGCTCTCGCCGCGCTGGCGGAGACCTTCTTCCGCGTGCCGGTGTCAGCGCAGTTCGGCGCGATCCTGGCGGATCAGAACGCCCTGATGGTGCTCCTGATCCTGCTGGCGGCGATCGTCCTGGCGCTGTGTGGCTATGCCTGCTGGATGTCGGTGCTGCCGCATCGGGAAGAAAAGCGCAGCAGCTATGTCATGCAGCGCGGCGAAAACGGCACCATCGGCGTGTCCGTCCGCTCCATCGAGGGGCTGGTGCAGACCTGCGTGGATCAGAATGAGGCCATCCTCCAGGCGGATATCTCCGTGGCGGAGCGCCGCGATGGCATCGTCATCCTGCTCAATGTCCAGCAGGAGGCGGGCGTGAACATCCCTCTGTCCGTCGGCACGCTGCAGAAGCAGATCAGGCAGTATGTGGGCGATTGCACCGGCGTGGATGTGCAGGAGGTGCGCGTGCTGGTGGAAAGCACCAACGAGCCGCATCGGCTGACCGCCCCCGTGCCGGAACAGCCCGAAGCGCCCGTGACGGAGCAGCCCGCAGCGGCTCCTGCGGCGGAAGTGCCGGTCGAAACGGCGGAATCCCCCGTGGAAGCAGCCGAGATCCCCGAAGTGCCGGCGGAAGCGCCCGCACCCGTCATGCAGCCCGCAACGGTCGTGCTGCCGCCCATGCCCGAACCCGTGGTGGAGGAGGATGACCGTCCGCTGCACCAGCGCCTGTTCGGCGTGGAGGAAGCACCGGCCATCGTGCCTGCGCCCCCGGCGATGGAGGTGGAGATCGCGGCGGAAGCGCCCGTGACGGAGATGCCTGATGAGGAAGTGCAGGAAGAACAGCCTGCCGCGGAGGATGAACTGGATCCCAACGCGGTGATGGATGTGGTGGCAGCTGTGGCCGGAGAAGACCTGGCGGCTGCGGCGGAGGATGAGGCATCCTTCGAGGAGACGCAAGCAGATGCGGATGGCGACATCCGGGAAGACGAACTCACGCAAGACGATTGATAGGAGTGCACATATATGGCGCGTAGTACTGCCCGTGCGGCGGTTATGCAGATGATCTTTGAAACCCTGGCCGGCGGCGAAGGCGGCGAGGAGACCCTGGCGATGGTGTATGAGGCCCTGCGGCATGAGGGCCTCCCCGGTGTGGAGATCGCCGACAATGAGCCCAACAAGTCCGACAAGGCCTATATCGCCCGTGTGCTGGACGGTGTGCTGAATCACCTGGATGAGCTGGATGCTGAGATCCAGGCCGCCAGCCCCCGCTGGAATGTCAGCCGCATGCCCAAGGTCGACCTGACCATCCTGCGCCTGGCCGCGTGGGAGATCCTCCATGAGGAGGATGTGCCGGGCAGCGTCGCCATCAACGAGGCGGTCAACCTGGCCACCCGCTATTCCGAGCCGACCTCCGGCCGATTCGTCAACGGCGTGCTGGGCACCATCCTGCGCAAGAAAGAGGCGGCGAAATGAGGCAGGTCGTCATCGGCTTTGATACCAGCTGCTACACCACATCCGTCGCGGCGGTGACGGTGGAGGGCGAAGTGCTGGCCTCCTGCCGCAAGCTCCTGCCCGTCAAGCTGGGCGAGCGCGGCCTGCGCCAGTCCGAGGGGCTGTTCCATCACGTCAAGGCACTGCCGGAACGCATGGAGGAGCTGGCGCCTGTCCTCCGCGGCTGCGAGATCGCTGCGGTGTGCGTGTCCGCCCGTCCGCGGGATGAAGCCGATTCATATATGCCTGTGTTCCATGCTGGGGACGCTCAGGGTCGCGGCCTGGCTGCGATGCTTGGCGTTCCCTGTTTTTCTACGACCCACCAGCGCGGGCATATCGCGGCGGCGAAGGTCGATAGCGGCATCGCGGAGGGCGACCTGCTGGCCGTGCATCTCTCCGGCGGCACCACGGAGCTCCTGTCCCTCATCGGTGATCAGCTGACGCTCCTGGGTGGCACGATGGATTTGCATGCGGGGCAGTTAGTGGACCGCACCGGCGTGGCGATGGGGCTGTCCTTCCCGGCCGGGCCGCATCTGGAGGAACTGGCTGTGCAGGGGCATTCTGCCGCACGGCTGACCATGACGACCCGAAACGGCGGCCTGAACTGCTGCTTTTCCGGCGCGGAAACGCAGATCCTGCGCTGGCTCAAAAGCGGCGAACTCTCCCGGGAGGACATCGCGCGCGAGGTGTATGATCTGCTGGCGCGCACCGTGGCGCGGATGATCTGCGCCGGCGCGGAGCAGACCGGCATCCGCCAGGTGCTGATCGCAGGTGGCGTGTCATCCTCGCGGCTTTTCCGCGACATGGTGACGGAACGCATCCGCAAGCGCGACCGCAACCTGCGCGTGTGCTTCGGCAAGCCCGAATTCAGCGGCGACAATGCCGTTGGTGTGGCGCTCATCGGCGCGGAAAGGCTCAGGGCGCACCATGCTGACAAAGTGGACTGACGCGGACGTGGAAAAGTATGGCCGCTGGGCCTATGGTCTGGCCATGCAGGGCAAAACGGCCAGCTATCCGAGCTATCGCGACGGCATCAAGACCTGGGAGGACTTCATCCGCCGCAGTGAGCGTGAGGATGAGGAGGGCCTTCTGTTCCGCCATGAGGGCAAGGCCTGTGGCTGGATCGAGTGGTACGCCCTTCCGGCGGAAAACTACGCCGCGACCGTCACCTTTCTGGTGGAGGCGCATGCGGAGGAAGCCGTCCGCGAGTTCGTCCAGCATGTGCAGGCCAGATATCCCGGCTGCACGCTGGATATCGGCATGGACGCGGAGAATGCTTCCGTCTGCACGGCGCTGGCTCAGGCGGATTTTTGCTGCATCGAGCGCAGTGTGAACCATACCCTGTTCTTTGCGGACTATCTGCCGCGCCCCGTCACGGCGGATGTGTCCCTCATGACAGCTGCGGACGAAGCGGATTTCCGTCGTCTGCACAACTATCCGGAGATGTACTGGAATGCGGATCGCATCCTGGCGGATCTGCCGAATTGGCGGGTGTATCTGCTGCGCCGCGATGGACGCGCCGTGGGAGCGCTGGTCTGCCGGCAGGATCCGGAATGGCCGGAGGTGTTCAGCGTCGATCACGACGGCGGACGCTTCGACCCGGATATCTTCCGCACGCTGATGACGGCCTGTCTGAATGACCTGAAGGAGGACGGCAGCCATCGCATGACCTTCTTTGAAGAAGTGGAAGACGCCCTGCCCATCCTGGCGGAGCTTGGCTTCACACGCGTGGGGGAATACCGCGCCTACCGAAAAGCATTGTGAGGAGGAATCGAATATGTCAGCACAGCTGCTGGACGGCAAGGCGATCTCCGAGGAGCTTCGCGTGCAGATCGCACAGCGGGTCGCCGCATTGCAGGCCAAGGGCATCACGCCCGGCCTGGCGGTAATCCTGGTGGGGGAGGACCCTGCCAGCCAGATCTATGTCCGCAATAAGGAAAAGGGCTGCGAACAGGTCGGGATGCATTCCGTGACCATCCGCATGCCTGCTGAAACGACCCAGGCGGCGCTGGAAGAGCAGATCCACCTGCTCAATGCGGACGCATCCATCCACGGCATCCTCGTGCAGCTGCCGCTGCCGGCGCATCTGGATGAGGCCTCCGCGCTGGCGGCCATCGTCCCGGAAAAGGACGTGGATGGCTTCCATGTGGAGAACGCGGGCAAGCTGCTCAACGGCCTGCATGGTGTGGTGGCCTGCACGCCCCAGGGCGCGATGGAGATGATCCGCCGCACGGGCATGCCTCTCTCCGGCAAGGAGGCCGTGGTAGTCGGGCGCAGCAATATCGTGGGCAAGCCCATGGCGATGCTGCTCCTGCAGGAAAACTGCACCGTGACCATCTGCCACAGCCGCACCGCCGATCTGGCCGCCCATACCCGCCGCGCGGATGTGCTGGTGGCCGCTGTCGGCAAGCCGGGGTTCATCACGGCGGACATGGTCAAGCCGGGCGCGGTGGTCATCGATGTGGGCATCAACCGCCTGGAAAGCGGCAAGGTCGTGGGTGATGTGGACTTCGAGGGCGTGAAGGAGATCGCGTCCTGGATCACGCCCGTGCCAGGCGGCGTGGGGCGGATGACCATCACCATGCTGCTGAAGAATACGGTGGATGCGGCAGAAAGGGCGGCTCATGCCTGAATGGATCCTGGAGGTCTGTGACCTCAACGAATATGTCCGGCGGACGCTGGCGGCTGATCCGACGCTGCGCAGCGTGCGCCTTCGCGGCGAGATCAGCAATTTCAAGCGGCATTCCTCCGGCCACTGGTATTTCACGCTGAAGGATGCCACCTGCCGCATCAGCGCGGTGATGTTCCGCCAGAATGCCATGCGCATGTCCATCCGCCCGATGGACGGCATGAGCGTCATCGTTTCCGGTCAGGTCAGCCTGTACGCGGAGAGCGGCACCTATCAGATCTATTGTGACAACATGCGCCCGGATGGCGTCGGCACGCTGTATCAGCAGTTCGAGGCGCTCAAGCGCAAGCTCCAGGCGGAAGGCCTTTTCGATGCGGCCCGGAAGCGTCCGCTGCCGTGGCGGCCGAGGAAGATCGCCGTCGTCACATCGGAGACCGGCGCGGTGCTGCATGATATCCGCCGCGTGTCCGCCAGGCGCGATCCCGGTGTGCCGCTGGTGCTCCTGCCGGTGCCGGTGCAGGGTCAGGGCGCGGCGGAGGACATCGCTGCGGCCATCCGCAAGGCAGGGACACTGCCCGGCGTGGATGTGATCATCACTGGGCGCGGCGGCGGCTCGATGGAAGACCTGTGGGCGTTCAATGAGGAGATCGTGGCGCGGGCCATCGTGGACAGCCCCATTCCCGTTATCAGCGCCGTGGGCCATGAAACGGATACCACCATCGCGGATTTCGCGGCGGATGCGCGCGCATCGACCCCGTCCAACGCGGCGGAAATGGCCGTGCCGGACAGGCGTGAGATCATTGAGGGCCTGCGGGATACGCAGCGCCACCTCTCCGACGCCATGGGCGCGCTGATGCAGACGCGCCGCTATGATCTGCTTTTGCTCCGCCGCCGGATGGAAGGTGTCCATCCGCAGCAGCGGCTGACCATGCTGGCGTCCCAGGTGAATGCCGCCCACATCCGGCTGGACGCAGGCATCGACGCGATGCTCCCTGCGCTGGCGCATCGCATCGCCCTTGGCGGCATGCGGCTGGACGCAGGCATCGACAGGCAGCTGGCCGATCCGCAGGCACGCATCAGCCGTGCGCGCGCCAAGCTCACCGCCCTGGATCCATCCGCCGTGCTGGACAGGGGCTATGCCATGGCGATGGCAGGCGGCAAGGTTATTTCCAGCGCGGAGATGGCTCGACAAACAGAATGCATGACGCTGCGCTTCCGCGACGGGAGCGTGGCGGTTCAACGGAGGAATGACGATGGCAGCCAAGAAAAAGCCGACCTTTGAGGAACGCCTGGCCCAGGTGGAGGCGCTGATCACCGAGATGGAATCCGGCGCGCTGGGGCTGGAGGAAGCCATGAAGCGCTATGAGGAAGGCATGAACGCCCTCACTGCGCTGGAAAAGGAACTGCAGACCGCGCAGCAGCGGCTGACCGTCCTGCGTACCGCCGCGGATGGCACGGACGAGGAGCTCCCCCTGGAGGTGGAGGAATGAGGACCTACGCCGAATACCTCCGCATGGTGGAGGATACGCTGACCGTGCAGCTGGCCTCCCTGGGGGAGATACCGGACCTGCTGCGCGAGGCGATGGAATACTCCCTCTGTGCGGGCGGAAAGCGGCTGCGTCCGGTGTTGCTGCTGGCAGCCTGCGAGACCCTCGGCGGCAGTGTGGAGGACGCATTGCCCTTCGCCTGTGCGCTGGAGATGATCCACACTTATTCCCTCATCCATGATGACCTCCCGGCGATGGATAATGATGATCTGCGCCGCGGCCGCCCCACCAGCCACAAGGTCTATGGTGAGGGCATGGCCATCCTTGCCGGGGATGGTCTGCTGTCCGCCGCGATGGAGCTGATGCTCCGCCATGCGGTGCGCCTGGGGGAACGTGGCATCCGTGCGGCGGAAGCCATCGCGCGCCGTGCAGGCGTGACGGGCATGATCGCCGGACAGGTGATGGACGTGACCGGCGAGGGAACTCAGCCGACCCGGGAGAAGGTCGAATACATCCACCGGCACAAGACGGCGGACCTGCTCACCGCACCCATTGAGGCCGGCTTCCTGCTGGCCGGCGCGGACGATGCGACTGTCGCCGCCGGATGCGAATATGGTCTGGGGCTGGGTCTGGCCTTCCAGATGGTGGATGATCTGCTGGATGTGGAAGGCGATGCGGCGTCCCTTGGCAAAACGCCCGGCAAGGATGCCGCAGAGGGCAAGCTGACCTGGGTGGCCGTCTGCGGGCTGGAAAAGACGCGTCAGGACGCGAATAACGCCGTGGACGCAGCCGTCCGGTCGCTCGATGCGGTGCCGGGGGACACAAATTTCCTCAAAGACCTTGCAAGATCCACCCTGAACAGAGTACAATAGAAGGCGGCGCGTGTGTGCTGAGTGAATAAGGGGGCATATTTTTGCACGACATTATGGGCATTTTGCAGAATCAGGTGCTTTGGTGCGCGATCGCGGCATGGTTCGTGGCACAGGCCTTGAAGATCCCGACCTATTGGCTGGTGGAGAAGGAGCTGGACTGGCAGCGCTTCTTCGGCAGCGGCGGTATGCCGTCCTCCCACTCGGCGTTTGTCACTTCGCTGGCGCTGATGGTCGGGGCGACGGAGGGCTTTGATACGGCGGCCTTCGCCATCGCGGTGGTGCTCGCGGCCATCGTCATGTATGATGCCTCCGGCGTCCGCCATGAAACGGG
This sequence comes from uncultured Faecalibacterium sp., assembly GCA_964542315.1. Taxonomy (GTDB): domain Bacteria; phylum Bacillota; class Clostridia; order Christensenellales; family Aristaeellaceae; genus UBA11524. The sequence goes on along the minus strand of CAZIUA010000047.1, from coordinate 3,763 downwards.
CGTGCAGGGTCAGGTGCTCAATGAGATCCTGCAGAAGGTGTTCGTGGATGGCGAACCCATCACCGATGTGGAGCTGAAGGAACTGGTCGGCCACACCAAGGTGGAGGTCGCAGGCGGCTTCCTCGTGGGCGTGCTGACGGCATTGGGGTTCATATTCCTGTAATATAGCAATGGTATCCTGTTGAACAAAAGGAATGGGAGGACATACACAATGGATCGTTTCCTGGAAGAAGTGGTGACCAAGCACCGTCGCGGCCTGGATGAGGCCATGTACTACCTGAGCTGGGTGATGATGATCGTCTGCGGCCTGCTGGGCCTGATGATGCTCAGCGCTCTGCCCTATGCGTTCAACCTCGGCACCATCCTGCCGACGGTGGTGTTCATCGGCATCGCCGTGTATCTCTGGCTGACGCATGACAAGATCCGCACGGAGTATGAGTATACCTTCACCAACGGCTCTCTGGACTTTGCGATGGTCTTCAATAACAAGAAGCGCAAGTCCCTGGGCAGCCTGAATGTGGCGAAGGTCGATGCGTTCGGCAAGGTGCAGAGCGGCTCCTTCCGCCGCCACACCTCCGGCAAGGAAGTCAAGCACCTGCGCTGGTTCCTCAACCGCGAGAGCGAGCTGTACTACCTGGCCTTCTCCAAGGAGGGCAAGAAGAGCGTCATCGTCTTCGAGCCCAGCGAGGAGATGGTGGGCTATATCAAGCACTACCTGCCCTACGGCGCGCTCCAGGAGAACTGAGCATGCCGAAGCAACAAATCTATCTGGATAACAGCGCCACCACCCGTCCGTCGGATGCGGTGGTGTCTGCTATGCTCGGGGTGCTGACGGAGAACTGGCATAACCCCAGCGCGCTGTATCAGCCCGCCATGCAGGCGGAAAAGTTGATGACCGCCGCGCGCGAGACCTGCCTGAAGGCCGCAGGGGCGTCGGGGCATACCCTCGTGTTCACCTCCGGCGGCACCGAGGCGGACAACATTGCCATCCTTGGCTATCTGCGCACGGTGAAGAAGCCCGGCCGCGTGCTGCTGTTCAGCGTGGAGCATCCGGCGGTGCTGAACTGCACGCAGGAGATCGAGCACATGGGCCACAAGGTCGAGCGCATCCCGGTGGATCACCGCGGCGTGTGCGACCTGACCCGGCTGGAGGCCATGCTGGGTGAGGATGTGCTGCTGATCACCCTCATGCAGGTGAACAACGAGGTCGGTGCCATCCAGCCCATCGAGGACGTGGTGAAGCTCCGCGACCGGCTCTGCCCCAAGGTCGCCATCCATGTGGACGGTGTGCAGGGATTCCTGCGCGTGCCGTTCCACTTCGGCAAGTCGGGCGTGCAGTCCTATGCGTTCTCCGGCCACAAGCTCCATGCCAGCAAGGGCGTGGGCGGCTTGATCCTCCGCAAGGGGCATCGCGTCGCGCCCATCGTGTTCGGCGGCGGACAGGAGGGCGACCTGCGCTCCGGCACGGAGAATGTCCCCGGCATCGTCGGGCTGGGCGAGGCCGTCCGCAGCTATCCGGCGGAGGGCTGCGACCACATGATGATGCTGAAAAAGCGGCTCTGGGCGGGCATTCAGGAGGCCATCCCGGCGGCGAAGCTCAATGGCCCCGTGCTGGATGATCCTGCATGCGCGCCGCATATCCTCAACGTGACGCTGGCACCGGTGCGCAGTCAGACGATGCTCTTTGCCCTGGAGGGCGACGGCATTTACGTCAGCGCGGGCAGTGCCTGCGGTGCGCACAAGCAGAAGGTGTCCTCCGTGCTGACGGCGATGGGCCTGTCCACCGCGGATGCGGACTGCGCCCTGCGCTTTTCCTTCTGTCCCACCGTGACGGAGGAGGACATCGACGCCACCGTCGCGGCGCTGAAAAAGCATTATGACATGCTCAAGGCATTTGTGAGAAGATAACAAATTCCCCATACGACATTGTTTGCAAAAGGAGCATCCACATGCGTGAATTGCTGCTCGTCCGTTACGGCGAGATTTTCCTCAAGGGGCAGAACCGCCCCACGTTCATGCGCGCGCTGGTCAAGCGCGTCAAGCGCGCCGTGCAGGAGCTGGGCGCGACGGTCTACCTCAATGACAGCCGCATTTTCGTCACCGATTACGACGATCAGGACGAGGCCATCCGCCGCGTGACAAAGGTCTTCGGCGTGCATAGCGTCTGCCCGGCCATCGAAATGCCCAAGGAGGATTTCGAAGCTGTGGCGGCGCAGGCGGTGGCCATGATGGCGGATCTGCGCGGTACCTTCAAGGTCAGCGCGCGCCGCTCTGACAAGCGCTACCCCATGGACAGCCCCACCATCAACGGTGAGATCGGCCATCGCGTGCTGATGGCGAATCCCAACCTGTCGGTGGATGTCAAGCACCCCGAACATGTGCTGAATGTCGAGATCCGCGACCATGCATATCTGTATGTGAAGGTCGTTCCGGCGGTGGGCGGCATGCCCGTTGGCACCAACGGCCGTGCGACGCTGCTCCTGTCCGGCGGCATCGACAGCCCGGTCGCCGGCTGGATGATCGCCAAGCGCGGCGTCCATATCAGCGCGGTGCATTTCCATTCCTACCCCTATACCTCCGACCGCGCCAAGGAGAAGGTGCTCGACCTGGCGCGCATCCTCAGCGAGAGCTGCTGCGGCATCCGCGTGCATGTCGTGCCCTTCACGAAGATCCAGATGGAGATCCACGAGAAGTGCCCCGAGGAGTATACGACCCTCATCATGCGCCGTTTCATGATGCGCATCGCCGAGCGCGTGGCGCGCATTGAGGGCGCGGAAGCCCTCATCACCGGAGAATCCATCGGCCAGGTGGCCAGCCAGACCATGACCGCGCTGGGCACGACCGATATGGTGGTGGATATGCCCGTCTTCCGCCCAGTGATCGGCTTTGACAAGTCCGAGATCGTCGCCATCGCCGAGAAGATCGGCACGATGGAGACCTCCTCGCTGCCCTATGAGGATTGCTGCACGGTGTTCACGCCCCGTCATCCCGCGACCCATCCCAAGATGGACAAGATCCTCGAGGGCGAGAGCAAGCTGGACATGGAGGCGCTCATCCAGGAGGCTATGGACGGCATCGAGATCATCTGCTGCTAATTCAGCAGATTCACCACCGCCATCAGGCCGACGCCCGGCAGCCCCAGTGTCCCCGTGACCATCACGGAAAGGGGATTCACCCCCAAATGGGGCAGGGAGAGCAAATTCCAGCACAGCAGCAGCAAAAGCCCCGTGACGCCGCGCCGCAGCCAGCGTGCATGCGCCCGCTGCGGATCGTACTGCAGGCAGAAAATGGTCAGAAAAACTGCGGTCACGGCCAGCACAAGGATGCATTTCAGCGTTTCAGACAGCACGGTCATCACCTCTGAATGCATCCTATGCGCCGGAAATCGTGAAAATTCTGTCAAAATGAGCGTTTCGGCAGCTGGAACCCTTGCCAATCCCGTGGAAACGTGTTAGAATATCATATGGAATCCTTTGTGATTTGTACGCCGGATATGGCGCTCAAATACATCAACACTTTGACGATATTGAAGGAGTGTGTATTCCCATGGCCAAGAAGACGATTGACAACATTCAGGTTGCGGGCAAGCGCGTCCTGGTGCGCGTTGACTTCAACGTTCCCATGAAGGACGGCAAGATCACCAACGACAAGCGTATCGTTGCGGCCCTGCCCACCATCAAGAAGCTGATCGCCGACGGCGGCAAGGTCATCCTGTGCAGCCATCTGGGCAAGCCGAAGAACGGCCCGGAAGAGAAGTTCTCCC
>CAZIUA010000046.1:0-21397 GCA_964542315.1 uncultured Faecalibacterium sp. | reverse complement strand
CAGAGGACCTGCGGGCCCTCCGACACCACCCGAAAAGCTTTTTGACAGTCAGCGCCGTTCCCTCTTCCGGGGGACGGCCTTTTTTTTGCGCCTTCCGCCATTTTCTTTGGGGATCTGCCATTTTCGCTCTTGTCGAAAATTTTCGCATTTTTCCGATTTGGCATGTTTTCTGCCGGATGATGCAGGAAAATCCGGGCGAACATACACGAACATGTATAATTATGCAATCATGTCACATTTGTAAACAGTCAGAATTATCCATTTTCGACTGTCCACATGGATATCCACACCGTTATCCCCGGTGGAAAACGGTTGTTGATAACCTGTGGATATTGTGGATAACTCTTGTGAATTCCGCGTGAATCCTGCATTTTTCGGCGTTTTTAATGTGGATAACCCTGTGGACACTGTGGATGAATACGCTCTTTGGCTGTGCATAAAACCTCCGCATGAAAATGAATAAGCATCCTGCATCGCGAAAAGCAGCAGGACCACAGCCGAACATTCACATCCCGACCGCGCCGGAACGTATGCATGTTTTCTGTATACATGCAGCATATCCTGCATAGCATGCCGCCGCAAAAGGCTGCATACCCTCTCTGCGGGAGGTTTTTGCCATGAACAGGACTCGTCCGCCACTGCTTCCTCCGAAAAAATCCGAACATCTCGTGACCCATGCCGTGGCATTGTTGGTGCTCATCGGCGGATTGCTAACCGTGGCCGCCTGGCGCGCGCCCCGCACCGCTGATCCGCCCTCTGCTGCGGCGCCTTCCCCTGCCCCGACCCCTGCCGGGACGCTGCACGGGCTGACCATCCTGGTCGATCCAGGGCATGGCGGCTATGACGGTGGCGCACGCTGCCGCGATTCAGGCGTGTGGGAGAAGCACATCAACCTCGCCGTGGCGCTGAAGGTGGAGGACGCCCTCCACCAGCGCGGCGCAGAGGTCATCATGACCCGCCGGGAGGACATCGACCTGTGCAGCGGGGATCGTCCGGCGGCGCTGACCAAAAAGCGCCAGGACATGCAGCGCCGCGTTCAGATGGCGGCGGACAATGGCGCGGACATCGTGCTGTCCATCCACATGAACGAGTACCGTTCGCGCGGTGAATCCGGGCCGCAGGTGTTCTACCGGGCCGGCTGCGACGCAGGACGGCTGCTGGCCGGGTGCATTCAGGCGTCGCTGATCGAGCATCTGCAGCCCGACAAGGCGCGCACGGCCATGCCCGGCGACTATTTCATCCTGCAGCTGGACATTCCCTCGGTACTGGTGGAATGCGGCTTCATCTCCAACGCGGCGGAGGAAAAGCGTCTGCTGGACGATGATTATCAAACGCGCATCGCAGAAGCCATCGCCGACGCCCTCGAAGGCTTCGCCTTGCTTAAACCTTCGCCTTGCTTAAACCTTCGCCTTGCTTAAACCTTCTTCCCTTTTTACGCGATGGAGTAGGTCGAAATGGCCGAACAGACACAGCGTGGGGCGCACAAAAAAGGCTCCCCCTATGCAGGAGGAGCCTCAGCAGATTTTACATAGGCGGCTGCACACGTCGCATCACTTGCAAAAGACGAACCGCTCCAGCCGGGTCAGGCAGCGGTCATGCAGCCCCCAGGACAGCTGTGGACGGTCATCATGGAAGACGAAGTACACCGCATGCCGTCCGGTCACGCAGGGGAGCTTCACGCGCAGCAGCTGATCATCCCCGGTGAAGCAGCCTTCGCCGATGGGGGCGTTCTCAGCGTCATCCAGATGGACGGTGACGCGTCCGCTCTCCCCCAGGCCGCGCAGCTCCATGGCCAGGGTCATGTGCGTGGCGGAATCATCCGCCCCGAAGTCATAATACTTGTACCCCACCACCGTGCCGTCGCGCAGCTCATCCACCACGGTATGCAGCTCATTGAGGTACTTCACCCGGCCGCCGTTACGCAGCACGCAGGCGCGGTGGGCCGCCGTAGGCTCGTAGGGATCCAGCGATGCGGAAAAGCCCAGGGAGGTCATTTCCACCGGCGGAATACTGCCGTCCGGCAGGATCGTGATGCGCTCCACACACGCCTGACGCGAGAAGCAGGTGCCGTTGGTCATCCGGTGATAGAAGATGTACCACTGGTCGCCCACCTTCATGATGGAGCCATGGTCGTTGCCGCCGGGATAGTCGCTGCCGTTATCCACAATGTATCCCCGGTAGGTGAACGGCCCGGTGGGGCTGTCGGAGGTGGCATAGGCCAGGCGGCTGCCGATGCGCGGCGAATAGATCAGGTAATAGGTATCGCCAATCTTCCGGGGCGAACTGGCCTCGAAGAATCGCTGCGCCTCCGGAACGCCCTCGCGGTCATCGATGACATGATGCTTCAGGCTCCCGGGGAGGACGCGGTTCATCACGGCGGGGTCGAGCTCATTCATGTGCGAGCCCTCGAAGCCATAGTACACATACACACGGCCATCGTCATCCACCAGCACGCCGGGATCGTTGAAAACGCCGCCGTCGCCTTCATCCTCCGGGGCGCATTCGTATTTGCCGATGACCTTGAACGGTCCTTCCGGCCTGTCCGCCACGGACACACAGCCCTTGTCGAAGAAAATGTAGGTGAACAGGTAGTACTTGCCGTCCTTTTCGACCACATCAGGGGCGTACATCATGTGCTTGTCGGGGGCCATCATGTCGCTCCATGTAACGTCCGCCGGATGATCCGCGTCCGCCTGGGCGTGGAATGCGTCGCCATGGCAGACCCAGTGATCCAGGTCATTGAGGAGCGCCGACCAGACCTTCAGGCGGATGTCGCAGAAATCGCCTGCCATGGGGCGGTCATGGGAGCCATAGAGATACACACGGTCGCCGAAAACGCGGGGCTCGCCATCGGGAATGTGCTCCCACAGGGGCAAAATGGGATTGGGCATGATAAACACTGCCTTTCATCGGTTTTTCTCAGGTTCGCTGCCTGTATTATAGCGCAAGCGCGCCTTTCTGCCAAGATGCATCCTGCGCTGAACACAAAAATCCCCCACGGACGGCACACAGCCCTTCCATGGGGGATCTTCTACCAGCCGGTCAGACAGCACCCTGCGCCAGCATGGCATCCGCGACCTTGAGGAAGCCCGCGATGTTCGCACCGGCGACATAATCGCCCTCCGTGGCGTATTCCTTCGCAGCCTCCGCCACCTTGGCGAAGATGCCGGTCATGATGTCGTGGAGCTTTGCATCCACCTCCTGCGCCGTCCAGGACAGGCGCATGGAGTTCTGGGTCATTTCCAGCGCGGAACAGGCCACGCCGCCTGCGTTGGCAGCCTTGCCGGGGGCAAAGAGCACGCCCGCATGCTGGAAGGCCGCAGTCGCCTCGATGGTGGAAGGCATGTTCGCGCCCTCGCCGACAGCCTCGACACCGTTGGCGATCAGCGCCTTGGCGGAGGCTTCGTCCAGCTCGTTCTGGGTGGCACAGGGCAGTGCGATCTGGCAGGGGATCGTCCAGATGCTGCGGCAGCCCTCGGTGTACACCGCACCCGGCACGCGCGCAGCATATTCGCGGATGCGGCCGCGCTCGACCTCCTTGATCTGCTTGACCACATCCAGCTGGATGCCGCTGGGGTCATACACATAGCCGTTGGAATCGCTCATGGCCACGACCTTCGCGCCCATGGTGGTGATCTTCTCCGCCGCGTAGATGGCCACATTGCCGGAGCCGGACACCACAGCGGTCTTGCCGGCCACGTCCTTGCCATGATGGGCCATCATCGCCTGCACCAGATAGCACAGGCCGTAGCCGGTGGCTTCCTTGCGGCCCAGGCTGCCGCCCCAGGTCAGGCCCTTGCCCGTCAGCACGCCCTCATACAGCCCAGTGATGCGCTTATACTGGCCGTAGAAATAGCCCACCTCGCGCGTGCCAACGCCGATATCGCCCGCGGGGACGTCCATATCCGCGCCGATGTACTTATACAATTCGGTCATGAAGCTCTGGCAGAAGCGCTGGATCTCGGCTTCGGACTTGCCCTTGGGGTCGAAGTCGGAGCCGCCCTTGCCGCCGCCGATGGGCAGGCCGGTCAGGGAATTCTTGAGCACCTGCTCAAAGCCCAGGAATTTCAGGATGCTCTGATTGACGCTGGGGTGAAGGCGCAGACCGCCCTTATAGGGGCCGATGGCACTGTTGTACTGCACGCGGAAGCCCCGGTTGACGCGGGTGACGCCCTGATCATCGATCCACGGCACGCGGAAGGAGATGATGCGCTCCGGCTCGACGAAGCGTTCCAGCAGGCCAGCCTTCTCGTACTTCTCCTCGTTGCGGTCCACCACAGGCTTGAGGGTCGTCAGAATCTCCGTCGCCGCCTGGATGAACTCCGGCTCATGGGCATAGCGCTTCTTCAGATCCGCCAAAACACGTTCTGCATAACCAGCCATCAATATCGCTCCTTTCAGAATGCGGAAAACCGCGCGGCGAATATCCGCCTGCCGTTTCCGCCGGAAAAGCCTTTTAACGCTCCCTATTTTACAAGGGTTTTTGCAGGATTTCAATACCGTGCCTGCACTTGCTTTGTTTTTTCGGGAGGCTTCGCCTCTTTTTACGCGATTCAGCAGGCCTTCCCTTCATCACGCATCCCCCGCGCGGGAATTGTTTGCAGGAATAACCAACTGAATCGCGTGAAACGGGACGATGTCCCCGAAGAAAAACGGGACGAAGTCCCCTTGACAGATGGGAGGAATGAGGTAGAATATAGGTAGAAAATATGAAGGAGGAATCCTCCCATGGCAATCGCAAGCAAGGTATTCGGGACGACTCAGCACGGCGAACAGGTGACGCTGTTCACCATGACCAATAAGAGCGGCGCGTCCGTCAGCGTGCTGGAGCTGGGCGCGATCATCACCAGCATCATCGTGCCGGACAAGAATGGCACGATGGCCGATGTCACCCTCGGCTATGATACGCTCGACCGGTACGAGGGCGATCACGGCTTCATGGGCGATATCGTCGGCCGGTATGGCAACCGCATCGCCAAGGCCGCCTTCACCCTGGACGGCGTGACCTACCAGCTGGCGGTGAATGACAACCAGAACCACCTGCACGGCGGCAAGGAGGGCTTCAACACCAAGGTGTGGAAGCTGCTCAGCGCGGAAGAAGGCGAATTCGCCGACAGCGTGAAGCTCCATTATCTTTCCCCCGATATGGAGGAAAATTACCCCGGCAATCTGGATGTGACCGTCACCTATACCTGGGATGACGACTGCAACCTGTCCATCCGCTATGAAGCCACCACCGACAAGGCCACCCCCTGCAACCTGACCAACCACACCTACTTCAACCTGGCCGGTCATGACCACGGCACGGTGCTGGATCATGATGTGTTCATCGATGCGGACACCGTCACCGCGGTGGACAAGGAGCTGATCCCCACCGGCGGTTACATGCCCGTGGCCGGCACGCCCCTGGATCTGCGCGAGGGCAAGCTGCTGGAAGACGGCATCGCCGAAAAGGACAGCTGCATCCCCATGGTGTGGGCGGGCGGCTATGACCACAACTACGTCCTGCGCAAGGGCAATGCGATGGCGCTGGCAGCCTTCGTGTATCACGAGGAGAGCGGCCGCTCCATGGAGGTCATCACCGATCAGCCCGGCGTGCAGCTCTACACCGCATGCGTCACCGATTACGAAGGCGGCCGCGGCGGCGTGCATTACGGGCATTTCTCCGGCCTGTGCCTGGAGACCCAGCACTTCCCGGACAGCCCCAACCATTCGAATTTCCCCTCCACCATCCTTCGCCCCGGCGAAAAGTACGACACCACCACCATCTATGCCTTCCGTGTGGAAGACGAGGATGAGGAGTGATCCGATCCCGCATTTTCTCCGTTTGCACCGCGCAGACGGAGGTTTTTTTTGCATTCCGCACATTTCCCATGTTTTTCCCACGGTTCGCATTCCGCCCCGTCACACAGTCCACACACAAGGGTGCTACAATCAACGCACAATCCCTGATAAGGAGGATCCCTTTCATGAAGAAGCTACTGAGCATCCTGCTGACGCTCTGCCTGCTGATGGCCTGCGCCGCAGCGGAGGACGCCGAGACCGCCATCACCCTGGGTGAGACCATCCTGGTCAATGGCACTGCGATCACCGAAGACGCGGCCGCGCCTGTGTATCTGGCGCACAAGGTCGAAACACATCCCGGTGTCGCCGAAGCCCTGAAGGACGTGTCCAACCGCGTCGTGACCATCACCGCGGCAGGCACCTACCGCATCTCCGGCACCGCGACGGACGCACAGATCGCCGTCTGCGCCGGTGCTGAGGATCATATCACCCTCATCCTGGATGGCATTGACATCACCTGCCGCACCGCCCCGGCCATCGCTGTGTTCACCGCGAAGGATCCGCGCGTGGCAGGCGAATACGCCGTGACGCTGGTGCTGGCGGAGGGCAGCGAGAACGTTGTCACCGGCAGCCACACCAAGCGCATTGTGGAGACGGACGTGAAGATGGACGGCGCGATCTCCTCCCTGGTGTCCCTGGGCATCGAGGGCAGCGGCGTGCTGCGCGTGGATGCGGACAATGAGGGCATCGAGGTCAAATACGGCCACCTGACCATCAACGGCGGCAAGCTGAACATCCAGGCGGGCGATGACCCCATCAACGTGTCTGAAGACAATGTGGGCGTGCTGACCATGAACGCCGGCTATGTCTTCTCCGCGGTGAAGAACATCGCCGGCGGCGAGGGCGATGGCATCGACTCCAACGGCTACATCGTCTTCAACGGCGGCACGGCCATCAACCTGGCCCACCCCACCAGCATGGACAGCGGCATCGACTCCGACATGGGCTCGCGCATCAACGGCGGCGTCATCGTCGGCGCAGGCAATATGTACGACCCCATCGAGGCGGATTCCGAGCAGCTGTTCATGATGCTGGAATTCGCTGAATCCACCGATGATCTGCTGGTCGTGACCGATGCGGCCGGTGATCCCATCTTCGCGTATGACTTCCCCTACGATTACATGTACATCGCCTTCTCCACCCCCGACCTGAAGGAAGGCGAGACCTACCATGTCTATCTGGGCGGCGAGATCGTCGGCGAGGAGGAAAACGGCCTGTACACGACCATCACGTCCTACACCCCCGGCACCCAGCTGATGCACGGCGAAGGCAACGCCGCCCAGCGCGTCAACATGCAGATGCCTGCTGACATGCCCCAGGGCGATTTCGACCCGAATCAGGGGCAGCCCGGTCAGCCCGATCAGCAGCCCCAGGGGCAGCCCGGCCGCGGCGGCGATGACTTCGGCAGCTTCGGCGGACAGGCCTCGAACCCCATGGAGGCCCTGACCCAGGCGGCCTCCGCGCTGGACGCCCTCGACCTGAACGAGATCCTCAAGGGCACTGACCTGAACGAGCTGCTCAAGGATGTGGATCTGAACAAGCTGCTGACCGGCCTGTCCATCAGCGATGTGCTGACGGCGGAGCAGATCCAGCAATACCTGGGCGATGCGGACATCGCCGCGCTGGAAGCGGCGCTCCATGTGAACAGCGCGCTGGGCAGCATGCAGGGCATGGGCGGCTTCGGCGGCGGATTTGGCGGCGGCATGCGCGGCCTGACCTCCTCGGCGGACGTCGCCACCACGGAGTTCACCCTCACCCGCGAGACCACGGGCTTCACCAATGTGTCCGCGGTGGGACAGTGACCGAACACCAGCAAGGGGCAGCCGGAAACGGCTGCTCCACAGGGTGTCAAAAAAGTGGCGAAAGCCACTTTTTTGAGTTTGCACTCTGTCACTGTCAGGGCTACAAAGCAGCCCTGACGGCCGTTCCTCCGTGTAAGGAAGCGATTTTTGCAAGCAAAATCGCCCGAAAATCGCCGTACATGTCGCCGATTTTCGATTGTCAGTCTGCCGACGGCGAGCAACTGATGCAAACGGCTTGTTTTTCGACAGTCTGGGGGCAGCCGGAAACGGCTGCTCCATTTTTGTGGTACAAAGCGGATCAGGACGCAAAAAAAGACCCCCTGCAGCAGGTGGAGGTCACAGACTGTCGAAAAACTAAGTGGCATAATTCCAATAAAAAATATGCAGACCGAATCGAAGGCCGCTTTCGCGCGTCGAAAGCGGCGCAAAGCCGCCGGGGAGAAAGCAAAAGTGTGGCTTTCCCCCGGTCCCCCCGCTTTATCCGGCACTTCGTAGCAAAGGCGGCTGCATATGTTTGGCGGCTCTGGATTCAGGGGATTGCTTTGAATTGAGTGCTCCTTCATAGTTGTTTTTTCTTCCATGGTTGGAATAAAAACAGGATGCAATCCCCTGAATAATCGCCGCACCGGCTCCTTTGCAGGGTTGCGATGCAGCCGCCTCACCCCTCTGCTCCCTGCGTATCCGAAAAACATAGTATATCGCCTATGAAGTTTTTTGACAAACTGAGACCCCCTGCAGCAGCAGGAGGTCAGCAAAGTCCGCCATCGTTCAGCGTCAGATCAGGCCTTCGCCGCCTGATCCTTGTGATCCAGATAACGCAGGGTGTAGAATCCGCCGATGCCCAGCACCAGGCACAGCGCAACCCACACCAGATACTTCTTCGTCAGGAAGAGCAACACATCGCCCATGATGAGCTTCGTCACATCCAGCACGGCCTTCATGTGCTTGACGTCCATGATCTCCTTGGCGCCAAAGGCGAAGATCACGATCGCCGCCAGGATCCCCACCAGCCGCACCGCATGGGCCAGCTTCATTTTCGTGCTACCGGAAAAATCGAACAGCTTCTTCAACATATTGGTCACCTGTGCCTTTCTCAGCAATGTTGGCTTCATTATATCCGCCCATCCGGCATCTGTCAATGCACTTGCGAAAAACAACCATGAATCTCCCGTTCCTGTGCGCAAACCGTCTTTGCCATTTCTTTGCCGCTTTCTGCGCGGCGGATCTCCACTTTCCCCTTGATTCTTTTCCCGTTTTGTGGCATGATGTTAGGGCGTGCGCACAGAATGCACGCATTTTCAACCAGCGTTGATATTCAGTTGACATTCAGTTGATTTTCATACGGTATACTGACCGTTGAGATCCCCCATGGGGGATCCGGAAAGGAACGCAAACATGGTCAAGATCATTTCCGACAGCACCTGCGACCTGACGCCGGAGCTGATCGAACGCTACGATATCGATATTCTGCCGCTGCACATCATCCTGGGTGCAGAGGACTATCTGGACGGGCAGGGGATCACACCGGACGAGCTGTACCGCTGGTCGGACGTGCAGAAGACCTGCCCCAAGACGGCGGCGGTGTCCCTGGAGGCCGCGCGCGAAGCCCTCAAGCCCTATGTGGCCGAAGGGCGTGAGGTGGTCTGCTTCACTATTTCTGCCAGCATGTCCTCCACCTGCCAGGTGCTTTGCATGGCCGCAGAGCAGCTGCATGCCAGCGAGCTGGTGCATGTGGTCGACTCCCAGAGCCTGTCCACAGGCGTCGGCCTTCTGACCATCGCGGCGGCTGAAATGGCACAGGCCGGCAAGTCCGCGGCGGAAATCACCGCTCATGTCGAAGAGATGCGCCTGCGTGTGCGCGCCAGCTTCGTGGTGGATACGCTGGTGTACCTCCACCGGGGCGGCCGCTGCTCCAGCGTGTCGGCGCTGATGGGCGGCGCACTGAAGCTGCATCCGCGCATCAATGTGACGGACGGCAAAATGGGCGCGGCACAGAAATACCGCGGCCGGATGGATCGCGTGATCCACAATTATGTGCAGGATCTGACGCCGGATCTGGCCAATGCGGACACCCGGCATGTGTTCATCACCCATTCCGGCTGCGACCAGGCCATCCTGGATGACACCTATGCCCGGCTCAAGGCCATGGATCGCTTTGACGAGATCCACATCACCCGTGCGGGCGGCGTGATCTCCAGCCATTGCGGCCCCGGCACCCTCGGCGTGATTTTCACCGCCGGTGCGCAGGCATAAAGGGGGGCAGCACGATGAAGCTTCGTCCCTTTGTGGTGGATTACCGCCGGCTGCGGCTGAATAACATCACCTCGCCGGAATTCCGCCATCTGGTGTGGCTGCTGTACTGGCCGGTCTACCTGCTCACATTCGTGCTGATCGAGCGGCTCTGTCCCGCGGCGGACTATCATACCGTCCACTGCGCGCTGGATGACCTCATCCCCTTCTGCGAGTGGTTCATCTTCCCCTATATGGCGTGGCATGTGTCCCTGCTGTGGATGACGCTGTACGCCCTGGCGTATGACGTGGGTGCCTTCCGCCGCTTCATGCAGTATCTGATCCTGACCACCGGCGCCACGGTGATCATCTACCTCATCTGGCCGACGCAGCAGCTGATGCGTCCCGACCTTTCCACGCTGGGACGCGACAATCTGCTGACCCGCGCTGCCGGACTGATCTACGCGGTGGACACCAACACCAATGTCTGCCCGAGCCTGCACTGCATCGGTGCGTTCGCGGTGATGTTCGCCGCGCTGGACATTCCGCGCTTCCGCACGCGCGGCTGGACGGTGTTCTTCACCATCTTCGCGCTGCTGATCTGCGCCTCCACGGTGTTCATGAAGCAGCATTCCGCGCTGGATTTCTTCTTCGCCATCCCGCTGATCATCATCGGCTGGCTGATCGTGTATCGGCCGCGGATGAAGGCGTACAAAAATGCATAATCGAAAGCCGCTTCGTCATAGAGATGAAGCGGCTTTGACTTGTCATCGATGTTGTTACGCCTTGTGCGAAGATGAATGAAGCCTCCACCTTCAATTCTCGATCCCTCAGTCAGCTGCCGCCGACAGCTCCCTTTCCACAAGGAAGCCTCAGGCATGCCCCCTGCGGCTTTCTGCCGACTGAACGGGACGAAGCCTCCCCTGAATGGGACGAAGTCCCCCCCCCTTACAGGTTGACCAGCTCCCCTGCAGGGATGCGGATGGGCGCGGCGTCGTTGACACGGATCCAGCAGTCGCGGCAGTTGGGGTTGAAGACGAAGCTGTTGTCAGCGGAGAACTCCAGACGGCGGAAGTCGTCCATCGCGTCCATGAATTCGATGTTCGTGCAGTACCAGGTGTCCTCGCGGCCGCCCACCAGCTTGCAGAAGGCCTCCATCGTGTCCCAGTTGCCCTTGTCGTCAAACTCGTAGGAATGTCCCCAGACATACATCAGGTAGAGGTACTGCTGCTTGAACAGCCCCACAAACTGCTCGCCCAGCTCCAGCAGGCGGGTGTTGTGGTGGCAGGTGGCCTGCCAGCGGTAGGGGTTCTCCGGCAGGGCGAAATTGCCGCTGGAACCCACCACACGGCTGTAGCGGATGCCGCACATGGGCAGCAGCGCCTCGATCTCCTTGCTCAGCGAGCCATTGGGATAGCTCAGGCCGCGCACGGGATAGCCCATAACGGCCTCCAGCGCCTTGCGGTCCTCCAGCACCTCCGATGCCACATTCGGCAGCGGACAGCGGGCGATGGTCGGGTGCGTCACGGTGTGGCAGGCCACCTCGTGCCCCTTGTACAGCTCGCGGAATTCCTCCGGGCGGATGCGGTTGGGATCCTGCTCGATCAGGCCGCTGTTGATATGGAAGGTGCCCTTGATGCCGTACTTGTTGAAAATGTCGATCAGGCGGCGATCCT
Source organism: uncultured Faecalibacterium sp. (assembly GCA_964542315.1). Classification (GTDB taxonomy): domain Bacteria; phylum Bacillota; class Clostridia; order Christensenellales; family Aristaeellaceae; genus UBA11524. Next base: position 9,846 of record CAZIUA010000046.1, on the reverse strand, counting down.
GCACCTTGCCGTCATCATAGGACATGGTGAGCGCCTTGTGCTTTCCGCCGGGGAAGCACTGGTAAACCTTGTTCATCGCATTTCATTCCTTTCTCGCTGCAGGCAGGCCATTCTGGTTGAAAATGCCACCTGTTTTCAGTCTTGCTGGGGAGTATTCGCTGCCCATTTATATTATCCTGCCATGGGCGTTTCTGCGCGTTCTCATTCTGTCCTTTTTTCTATGCAAATTTGTCCAACTTACCTAAAATCACTTGAAAGGGATTGGTTGCGCCGCTATAATGTGAGTAATTTGATACATGGCATTGTTGCACAAATTCAGTTCCCCCGTATCCGGCAAGTATCGTCCACGACCGCGCATCCCTGCCGGCGAACCCCCGATTTTGCAGCATTTTAGTGCCATGCGCTAATGAAGGAGGATCTTCCATGAGCGAAAAAGCGGCTCCCGTCAAATCCATCCATGGTACTGGAAAAGAATATTGGCGGAGGCTGGGTGCGGATCTGCTGCGCGATAAATGGCTGTATCTGCTCTTGCTGCCCGGCTTCGTCTACTTCATCGTGTTCAAGTACCTGCCCATGTGGGGCATTGTGATCTCTTTTGAGAACTACGTCCCCTATTCCGGCATCTTCGGCAGTGAATGGGTGGGTCTGAAGTGGTTTGAGTATTTCTTCAAATTCCCGTCCTGGACGCGCTATTTGAAGAACACCCTCATCCTCTCCTTCATGAACCTCATCTTCTACTTCCCTGCGCCCATCATCCTAGCGCTGATGCTCAACGAGATGCGCTCCCTGCGGTACAAGAAGCTCCTGCAGACCTTCCTGTATGTGCCGCATTTCATCTCCATCGTGATCGTCGTGTCCATCACCATGGTGCTCTTTGGACCCAGCGGCCTGATCTACAAGGCCACTGAGAGCATCCTGGGGCAGCCCATCAACTTCCTTGGCTCTCCGCAGGCGTTCCGCTGGATGATCGTCGGCCAGTCCATCTGGAAGGAGACCGGCTGGGGCACCATCATCTTCCTGGCCGCGCTGACCAATGTGGACACCCAGCTGTATGAGGCCGCCATGGTGGATGGCGCGGGCCGCCTGCGCCGCCTGTGGCACATCACCCTGCCTGCGACCCGCTCCACCATCGTGCTGATGCTGATCCTGCGCATGGGCTCCATGCTGGATACGGGCCATGACCACCTCATCCTGATGGCGAACTCCCTCAACCGCAGCGCATCCCAGACGCTGGACGTCTTCGTCTACCAGCAGGGCCTGCAGAGCGGTCAGTATTCCTATGCATCCGCCGTCGGCCTGATGAAGTCCGTCGTCAGCATCATCCTGGTCGTCAGCTCCAACAAGATCGCCCATGCCCTGGGTGAATCCGGTCTGTACTAAGGAAAGGAGGATCAAGCAGATGACTAAGAAAAACGATCAGTCCTCCGAGCAGAAGAAGGTGCAGAAGAAAAAGGCGCTTGTGGGCTCCACCGGCGCTGTCGGTCAGGGCAACACCACCGCCGGCCGGGTCTTCGATGTGTGCAACTACATCATCCTGACCCTCGTCGCGCTGACCACCATCGCCCCCTTCATCTACATCATCGGCGCGTCCTTCGCCACCGAGTATGAACTGGCGCAGCGCCCGCTGCTCATCATCCCCCACGATATTTCCTTCAACGCCTACGAGTACATCTTCTCCACCAACAAGATCCTCTCCGGCTTCAAGAACTCCATCTTCATCACCGTGGTCGGCACGGTCATCAACCTATTCTTCACCGTGACCATGGCGTATGCCATCTCCAAGCCCCGCCTGCGCGGCCGCAACTTCGTGCTGAACATGGTCATCTTCTCCATGTTCTTCGGCGGCGGCATGATCCCCAGCTACATCGTCACGGCGAACATGCTGAACATGAAGAACACCTACTGGGCGGTGCTGCTGCCCGGCGCGATCAGTGCCTACAACATGATGATCGTGAAGAACTTCTTCCAGGGCATCCCGCAGGAGCTGGAGGAATCCGCCTCCATCGATGGCTGCACGGATATCGGCATCCTGTGGAAGATCGTTCTGCCCCTGTCCCTGCCCGTGCTGGCCACCTTCGGCCTGTTCTACGCCGTCGGCCACTGGAACGCCTACTTCGGCGCAATGATCTACCTGCCCAATGCCCATGACAAGTGGCCCCTGCAGGTGCTCCTGCGCGAGATCATCATCCTGTCCAGCTCCTCCGCGGGCGACATGGCCAACCTCGACCCCGAATTCGTCCAGCCGCCGGAGCAGTCCGTCAAGATGGCCGTTATCGTGGTCTCCACCGTCCCGATCATGTGCGTTTATCCCTTCCTGCAGAAGTACTTCGTCAAGGGCGTGATGGTTGGCGCCCTCAAGGGGTGACTTCGTCACATTTCGCGTGATCAGGCTGTCTGCACATGCGAACAGTTCCCGCGCAGTGCTTGATACCGCGCCCATGACCCCGGATTTCTGACGGAGGCATCCGTCAAGATCATACATCAAACAAGGAGGTTCCCCCATGAAGAAGCTGGTTTCTCTGTTCCTGGCCCTGGTGATGGTGCTGTCCATGGCATCCTTCGCCTCCGCCGACGAACCCTTCACCATCACGGTGATGCTCCCCGACCTGAACGCGCTGGTCGAAGCGCAGCTTGAGAACAACCCCGTGCTGGATGCCATCGAGGCGGCCACCGGCGTGCGTCTTGAGATCATCTACGCCGCCAACTCCTCCTACGGCGATTCCCTGAACACCACCATGACCGATCCTTCCGAGAAGCAGCCCATGCTGATCGCCATGACCGATGCCCGCGGCACCACCATGATCAACAATGCCCGCGCCGGCGCGTTCTGGGATCTGACTGACTATGTGAAGGATACCGAGAACTATCCCAACCTGGCTGGTTCTGCCGGCATCTACAACAACATCTCCATCGATGGCCGCATCTACGGCATCTACCGCACCCGTGCGTATCCCCGTGCCGGTATCTACTACCGCAAGGACATCGCTGCTGAGTGCGGCATCACCGAAGTGCCCACCACCCTGGAAGAGCTGACCACCCTGGCCATGGCGCTGGCGAACTACTCCGCTGACACCTACGCCCTGAATATGTGCTCCTACACCGCCGGCACCATCAGCGTCATCACCGTCGCTTTCGGCGCGCCCAACGAGTGGGGCATCGACGAGAACAACAACATCTACCCCGCCCACAAGTCCCCCGCCTACCTCGAGGGTCTGAACTGGCTGCGTGACCTCTATGTGGCCGGCGGCATCGACCCCAACTTCGCCACCATCGACTCCACCCAGTGGGACAACATCGAGCGCACCGGCAAGGCCTTCATGCGCTTTGACTGCCTGGACAACTGCTATCGTCAGCAGGAGTGGTTCGAGAAGAACGCCGGCGTGACCGAGCAGGTCTGGGAAATGGTCGGCGGCCTGGCCAAGGCTGATGGCACCGTCTCCGTGTGGCCCCAGAACGCTGGCTTCTCCGGCGAGATCGTCGTCACCAAGGCTGTGAAGGAAGCCGACCTGCCCAAGGTCATGAAGTTCCTGGATTGGGTCAACACCGCTGAGGGCCAGATGATGATCAACTGGGGCGTCGACGGCGTGACCTACCTCCTGGACGAGGAAGGCTACCGCGTCAACACCGACCAGTACACCGAGGAAATGAGCAACAACTCCACCGTCTATCAGCACAGCCTGAACCAGCTGGGCATGAACGTCATGGGCGACCTGTGCGCTCCCCTGCGTCAGACCGAGCTGCGTGCCCGCTACACCCAGCTGAACAAGGAGCTGACGCCCTTCGCAGTGTCCAACCCCTGCTATCCCTTCGTGTCTGAGACCAACGTGGCCTTCGGCTCTCAGCTGAGCACCATCATCTCCGACGCGGCTTGCCAGTACATCGCCGGCATCATCGACCTGAACGGCCTGCAGGCTGCCTGGCAGCAGTGGGAAGAAGAGGGCGGCGCGATGATGACCGAGGAGTACAACGAAGCCTATCACGCCTCCCTGGGCGAGTGATCCACATCCCTGAGTTTTTCCGGGGGCTGTCGTGAAAGCGGCGGCCCCCATTTCCGTTTTCATCAGCATTGTCTGCATTTCCCATCCCCGGAAAGTGCGCAAATGCGTGTTGCAAGGAGGTCCCTGATGATGCCCGATGTTTTTGCGTTCCACCATGGGTGGAAGTTCCGCCTGGCGAACCGCTTCCCCATGGAGGAGGCCATCGCGGCATGCCGCGATGAGGCCGGGCGCGAGGTGTACGATCCGGCCTATGCCGATGCGGACTGGCAGGACGTCACGCTCCCCCATACCTTCAACGATGGCGAATTGTTCTCCGTGCCCATCGAGGATGCCGGCAGCGGCCAAACGCGCACGGCGGCCTTCTACCGCAATGTGCTGGTCATTCCGCCGGAAAAGCGGGACAAACGCGTGCTGATCGCCTTCGAGGGCATGCGCCAGACCTGCTATCTCTACGTCAACGGGCGGCTGTGCGGATATTATGAGGCCGGTGTGGGGCCGTTCGGCTTTGACATGACGGATTTCCTCGCCGCAGATGGCCGCAATGTCATCACCATCGCCACGGACAACACCTCCACGCGCAACATCCCCTTCTGCATCGCGGAAACGCCCAACAAGCCGGATGTCATCCCCGGTTCCTACCTCTTTCCGCAGGAACAGGCCGTTCCGCCGGAGCGCGAAGGCGTGGGCTTCTTCTGGAACTGCAACGACTTCAACCCCGTCCTGGGCGGCATTTCCCAGCCGGTACGGATCTGCTTCAAGCCCCAGGCGCACCTCACCCTGCCCCTCTATGCCAATCTGCAGAGCCATGGCACCTATGTCTATGCGGATGATTTCGACCTCGCTCAGGCCAGCATGACCCTTCATGCGGAGGCGGAGGTGCGGAATCTGCACGCCCATGCGGTGAAGGCGCACATCCGCGTGTCCCTGCGGACGCTGTCCGGCGAGGAGGTTGCGGCGTTTTCCTCCGATCCGGTGAAGATCTCGCCTGCCCCAGCGGAAGTGCGGACGCATCGCCTCAGCATCACCCCGGAGGACGCCTACGTCTGGGACGAAGCGACCCGGCATTACGTCCCTGTGGCGGAGGAGGACGCAGCCCCCACGCCCCTGGATGCAGTGGGGACGCAGCTCATCTGCGCGCAGGCAAAGGTCAGTGATGTGCGCTTCTGGAGCCTGCATGACCCGGCGCTCTACCGCGTGCATGTGACGCTGATGACGGACTGCGGCGACACGGACGAGGAGATCATCGAAACGGGCTTCCGCCAGGTCGGGTATGACAAGGATTGCGGCGTGACCATCAACGGTCAGCCGGTATGGCTGCGCGGCTATGCCCAGCGTGCCACCAACGAATGGGCGGCCAGCGGCATCGTGCCGGAATGGATGCACGACATGGATGCGCTGCTCATCCGCGAGAGCGGCGCGAACCACATCCGCTTCATGCATGTGGCCGGGAGTCCGGCGGACGTGCGCGCGTATGACCGCCATGGCGTGGTCTGCACCCAGCCTGCGGGCGACAAGGAGCGCGAGAACTTCGGCCGCCAGTGGGATCAGCGTGTGGAGCTGATGCGCAATATCATCCTGGCCTACCGCAATCACCCGTCCATCTTCTTCTGGGAGGCCGGCAACAACTCCATCAGCGCGGCGCATATGGCGGAAATGACCCAGCTGAAGCGCCGCCTCGACCCCCATGGCGGACGCTTCATGGGCTGCCGGACGATCAACACCGAGGAGGTGCTCGTCCACAGCGAATACGTCGGCACGATGCTCAACCGCCACGCCGGGCGATTCCTGTCCGAACATGGGCCGATCACGGAAACGGAGTATTCCCGCGAGGAAGCGCCGCGCCGCATCTGGGATGACTTCACGCCGCCGGACTATGACTACCGCAGCAAGTGGCTGGGCAAGGCCGGCAAGAAGCAGAAGGGCCGCGATTTCTACGACCTGACCAGCGAAGATCTGGCGCTGGCCAATGCTCGCGGCTATGCGGAATTCTTCAACGACAGGCTGCAGGGTGCTTCCGGCAAGAATTTCTACAGCGCCACCGCTGCGCTTTGCTGGACGGATTCGGCACAGCATGGCCGCCAGTCCTGGTCGGAGAACGGCCGCATGTCCGGCCGTGTGGATGCCATCCGCGTCAAGAAGCAGTCCTTCGATGTGTATCGCACGATGCAGAGCGTCCGTCCGGCGGTGAAGATCCTTGGCCACTGGAATTATCCGGCCCTGACGGCGGAGAGCTATCTGTATCATGACAAGGTTTTCAACGGCAGCTACTGGGAGGAAACGGACACGCTGCTCCAGCGCGACCCGACGCACAAGACGGTCTACGTCATCGGCAGCTATGCCGTGGCACGGGTGGAACTCTACGTCAACGGCGCGCTCGTGGGCGCATGCGATCAGCCGGAGAACACCTTCGTTTTCCCCATCCGCGATGTGGATGTGACCCGGCACGGTCTGGTGGAGGCGGTGGGCTACTGCTACAGCGGTGCGGAGACCTGCCGCGACCGCCTCGAAACGGTCGGCGAACCGGCGCGCATTCAGCTGATACCCCATGTATCCCCGGCAGGGCTGCAGGCCGATGGCAACGACCTGGCCTACGCAGATGTGGCGGTGGTGGATGCCGCCGGACGCATCTGCCCCCTGTGCGACGCGAAGATCACCTTCCGCGTGACGGGCGATGCGGTATTCCTGGGCGGCTACAACAGCGGACGCTTCAACGGCAATGGTCGCAGCGACAATGTGATCCATCAGGATCATGTCTATGCCGAGTGCGGCACGAACCGTGTGCTCCTTCGCGCCGGACATACGCCGAGCGAGATCACCCTGACGGCCACGGCGGACGGCCTGCCCGAAACAGCCATCACCCTGCAAAGCGTCCCGGCGGACGATCATCCGCTGACCGTGCCGGATGCGCCTGCGCTCTATGCCAATCCGGCGGCACTGTTCGACCCGGCGGAGGAGTTCTTCCGCCCCATCGCTGAGGCGGACGCAGCCAAATACACCCCGGACAAGGAGCAATACTGCAAGATCATGGTCAACGGGCAGGAGCCGGATTTCCGCGGCGTGCGCGCCGTCAACCGGAACGGCGCCATCTGGGGCAATGTGCTGTGCATCATGGAGCGCATGAAGGCCACCGCACCCAGCCGGATGGATTTCGACTGGGATGAAAAGGCCGGCCGGCTGACGGTGCAATCCGGCGGACACGAGATCATCGCGCAGGCCGGCGTGACGCATCTGCTGGTGGACGGCCAGGAAAACCTGATGGACGGTCAGCCCTATGTGACGGACACGGGCATTCTGGTCATGGAGGTCAACGCCATCGCGCCCCATGTAGAAGGCGCCTCCGCGCAGTATGACGACAAGATCGACGCACTGCGTATCCTCCTCTAAGTGGGGACTTCGTCCCCGTTTGCGCGATCGAGAGGCCAGACATTTCATGCCATATGCGCGTGTTTTCGCCCCTTTCTCAAACGATCATCAATCAATACATGAGGTGAACACAATGCCAACGATTTGGATCATCGGTGACTCCACGGTGGAGGACAACAAGCCGCCCTTCCGCGGATGGGGCTGGGCGCTCCCTGAGCACACGGCGGAGGGCGTGACCGTCCGCAACCATGCCCTGTCCGGACGCAGCACGCGTTCCTTCCGCGATGAAGGCCTGTTCAAGCCCGTCCAGGAGGGCCTGCAGCCCGGCGACCTCCTTCTCATCCAGTTCGGCCACAATGATGAGAAGGACGCCGCCAACCTCCACACCGACCCGGACAGCACCTACCCCGAATTCCTCTCCTGGTACTGCGACGAGGCCCTGTCCCGCGGCGCGCAGCCCGTGCTCATCACGCCCGTCAGCCGCCGCTGGTGGATCCCGGGTGGCGAAATGCTCTATACCCACGGCGAATACCCGGCCGCCATGCGCAAGCTCGCCGCCGAACGCGATCTGCCCCTGGTGGATCTCAAGGCTGCGTCCCGGGCGCTGTATCTTCAGCTGGGCGAGGAAAAGACCGCTGAGCTGTTCGTCCGCATCGCCAAGGGCGAGAACCCCGATTTTCCCGATGGGCACGACGACAAGACGCATTTCAACGCAACCGGCGCGAAGATCATCGCGGATCTGGTGGCGGAAGGCTTGCAGGCCGACCAGCGCACGAAGGACTTCATCATCTGAATAGGAGGAACATGCAGTATGGATATGGATTTCAAGCAGATCGCAGACAAGGTGCTGGGGATGCTCCAGCGCGCGGACGGCAATGACCCTTCCCGCGGCCACCTGACCATGAACAACTGGGAGTGGCCCACCGGCGTGGCGCTCTACGGCATCTACAAGACCTATCAGCAGTCCGGCGACAAGGCCATTCTGGATTACCTCGTCGGCTGGTATGACGATATGCTCCACCGGGAAATGCAGCCCCATCGCAATGTCAACACCGTTGCGCCCGTGCTGACACTGACCTGCCTGTATGACGAAACGCATGACCCCGAATACCTGACGCATATCGAATCCTGGGCGAAATGGGTGCTGGAGGAAATGCCCCGCACGGAATACGGCGGACTTCAGCACTGCACAGTCTGGAACAAGCACTATCAGCAGCTCTGGTGCGACACGCTGTTCATGGTCTGCCTCTTCCTGGCCAAGGCCGGTGTGGTGCTCAATAAGCCCGAATGGATCGACGAGGCGGAATACCAGTTCCTGCTGCACGTCCGCTATCTGCAGGACAAGGTGACGGGCCTGTTCTATCACGGGTGGACGTTCGACCGCCGCCACAATTACGCCAATGCCAAGTGGGCGCGCGGCAATGCCTGGTTCACCGCCGCTGCCATCGAGCTCAAGGACATCACCGGCCGCGACAACGCCGCCATGCGCATGATCCTCTCCGCCTGGAAGGATCAGGTGCTGGCGCTGTGGAAGTATCAGCGCGTGAATGGCTCCTTCACCACCCTGATCGACGTGGAAGAGACCTACTGCGAGACCAGCGCCACCGCAGCCATTGCCTATGGCGTGATGAAGGGCCTGCGCATGGGCGTTCTGACCGATGCGCGCTACTTCGAGATGGCACAGCTGGCCGCGAAGTCCGTGCTGGATCAGATCGACGAGACCGGCGCGGTGCAGGGTGTTTCCGGCGGCACCGGCATGGGCTATACCCTCCAGCACTACAAGGATATCATTGTCACCCCCACCGCCTACGGGCAGGGTCTGACCTTCCTGATGCTCACCGAGCTGATGCGCAAGGGCGAATTCGAGTTCTTCCGCGGATGATCCTGACAAACACACAGCAAAAAGCCTCCTGCCGCATGCACGATGCGGCAGGAGGCTTCAGCCCATCAACAAACCTCCAGCTAGATTGGCCGGAGGTTTGTTGATGGGCTGCGCCATCTCCACCTTAGGTGAAAAACTAACACTCCTGATATCAGATCCCACGCTGTTTGTCAACTATCGTGTGTAACTTTTTTACACTTTTTACCTCATTTTTGAAAACTCAGCTGCTGTCGCTGAACCATGATGCTCAAACTTCTGCGTCCTCGCGGGTACACATGGGGGCTTATACGACGAAACATCGCGCCATGCTGAGAAACGATTCTGAAATCCGAAACACCTCCAGCGGGATCATGCGTTATCTTCCTGCGATCTGCTTGACATCAGGCATCTGCCTTCATATAATTAGTAGGTAGCTACGAAAAAAGGAGGAAGGTATGATCACGAATCGAATCGCGGCCCTGATCAAAACGGCGTCCATCGAGTTCGACAAAAGGGCCAATCCGATCCTGGCGGCGTATGATCTGACCGCATCACAGTGCCGGGTGCTGAAATTTATGTACATGCAGCCGAATCACAGCGCGCGGATCGTGGATATCGAAAAGG
>CAZIUA010000045.1:0-21652 GCA_964542315.1 uncultured Faecalibacterium sp. | reverse complement strand
ATCTCCGCCAGCCACAACCCCTATTTTGACAATGGCATCAAGCTCATCAACGGCCAGGGCGAAAAGATGGATGAGGAGACCATCGACCTGGTGGAACAGTATCTGGACGGCTCCGTCACTGTGTTTGGCGAAACGCTGACGGAGGTGCCTTTTGCCACCCGCGAGCACATCGGCCGCACAGTGGACTACGTCTCCGGCCGCAACCGCTATATCGGCTACCTGATCTCCCTGGGGCTGTATTCCTTCAAGGGCAAGCGGATCGCGCTGGACTGTGCCAACGGTGCCTCCTGGAACATCGCCAAGGCAGTCTTCGATGCCCTGGGCGCGCATACGGAGGTCATTAACGCTGATCCGGATGGTTTCAACATCAATACTGACTGCGGTTCCACCCATATCGAAGGGCTGCAGCGCTATGTGGTGGAGCACCACTGCGACGTCGGCTTTGCGTATGACGGCGATACCGACCGCTGCCTCTGCGTGGATGAAACGGGCGAGGTCGTCAACGGCGACCACATCATGTATATCTACGGCAAGCATATGCACGATCGCGGCCAGCTGATGGGCAATACCGTCGTGACCACCGTCATGTCCAACTTCGGCCTGTTCCGCGCGCTGGAGGCTGCAGGCATCCAGTATGCCAAGACGGCTGTGGGCGACAAGTACGTCTACGAGTACATGGTGGACAACAACTGTGCGTTCGGCGGCGAGCAGTCCGGCCACATCATCTTCCGCAATTACGCCTCTACGGGCGACGGCATCCTGACCAGTCTGAAGATGATGGAGGTCATGTGTGCCAAGAAGAAGACCATGCACCAGCTGGCCAGCGAACTGACGCTGTATCCGCAGGAGCTGGTGAACGTCCGCGTGCATGATAAGGCTGCGGCGCGCGGCGATGCGGATGTGCAGGCCGCTGTGCAGGCTGTGGCGGATCAGCTGGGCGACACGGGCCGCGTGCTGGTGCGCGAAAGCGGCACGGAGCCGGTCATCCGCGTCATGGTGGAGGCCGAAAGCAGCGAGCTTTGCGCCGAACTCTGCGAGCGCATCGTGAAGGTCATCCGTGAAAAGGGACATGCGGTCTGATCAGCCGACAAGGTGAGATAAACAAATACGCCAGGTGCATCGGCTCTGTAAGGGAGCGATACGCCTGGCGTTTTTCGTATGGAAACATGTTGCTGCGGGTCATTTCAGGGCGGATCCCCATGCGGAGATCAGCCGGTCGAGCGTCCAGGCGGCATTGGCCGGGCTGGTGGACGGCAGGATGTCCGCCGGAATGCCAACCTGCGATTCCAAATGGCGCGCATAGAGCTTCCCGGCCAGTGCGCCATTGCAAAGCACGCGAGAGATGACCGCATTTTGCGTCACGCGCGCGATGTCCACCGGGATCGCAGCCTTCACCGATGCATCCGAGGAGCCGGTGATCTCGCAGGAGGTGATCACATCCCACAGGGCGATGTGGTGGCGCAATAGCAGCGCTTTCTTGGCAGGGATGTCCTGCGGAACCGGCTCGCTGAAAACAGTCGCCAGCACCTTCCAGAAGCGATTCTGCGGATGCCCGTAGAAGAAGCCATCCTCCCGGGACTTGACGGACGGAAAGCTGCCGAGGATGAGCACATGGCAGTCCGCATCCACCACGGGCGGAAAAGGATGTTCAATGCGCGCTGTCATCATCATTCCTCCGGCAGCACGAGCTTCCAGTACTTCGCGGGGAAGGTCTCGCTGCCATCAAAACGGCTGTATTCGCCGAAATGGTCAAAATGCAGGCCGCATTTCTCCATTACGCGGCCGGATGCAGGATTGTCCACCGCATGGACGGCAGTGAACACGCGCAGGCCGTATTCGCGGCGGGCCAGGTCGATCATCGCGCGGGCTGCCTCCGTGGCATAACCCTGATTCCAGCAGTCGCGTCGCAGGTTGTAGCCGAATTCGCATTCGCCGGACTTTTCCGCCGGGAGATGCAGCGAACCCGCGCCGATCAGCAGGTTGTCGCTCTTGCGGACAAAACCAAAATGCAGATCGTCAGAGGCGATGGCGTACTCCAGCCACTTCACCACATCCGCCACATTGGTGTATAGGCTGTAGGCCATGTAGCGGTTCACCACCGGGTCGGACAGCCAGACGAATTCGGCCTCGGCGTCATCCGTCTGCAACGGACGAAGGATGAGACGCTCAGTTTCAAGAATGTGATGATGCATTGCTTCACCTGCTTCCTGCTTGAATTAGGAATGAAAAAAAGTGGGACTGTGACAGCACCGATGCAGAGATCGTGCAGACGAATCCCACTTTTATGCGCGGATTGTATGCAATATGTACCGACCCAATCGCAAAATGGGTCAAGGGTCGACGAGACTTGCAGCGCCCCTGGTTATTCCAGAACGATGCGCGGATTTTCGCTGCTGGGACGATACATCACGAAGCGGCGGCCGATGCACTGCACGGGCTCGGCATTCAGGGCAGCGCAAAGCTCGGTGACAGCCTCGCGGGCGGTCAGCGGGCAGCCCTGCTGCACGGCGCACTTGATGAGCTCGCGCGCCTCGAGGGCATCGCTGGCCTGCTTGATCGTGCCGGGGACAATGCCGTCCTTGCCAACGTAGAGGATGGTTTCCATGGTGTTCGCCATGGAACGCAGATATGCACGCTGTTTACTGGTCATTGCTGTATTTCTCCTATTGTGTCAGTGGATTTACTCCACAAAGTCAAATTCCATATCGACGATGCGGACGGTGTCGCCTTCCTTGGCACCCTTCTTGCGCAGGGCATCGATCACGCCCCAGCGGCGCAGGGTGCGGTGGAACCACGCGATGGACTCGTCATCATCGAAGTTGACAGATTCAATGAGGTTGTCCATGCTCTTGCCGACCACCTCATACACCGCGCCGTCAAAGACGACGTTGAAGGGCTCCTCCTTGAGCTTCTCGTCGAAGGTGACCTCCTCCACGAAGTGAACGATGGGCGGAAGCTCCTCCAGCATGGCGGATGCCTTGTCCAGCAGGGGATCAAAGCCCTGATGGGTCGCGGCGGACACCACGAAGATGGGGTAATCGAGGTCGAGCTCGGCCAGGTGCTCCTGCATGCGGCGGACGTTCTCGTCCGCATCGGGGAGGTCAGCCTTGTTGCACACTACGATCTGCGGACGCTCCGCCAGCTCGCCGTAGTTGGCCAGCTCGTGGTTGATCTGATCGAAATCCTCGATGGGGTCGCGGCCTTCGCTGCCTGCGATATCCACCACATGCATCAGCAGACGGGTGCGCTCAACATGGCGCAGGAAGTCATGGCCCAGACCGGCGCCTTCCGCCGCACCCTCGATCAGGCCGGGGATATCCGCTAGGACGATGTCCTTGCCGTAGCGGCGGACAATGCCCAGGTTCGGCGTCAGGGTGGTGAAGTGGTAGTTGCCGATCTTCGGGCGCGCCGCCGTCACCACGGACAGGATGGTGGACTTGCCGACATTGGGATAGCCGACCAGGCCGACATCGGCGATGGTCTTGAGCTCCAGGTGGAAGGTGTGGATCTCGGTCTTCGTGCCGGGCTTGGCGAAATTGGGCGCCTGGCGCGTGGGCGTGGCGAAATGGCTGTTGCCCCAGCCGCCGCGGCCGCCCTTGAGGACGGTGCGCGTCTCGTGCGGGGTATCCATATCCGCAACGATGGCGTTGGTCGCCTCATCGCGGATGACCGTGCCGACGGGCACCTTGATGAGCAGGTTCTCGCCGCGCTTGCCGGTGCAGCGGTTCGCGGAGCCATCCGTGCCGTTTTCCGCCTGGAACTTGCGGTTGAAGCGGAAATCCAGCAGGGTGTGCATGTTCGGGTCGGCATAGAAGCAGATGTCGCCGCCGTTGCCGCCGTCACCGCCGTCAGGGCCGCCGGCCTGCACGAACTTCTCGCGGTGGAAGCTCAGGCTGCCGTTGCCGCCGTTACCGGCCTTGCAGGTGATTTTGACATGATCTACGAAATTGCCCATTTGGGTTTGTTACCTCCGATAGGGATCGTTTAGGAAATCAGTTCTTGAGGCTCTGCAGGGGCGCAGGGATGCGTCCGCCGCGAGCGATGAATTCAGCATTCGAGCAGCGGTTGACGGGCATGACGGGGGCATAGCCCAGCAGACCGCCGAATTCGACCGTGTCGCCGGCCTTCTTGCCGATGGCGGGGATGACGCGCACCGCAGTGGTCTTGGAGTTGACCATGCCGATGGCGGCTTCATCCGCGATGATGCCGGAAATGGTCTCCGCGCTGGTATCGCCAGGGATGGCAATCATGTCCAGACCGACGGAGCACACGCAGGTCATCGCTTCCAGCTTTTCCAGCGTCAGCTGACCCGCGGCCGCAGCCTCGATCATGCCGATATCCTCGCTGACAGGGATGAAGGCGCCGGATAGGCCGCCCACATGGTTGGAGGCCATCACGCCGCCCTTCTTCACGGCATCGTTGAGCAGCGCCAGCGCAGCGGTCGTGCCGGGTGCGCCAGCCATCTCCAGACCCATCTCGGTCAGCACATGGGCCACGGAGTCGCCGCGCGCAGGGGTGGGCGCGAGGGACAGGTCCACAATGCCGAAGGGGATATTCAGCCGCTGGGAGGCCTCGCGGGCGACCAGCTGGCCCACACGGGTGATCTTGAAGGCAGTGCGCTTGATGGTCTCGGCCACCACGTCGAAGGGCTCGCCCTTGACCTTTTCCAGAGCGGTCTTGACCACGCCGGGGCCGGACACACCCACATTGATGGCGCATTCGGGCTCACCGACGCCGCAGAAAGCACCGGCCATGAAGGGATTGTCCTCCACCGCGTTGCAGAAGACCACCAGCTTTGCGCAGCCCAGACTGTCGTTATCGGCAGTCAGTTCGGCCGTCTTGCGGATGATTTGACCCATCTGGCGCACGGCATTCATGTTGATGCCTGCGCGGGTGCTGCCGACATTGACGGAGGAGCAGAGACGCTCGGTCGTGGCCAGCACCTCGGGGATGGACTCCAGCAGACGCTCGTCTGCCTTGGTCGTACCCTTGTGCATCAGCGCGCTGTAGCCGCCCAGAAAGTTCACGCCCATCTCAAGTGCGGCCTTGTCCAGCGCACGGGCGATGGGACGGGGATCCTCCTGGCAGATCAGGCTGATGGGGGTGACGGAAATGCGCTTGTTGACGATCGGAATCCCCAGCTCACGCTCGATGTCCTCGCCGGTCTTCACCAGATCCTTGGCCATCAGGCAGATCTTGTCGTAGACGCGGGTGGCGCACACGTCAGCGGAGGGATGAGCACAGTCCAGCAGATTGATGCCCAGGGTGATGGTGCGGATGTCGAAATTCTGCTCCTGGATCATCTGCATCGTTTGGAGGATCTCGCCGGTTTCGATCATGATTCAGTATCCTCCCTTGCCTCAGATTCGATGCATGGCGTCAAAGATGTCCATGCGCTGGAGGTGGATATGCAGATCCTTATCCTGGCGGATCGGCTCAAAGGCCGCATCGATGGCGGCGTAGTCCAGATCGGAGCCGTCCAGATCGACCACCATCATCATGGTGAAGCAGCCGGACAGGATGGTCTGGGAGATCTCGAGAATGTTGATGTTCATGTCAGCGAGCTTGGTGGCGACGCTGGCGATGATGCCGGTCGTGTCCAGACCGGTGACGGAAATAAGCGCCTTGGTCATATGTATTCCTCCTCAACTGGATGGTCGGTGAAGCAAATCCAGTATGGACATACCATACCAAAATAACAATATAATTGAAAGAAAACCGTTTGTCAAGCATGCTGCGGCTCTTTTTTTGCAAAGTTCGTGCTTTTCCTGCTCAGAGGCGTCCGCGGGCGATGAACATGCCGTATTCCTTGGGCAGGGAAAGAATGCCGTCCTTCATTCGGCGGACGAATTCGCTGCGCAGTACATCATCCGGAACATCAGCCAACACGGTCATTCCTGCCAAGGAGCGCAGATACGCAATGAGGTCGTCAGGATCGGTCATATCCAGTGCATCCTCACGGTCATCGCGCTCGATCTGCGAAAAGAAGGCGGACAGCTGAGCTCCGCCGTTTTGCAGCGTGAATCTGTGGTTCACCGTGCACGGCAATTTGAGCATGTCCAGCACGCATTCCGTCACGCCATGCTCACCGAAGGTCGCCGCATAGAAGCGTCCCTCAGCTTTCAGCACACGGCGGATCTCGCGCAAGGCCGCTGCGATATCCGGTACATGATACAGCATCATGTTGGCAATGACCACGTCGAAGGCTTTATCCGCATAGGGGAGCGCCATGGCATCACACACGGCATAGTCTGCTGACAGATGCGCGGTGTTCTTCCGGGCCGTTTCCAGCATGCCGGCGGAAAGATCCGTCAGCGTCACATGACATCCTTCGGGCAGAACGACATGCTGCCACATGCTGCCCGTGCCGCAACCCAGTTCAAGCACCTTTTCGCCCGGCTGAAGGGCGTAATGCGCACTGACCCAGTCGCCGAAGGGCTGCTTGTTGCGGCTGTACTTCTCATGAATGCCGATCCGCGTTTCCAGGCGTGCGCTGCTGGCGTACTGTCGTTCGACGACCTTCTGATCTGCAATGCTCATTGGATGGCCTCCTTGCGCGCTTTTGCTCCATTGTAGCGCACACATTCCCGAAAGTCAATGCACACGCGAAATGATGTTCGCTTGATGTTTCCGCCCTGCATGGCGTATAATACCAATGAAAACAGATCACTGCCAAGGAGATGTTGCCAGTATGGAGCAGAAGCAGATTTCGCATCCGCATATCCGCGATTATGCGGGGAAGCATATTCATATGATCGGCGTCGGCGGATCGAGCATGTCCGGCCTGGCGCAGATGCTGATCTCGAAGGGCTACGAGGTGTCCGGCTCGGATCGCACGGAAGGCTACCTCATCGGCGATGTGCGCGCTGCCGGAGCCAAGGTCTATATCGGCCATGCGGCGGAACAGGTGCATGGTGCTGATCTGGTGGTGTATACCGGCGCTGCTGCCAATGACAATCCCGAACGCGTGGAAGCGGAGCGGCTCGGCATCCCGTCAATCGAGCGCAGTGTGCTGCTGGGCCAGCTGATGGAAGGCTATGAGCAGGCTGTGGGCATCTGCGGCGCCCATGGCAAGACCAGCACCACAGCCATGCTCTCGCAAATGCTGGTGGACTGTGGGCTGGATCCGTCCGTCCATATCGGCGGCAAGCTGGATGCCATCGGCGGCTCGACGCGCATCGGCCAGGGCGGTGCCTTCCTGGCGGAGGCCTGCGAATTCCGCCGCTCCTTCCTCGAGATGCGCCCGACCATCGCCGTTGTGCTCAATATCGACGCGGATCATCTGGATTGCTATAAGGACATTGACGAGATCGAAGCGACCTTCGGCCAGTTCATGCACCTGCTGCCGGAAAACGGCGTCGCAATCGGCAAGGGGACGGATGAACGCGTCGCCCGCCAGATGAAGACGCTGTCCTGCCGGACGCTGACCTTCGGCATGACGGCGGATTGTGACTTCCACCCTGCCAATCTGGCGGAGGACGATTGCGGCTATGCCTCCTACGACCTGATCGGCGAAGGCAAGCAGCTGGCGCATGTGAAGATGCAGGTGCCGGGCGATTTTAATGTGGAAAACGGCCTTGCCGCGCTGACCTGTGCGTATGTGCTGGGCGCGGATATGGAGAAGGCCGCCGAGAGTCTCGGCCATTTCGTCGGTGCGCACCGCCGCTTTGAACTGACGGACGTGATCGCCGGCGCGGAGATCTTCCACGATTACGGCCATAATCCCACGGAAATGCGCAACGCCGTGTCCATCGCGCGCAAACGCTGCAAGGGGACGCTCTATGCCGTGATGCAGCCCCATACCTTCAGCCGTGTCCGCACGCTTTTCAACGAATATCTGACCTGCACTGAGCAGGCGGATGTCACTGTGGTCATGGATATCTGTGCAGCGCGCGAGAAGGATCCGGGCGACCTGAACAGCGGTATGCTGGTGGAGGGCATGAAGGCCCATGGGCTCAACGCCGTGTGGACACCCTCCTTCGATGATACGGAAAAGTACCTGCGCGAGCACCTCAAGCCCGGCGACCTGGCCATCACCATGGGCTGCGGCGATGTGAACATGCTCAACGAGCAGATCCACAAACACGAAATGGAAAAGCGCGGCTGAGCCCCGTACGCATCCGAAAGGAGCATGCAAATGACCTGGCAAGAGCTATACGACGCTGCCCTTCGTGTGCAGAATGGTCGAAATATCTCGCCCTTCATCGATGCGGGCGGCGTGGCAGCGGCCATCCTGACCAAGCAGGGGAATGTGTATGTCGGCGTGTGCATCGATACATCCTGCAGCCTGGGGATGTGCGCGGAACGCAATGCCATCGCCAGTATGATCACCCACGGCGAGAGTCAGATCGACAAGGTTGTGGCGGTCATGCCGGATGGGCATGTGGGTTCACCCTGCGGTGCGTGCCGTGAGATGATGATGCAGCTGGACAAAGACAGCGGCGATATCGAGATCCTCCTCAGCCTTGAGCCGCTCAAGACCATCCGCTTGAAGAAATTGATGCCCGATTGGTGGGGGCAGGGAAGGTTTCAGTGATCGGTTCGATCCTCCGTGTGCGTGGCATGCGGGGGGATTTTTTCTGTCTTGAGTGCATATCCTCCCATCAGGGGAGGGAAATGCCATGCTGACTTGGGAGCTGCTGGGCGCTGTGGTAGGTGCAGGGCTGGCTTCAGGGCGGGAGATCGCATCGTTCTTCGCCTGCTACGGCCCGTGGAGCTTCCTCGGCATCGTGCTGGCGATCACCCTCATGTGCGCTTTGTCCGCCGCGAAGATGCCTTCATCCTGGCAGGGACGATGGCCTGAAAAAGCATGCGCGCCATGCTGGATGCACTGCTGCTGGCGACAGGCGGTGCGATGCTGGCTGGTGCCGGCACGGTGGCTTCGCTCATGTTACCGGTGCACGGTGCCGGTGCGGCAGGGATGGGCGTGACGCTGTTGCTGGCGAATGTGCTGGCGCGGCATACCCGGACGGGATTGTCCTGCGTGAGTCGGATCATGCTCATCCTTCTGGGGACGATGATCTTCTGCGGCATATTCCTTCCGCCGATGAAAGCCGCCACGGTCGCACCGGCGGATCCTGCGCATGCATTGATGAAAGGCGCGGCCTATGGCGGATTCAATGCGTCGCTGCAGGCTTCGATCCTGATGCGCACAAAGGACAATGCGGTGCAGAAACGCGCTGTCCGCCGTGCAGGGATCATCCTGGCCGTGGTGCTGATGATGGGCAATGTCGTTCTTCTGCGACATAGCGCCCTGCGGGATGTCCCCATGCCCTTCGTCCGGATGCTGGCGCGGTTCGGGCGGATCGGCTATGCGCTGGGGGGCCTGGCGATGTATCTGGCCATCCTATCCACATTGACGGCCTGCCTGCGGGGACTGCGCAGCGGCTGGGGCACTGCAGGTATCGCGGCGATCTCGTTGTGCGGCTTTTCCGGCGTGGTGGAGCGTGTTTATCCGGTGCTCGGCTTATGCTGCTGCGCGATGCTGTGCGCGCTAAAATTCGTGAATCGCAACCGGGGGACTTTTAATTCCCGTGCAAATATGTTATAATAGAAAATACGGCTGGATACACCAGCTGCTGTTAGCATGATCCCGCAAGGAAGGTGAACAGCGCGGTGACGCAATATCCTGTACGAACGATCGATCTGGCGGCCATCCGCCATAATGTCCGCATGATCCGGGAAGATCTGCCGCAGGGCGTGCTGCTCTTGGCGGTCGTCAAGGCGGATGCCTATGGGCATGGGATGATCCATGTGGCGGAAAATGCGCTGGCGGCCGGGGCGGATTGGCTCGCGGTGGCGCGCACGGACGAAGGCGAAAAGCTGCGTCAGGCCGGGATCGAAGCGCCGATCCTGGTGTTGGGCGCGGCCTGTGGCGATGAGATCGGCGAAGGCGTGAAGCATGGCCTGACGCTCGCCGCCACAGAGCCGGCGATGGTGCTGGAAGCGCAGCATCAGGCGGAACGCTACGGCCGGCCGGCACTTGTCCACCTCAAGCTCGATACGGGCATGGGGCGCATTGGCGTCCGCACGGAAGACGAGGTGCGTCAGATGCTCGATACGCTGGACGCATGTCCCGATGTCCGCCTGACTGGCGCCTTCACCCATTTCGCCGATGCCGATGGCGCGGACATGCAGTATACGCACATGCAGTTCGAACGCTTCCGTGCCCTGACGAAGGGCTTGCCGGACGGATTGATCCTGCATTGCGCGAATTCCGCTGCGATCCACCGCTTCCCGGAGGTGGCGCTCCATATGGTGCGTGCCGGGATCAGCCTCTATGGCTATCCGCCCGTGCCGACGGACATGCCCCTGCGTCCGGCGATGACCTGGGTCACCGCAGTGACCTGCGTGAAGGACGTGCATGCGGGCGAGAAGATCAGCTACGGCTGCACCTTCACGGCGGAAAGGACGATGCGCCTGGCTACCGTGGCCTGCGGCTATGGCGACGGCTATCACCGCAGCGCATCGGGGAAGGCCTTCGTCATCATCCATGGCAAGCGCTGTCCCGTGGTGGGGCGCATCTGCATGGATCAGATGATGGTGGACGTGTCCGAGGTGGAAGGCGTCCGCCGGGGCGATGAGGCCGTCCTGATCGGTGAGCAGGATGGTGCGGTCATCACCGCGGAAGACCTGGCCGCATGGAGCGGTACCATCAGCTATGAGGTGCTCCTGGCCGCGCCGGAACGTGTCTGCCGCAGGTGGATCCATGATGTGCGCGGATAAGCGTGCGCTCCGGCATGCCTTGCGTGCTCAGCGCGGCAGTCCGGAGGAGGCCGCAAGGCAGAGCAGTTGCATCTGCCGGCATATCCTTACCAGCGAGGCCTACCGCCGCGCACGGGTGATCGGCGGCTATATGCCGCTGCCGCATGAGGCGGATATCACGCCCGTGCTGCTGGATGCCCTTCGCTGCGGCAAAACGCTGGCGCTTCCGCGATGCCAGACGCCGCCGAACATGACCTTCCACCGGGTGGGATCGCTCGAGACCCTCATCACCGGCGCGTATGCCATCCCGGAGCCCGATGCAGCCGCTCCGCAGATCAGGCCGGAGGAGATCGACTTACTGCTCGTTCCGCTGGAAGGCATCGACCGGCGCGGCTTTCGCCTTGGCAAGGGCGGCGGATATTATGACTGCCTGCTGGGGGAATGCCGCCTGCTTACCATGGGCTGCGCGCTGGATTGGCAGCGCACGGACGAGCTCCCGGCGGACGTGTGGGATCAGCCGCTGGCGTGCTGTGCCTTTGCAGATGGAATGCAGTGGTTCTCATGCGAAAAAGATCCCTGACTGAATGATGAAAGGAAATCACATCGATGAGCGCGAAGAAACAGAAGATCGAAAAGGTCACCAAGCCCTATATGAAGGGCAATATGCTCGATAAGACCACCCTCCCGGGTGCGCTGAAATTCTTCGGCGGCACGGTTGTCATGACGGTCGTCTTCCTTATCCTCGGCGTCATGATGAACCTGGAGGCGCAGTGGCTCAATGTCACCATCAACCTGGCCATCGTCCTGGCGACGTATCTGTTCTTCCAGCAGATCGGCATGGGCGTGGGTGCGGATGCGGTCAACCAGGGCGAGATCATGTATGCCCGTGAAGAAAAAGGCCGTCCGGTGGCGAGCTGGGAGCGTCAGATGTGCTTCCACCCCCTCAAGGGCCTTGTGTCCGCGCTGATCGGCTCCCTGCCGCTCTTCCTGTGCTCGCTGGTGCTGGCGCTGGTCGCCCAGCGGCAGATGACCACCTTGGGCGCGCTGCCGTCCTGGGTCAGCGGCATCGAGGGCCGCGAGGAGATCGGCGCTGCCCTGGCGTATTATCATGAAAGCGGCAGCATGACGCTCGAAGCGGTGCTGCGTCTGATCGTCCGCATGTCCACCATGCCCTTTGTCAACCTGGTCGGCGCGGCGGATAAGGACGGCATGCTCCTGCTGGAGCGCATCAGCCCCATTCTGAATCTGCTGCCTGCGCTGGCCTATGGTCTGGGCTATATGGGCGGCGTGAGCGTGCGCACCAATGTCCACACCAACATCGCGCTGGGAAAGAAAAAGGCCAAGCGCAAGCAGGCCAAGGAGGGCCGCGCCCGTCAGCAGACGCACCGCGGCCCTCAGCAGCTCAACTGACACACAAGGAGACGGAATATGCGCATTATTGCAGGCATCGCCCGCGGCTGCACCTTTGAGGCCCCTGCGGGAAAGGATACCCGGCCGACGCTGGATCGCGTGCGGGAGAATGTGTTCAATATCCTGCAGATGAAGGTGCGTGGCGCGAAGGTGCTCGACCTGTTTTCCGGCTCGGGCGCGATGGCGTTCGAAGCCATCAGCAGGGGCGCAGAGGCGGCCACGCTGGTGGATCTGGATCGTGCAGCCCATACGGTGGAGCAGCGCAATGCGGAAAAGCTCCGCATGAAAGGCCGCTGCACGCTGATGTGCTGCGACTGGCGCCAGGCGGTGCAGGCCCTCTGCACGCGCGGTGAAAAGGTGGATGTGGTGTTCCTGGATCCGCCCTATGCCATGCATGATATGCAGCCGGTGATGGAGGCGCTCCGTCCGCTGCTGGCGAAGGATGCCGTCATCCTGCTGGAGCATGAGGCGAAGACCTTCCCGCAGACGCCCGACGGCTTCGAACTCTACGATCACCGCAAATACGGTATTGCCGGCGTGAGCTTCTTCCGCCTGTGGAATCAGGAGGAAGAAAAATGAAGCGGACATGCGTCTATGCCGGCAGCTTTGATCCGGTGACCCTCGGGCATGAGGACATCATCCGCCGTGCAGCAGCGCTGTGCGACCGGCTGATTGTGACGGTGATGGTGAATCCTGCCAAGCAGGGCTGCTTCACGAAGGAGGAGCGCATTGCGCTGCTTGAGAAGGTCACGCAGAGCCTTCCCAACGTGGAGATCGATGCCTGGGACGGGCTCATGGTGGACTATGTGCAGCGTGTCGGCGCGGATTTTGTGGTGCGTGGCGTGCGCGGCGTGTCCGATCTGGAGAGCGAGAGCAATCTGGCGCAGATCAATGCGCGCCTGATGCCGGGGCTGGAGACGGTCTTCCTGCTCACCCGTCCGGAACTGGGCTGCGTGTCGTCCTCTGCGGTGCGCGAGGCGGCGCATTTCGGCGCGGATTATTCCAGCTTTGTTCCGGCGTGTATCCTGGATGATCTGAAAGAACATTTTGACAGATGCAAATAAGGAGGGACGGATGATGGAAGGCAATATGAATCAGGTGCAGCGTGATCCCTTCAGCGTCCGCAAGGATGCGGATATCCGCCAGCTGATGACTGCGCTCAAGGAGCTGCAGGAGATGGTCGGCAATGCGCAGATGATCTGGGGCACCGGCCGCTGCATGGTAGATAAGAAGGCACTGGCGGATCACATCGATCTGGTGGCGCGGCTGCTGCCGGAATCCGTCAAGCAGGCGTCCGGGATCGTCCGCGACGAGGAGAACATCCGCGAGAATGCCCGTCGCGAGGCGGCTGAACAGACGAACAAGGCGCGCGAGACCGCCCAGAAGACCATTGATGAGGCCGCGCGCGAGGCCGAGCGCATCCGCACCGAGAGCCAGAAGGCGGCGGAAGAGGCCGCCAAGGCCAGAGCAAACGTGCTCAATGACACCAATACGCTCAAGGCGCAGGCGGAAAAGGATGCCGCGGCCATCCGCCAGCAGGCCCAGAATGCCGCCAATGGCCTCTATGCGCAGGCGCAGGAGGCGTACAACAATGCGATCAATCAGGCCCGCCAGGAGGCGCAGATGATCCGCAATGAGGCGGAAACCGCGGCGCGTGCGGCGATCTCGAAGGAGAATGTCTACAATCTGGCAGCGCGCGAGGCCGAAGAAATGCGCGAGGAGGCCAAGAAGGATATCGCAGACATGCGTCAGCACTATGTGGGTGCGATCTACAACATGATGGGCGAGGTGGATGAATACCTGGTCACCCTGGTGAACAGCATCCGGACGGAACGGCAGGATCTCATCAACAAGCATTGATGCTGGAAAAAACCGTATTATGAACGGAGAATTCATCGCCAATTCATTCTGATTTCATACAGAAGCACTATGATTGAGGTGCAGTCGGGAAGGAACGCCACCACCTGACCGGCTGTATCTCCTTTTTCGCTGACGCCCTGCAAGCGTCAGGAACCTCCCTATCCTCCATAAAAGCAAAGGCTGCGGCGTGTGATGCGTCGCAGCCTTTGTGATGCATGGAAGATCCGGCGTCCGGGCATGCTGGGAGCGAATGGGGGTGAGGGCATGCGGCGAGGTCGATGGCTGCTGGCAGGGATGGCGACTGTGCTGATTAGCGCGATCCTGCTGAAGCCGCCCGCCACCGTCGAGACCGTGACTGTGCAGCGGGGCGATGTGCATCAGGTGCTGCGGCTGGCGGGGTATATGGCGTATGCGGAGGAAGCGTACATTTGCGCGGACAGGCCCGGCGAAGTGGCGCGCATATGTGTCCTCGAGGGGCAGCGGATCAGCCCTGGACAGGCGCTGCTGCGCTTTGACGCGACCCGGCTGGCATATGCTGGTGCGCATGCGGAGGTGGCGAAAAGCGCCATCCGTGCGGATCAGGCCTGCACGGTGCGTCAAGTGCTCGTGTGCGAAGGCGAATCGGTCGCATCCGGAACGCCTGTCCTGCGCGTATCCTCCCATGCGCAGGTGATTCGATGCACCGTGCCGCTGGAGGACGCTGCAAGCCTTCCGGTGGACGCCTGGGGATGGGTCGTATCAGGTGGCGAGCGGATCGGCATTGCGGTGCTGGCGGCCTTAGCCGGCGGCCTGAAGGAAACGGATGAAGTCCGCGTGGCCTTCCGCCCGGAGAAGCCCTTCGCCCTGAAGGAAGGTTCACCCGTGGCTGTGGAGGTCTTCCTTGCAGGCAGTGATGGCGTGCTGACGCTCCCTGCAGAGGCGATCACGCCGCGAAATACGGTGTGGTGTGTGTCGGATGGACGATGCAGGGAGATCCCGGCGGAGGTCGTGCTGTCCGATGGCGAACGAGCCTGGGTCCGCCTGCCGGAAGGGATGCGCGTCGCGCTGGGGGAGCATAAAGAGGGGCGGAAGATCCGCGCGGCAGCACCATGACAGAGCGCATTTCAGACGCGGCAGGCTTGGATAATTTGGCAATCAAGTGTCCTTATGAAACATTCTGCACAAGGAAAACGAAAAAGATTTGTCAATCCGGTCACTTCACATTTTGCGTGAATTGAGATATAATAATGGCAGTTGAAATGAGCTGCGGCATCGCTGCTCAGATAGACGAAAATGTCACTCATTTCAGAGGAGGAAATGGATTATGGCAAGCGTATCCCTGCAGCACATTTACAAGGTGTACGCCGGCGGCGTTACCGCTGTCAGCGACTTCAACCTGGACATCAAGGACAAGGAATTTATCGTTCTGGTCGGCCCTTCCGGCTGCGGTAAGTCTACCACCCTGCGTATGGTTGCCGGCCTGGAAGAAATCTCCGATGGCGAGCTGTACATCGGCGAGAAGCTGGTCAACGACGTCGCTCCCAAGGACCGCGACATCGCCATGGTGTTCCAGAACTACGCTCTGTATCCCCATATGACCGTGTTCGACAACATGGCTTTCGGCCTGAAGCTGCGCAAGACCCCCAAGGATGAGATCAAGCGCCGCGTGGAAGAAGCTGCGAAGATCCTGGGCATCGATCACCTGCTGAACCGTAAGCCCAAGGCTCTGTCCGGCGGCCAGCGTCAGCGCGTTGCTCTGGGCCGTGCTATCGTCCGTGAGCCCAAGGTCTTCCTCTTCGACGAGCCCCTGTCCAACCTGGACGCCAAGCTGCGCGTGCAGATGCGTACTGAGATCACCAAGCTGCATCAGCGCCTGCAGACCACCTTTATCTACGTTACCCATGACCAGACCGAGGCTATGACCATGGCTTCCCGTATCGTGGTCATGAAGGACGGCGTTATCCAGCAGGTGGATACTCCCCAGAACCTGTACGACTATCCCGCCAACGAGTTCGTCGCCGGCTTCATCGGCTCTCCTCAGATGAACTTCTTCGACGTCCGTCTCCGCAAGGAGAACCAGGAGGTCGTGGCTGTGTTCGGCGATAACAAGATCACCGTGCCCGCTGGCAAGGTCGATGCCTTCATCGACGAGTCCTATGTTGGCCGTGAGGTCGTTCTGGGCATCCGTCCCGAGAACATCCACGACGACGAGATGTTCCTGGCTACCGCGCCCAACGCCACCATCGAAGTGGACGTTGAAGTCACTGAGAAGATGGGCTCTGAGACCTATCTGTACATGACCACCTCTGGCAAGGAAGGCAACATCATCGCCCGCGTGAATGCCCGCACCACTACCAATGCCGGCGCGAAGATCAAGGTTGCGTTCGACGTGAACCACCTGCACTTCTTCGACAAGGAGACCTCCCGTACCATCCTGGTGTCCGAGGCTGTTCCCGCGCCCCGCAAGTAATTCCTAAACACTCATCGCGGCCCTCCATTTGGGGGGCCGTTTTCTTGTGGTTTTTGTAAGTTTTACACAAAAAAAGGCCATTTTCAGCACAAATTCACTTTTCATCGCCTCGAAAATGTGGTATACTATCATCAGACAACTGTTATCGGCCGCAAGGCCGGTTTGGAAGGAGCGAACCAATGATGGCTGACCGTCACGTTCAGGAACGGATGGAGAGCATTCTCAGCCGCCTGTCGATCCCCGTTCGCGTGATCGACCGGGATTATGAAGCCAACAGCTTTGAGGCATGGGAGAGACTTGAAAAGTGCGATCCGGCCACTGTGATCGAAATGAATGGCGCCAAGTATTATCAGGTGCCGAAGACGCGGATCGTGCTGGGGTGTGAGGCGTCCCAGCCCGGTGCGGATGATGTGCTCAAGCTCGCCGGCGAACTCATCGGCGCACTGCGGAGCGAAGGCGATTCCCATTCCGAGAGCAGCTATGACGTCTATCGGCGCACCCTGCGCGGTGAATTGAGCGGTAGCGAGCTGGAGGCCTTGAGCCACGAATATCAGCTGCAGGACGATCTGACCCGCAGCGTGCTCGTTTTCCACATCGTGCAGACCGATGGCGAACGGGCTTACGACCTGCTCAAGGAGATCACCCCCCTGCAGGAGCGGGATGTGCTGATCGATATGGACCGTCATTCCGTCGTGCTGATCAAGGACATGTCCGAATCGGATGATATGGACGAGCTGTCCCAGTTTGCGCAGGCACTGCAGGAGACGCTCATGGGTGAAACGGCGCACCAGATGACCATCGGCATCGGCCGCAGCCGCCATGCCATCGAAGAGCTGCGCGAAAGCTATATGGAAGCCCGCCGCGCGATCGAAGTCGGCCGCATCTTCAAGCCGGAAGAGAGCATTTTCGTCTTCACCCGCCTGATCCTCGAGCGCTTCCTGATGGAGCTCCCGCAGGATATCAGCGCGTATTATCACGGCCTGCTCTTCAACCGCAAGAATCAGCGCCTCTTCAACGAGGAGATGCTCTACACCATCGATATGTTCTTCAAGAAGGACCTGAACCTCTCCGATACGGCGCGTCAGCTGTATATCCACCGCAATACGCTGGTGTACCGCCTCGACAAGGTGCAGAAGCAGATCGGGCTGGATCTGCGCTCCTTTGAGGACGCGGTCACATTCAAAATTCTGATGGAGCTCAAGAAGGTCAGCGGCGAACGGACGCCGCGCAAGTCCTGAGGCCGTCCATCAATCGGAGGAAGCGTATGAAGAAAAAACTTGCCCTCTTGCTGGCGCTGCTGGTCGCGGCCTGCTCCCTGACCGGCTGCTCCTATCTGCCCTCGCTGTATCTGTCCAATATGCTGGGGGCGGATGGTCAGTCCAACTCCACGGCGCAGGCCAGCGGCGACACGGTCACCATCACCCGTGAGGAGTATGAGCGCTATCAGCAGTTCGATACGCTGCTGGAGCTGATGGAACTGGTCGATTACGGCTATTTCGAAGAATATGATGTGCAGGATATGCTCGATGGCGCGGCCAATGGCCTCCTGCTTGGCCTGGGCGACCCCTACACCTTCTACTACACGCCCGATGAGTATGCGGAGCTGTGGGAGGAAGATGAGGGCGAATACGCCGGTGTGGGCATCCAGATCAGCACGTCCTATCTGACGGGGCTTTGCACCATCAGCCGCGTGTTTGACAATGGTCCTGCGCGCGAGGCTGGCGTCCTCAAGGGCGATATCCTCTACAAGGTGGAAGACCTCTACGTCAATTCCTCCACCGTCAATGACGCGGTGGACATCATGCGCGGCACGCCCGGCACCACGGTGCATGTGGTCTTCCTGCGCGGCACGGAGGAGGTCGCCTTCGACCTGGTGCGCGCGCAGATCAATGTCAACCGCGTGGAATCCGGCATGCTGGCTGACGGCATCGGCTATATCTACCTGTATGAGTTCGCGGGCGACTGCGCGACGGAATTCGCCGCTGCGGTCAAGAAGCTGCAGGAGCAGGGCGCGAAGGGCCTCATCATCGACCTGCGCGATAATCCTGGCGGCTGGGTCAACGATGCGGAAACCATCGGCGACATCTTCCTGGATAAGGGCATCCTGTGCTACCTGCAGTATAAGGATGGTTCGCGCGAATACTACCGCACCAATGCTGGCAAGACCGATATGGAGCTCGTCATCCTGATGAATGAGCACAGCGCGTCTTCCTCCGAAATCCTCGCCGGTGCGCTGAAGGATCGAGCCAATGCCACCGTGGTCGGCGTGCAGAGCTATGGCAAGGGCATCGTCCAGACCGTTGTGGGTCTGGAGGGCGGCGCAGGCATGCAGATGACCATCGCACAGTACTACACGCCCAACGGCAACGCCGTCCATAAGGTCGGCATCACGCCGGATGTGGAGATCGATCTCCCGGACGGCGATGTCGGCATGTATGAATTCGGCGACCTGAACGATGTTCAGCTGGCCAAGGCGCTCGAAGTAATGCAGCAGAAGCTGGCCAAGTAAACAATGGGGGAGGACGTTTCGGTAAGAAGCGTCCTCCCTATTTGACATGCTGACGGGCTTTCCTGACCGATATGGCCGGAAAGCCTTGCTTTTTTCTACCGGATGTACTAAAATAGAAGGGAATGATTTCCGTCTTTTGACGGGGAAAGAAGGTAACTACATGGCTGATGTTCGCCGCCGCGAGGACATTGCACCTCAGTATAAATGGGATCTGACGCATATTTATCCCGATGACGCTGCCTGTGAAGCCGCCCTGGCCAAGGTCATGGAAGCTGCGAAGGAATTCGCGAAGTACGAAGGCAAGGTCGCCGAAAAACCTGCTGAGGTCATCCGTGCCTATTTCGATCTGGATGAGATGCTCAGCCCGGTCTTCTCCTATTCCTTCCTCCGCAAGGAAACGGACAATGCCGATACCGTTGCGCAGACGCTGGAAGCGACTGTCATGCAGGCCGCTGTGAAGATCCAGATGTCTGTGTCCTTCCTCAAGCCCGAGCTGCTGGAAATGGATGAGGAAGCCCTCAAGACGCTGGCGAGCCAGCCCGACATGAAGGATTACGACACCTTCCTGGATGACCTCATCCGCCAGAAGGCACATGCCCTGCCCAAGGAGCAGGAGCGTTTGCTGTCCATGATGAGTCCGCTGACCCAGGCACCCAACGACATCTTCTCCATGCTGACGAGCGTGGATATGAAGTTCCCGAACGTCCGCATGCCCGACGGCACCGAGCGCACCCTGACCGAAGGCACCTATTCCTCCTTCATCCGCTCCGAGGATCGTGACGTCCGCAAGCAGGCCTTCGAGGGCATCATGGGAACCTACGGCAAGTTCGCCAACACCATCGCTGCCACCTACAACGCCAATGTGCAGAAGGACTACTTCAAGGCCACCGCACGCAAGTATTCCTCCTGCCGTGCCGCTGCCATGGAACCTCTGCAGATCCCCGAGGAAGTCTACGACAACCTCATCAGCGTTGTGCATGAGGCTATTCCGACCCTGAATGAATACCTAGCGCTGCGTAAGAAGTCCATGGGCCTGGACGAGCTGCACATGTACGATCTGTACACTCCCATGATCAGCGATTTCAAGATGGAGCTGGACTACGACCGCGCCTTCGATATGGTGCTGGAAGGCCTGACCCCCATGGGTGAGGACTATCTGGCCAAGCTGCGTGAGGCGCGTGACGGCGGCTGGATCGACGTTTTCCCCTCGGAGAACAAGTCCTCCGGTGCATTCTCCTCCGGCAACCTGCGTAATGTCCACCCTTATGTGCTGCTCAACCACAACGACAACCTGTCCGACACCTTCACCATCGCCCATGAGCTGGGCCATTCCATGCATTCCTTCTACTCCAACACCAATCAGCCTGCCACCAAGAGCGACTACAGCCTTTTCGTGGCGGAGGTGGCCTCCACCTGCAACGAGGCCGTCATGATGCGCTATCTGCTGGAGCAGTTCAAGGATGAAAAGAAGGCGCAGGCGTATCTGCTCAACCACTTCCTGGAGCAGTTCCGCACCACCGTGTTCCGTCAGACGATGTTCGCCGAGTTTGAATACATCGCCCACACCATGGTGGAAAAGGGCCAGCCGCTGACCCGCGATGCCCTCACCAAGGTCTACTACGACCTGAACAAGCGCTATTACGGTGAAGTCTGCGAGGTGGACGAGCTCATCGGCAACGAGTGGCTGCGTATCCCGCACTTCTACCGCAGTTTCTATGTGTATGTGTACGCCACCGGCCTGTGCGCTGCTGTCAGCCTGTCCGACCGCATCCTGAACGAGGGCGCGCCTGCTGTGGCGGACTACCGTAAGTTCCTCAGCGCGGGCAGCTCTGTGTCGCCCATTGAGGCGCTGAAGCTTGCTGGCATCGACATGTCCAAGCCTGAACCCATTCGCGCGGCCCTGCGCGTCTTCAAGGAGACCCTGGAGCAGTTCAAGGCTGTGCTGTAAGGAGGAAAACCACTATGATGAATGGTTATGACAAGGCTGAAGCGCTGGCCTTTATCGTCAAGCGCATCCACGCGAAGGATCATCCTGACCTGGCGGACATGATTGAAAACCTGATCAGCCAGTCCATTGATGCGGACATGGAATACATGCATCAGGAAGGCGTACTGGACGCGGAGGGCAATGCAGGCGACGAGTACTACGAGGACGACGAGGCCTTCGAGTACATAGTGGAAACCATCGTTGCCAAGAATGACCTGACCCCTGAGCAGGCCGTGAAGGTCGCTGCACTGGTGGATGACTACATGGACCACCAGCAGGCCTATCTGGAAAGCAAGGGCCTCTGCGACTGGGAATAAGGCGGATTGAATCGCATACGACAGGCGGCGTACCCGGGTGGGTGCGCCGCCGATTTAGTTTCCACAAAAAAACTCCCCCGACTTTCGTCAGGGGAGCATGCTTGTCGCTTTGTCAGCTGATTACAGCTGGGGGCCAGCCTCGACCAGCGCCTTGCCGGCGTCATTGCCGGTGTACTTCACGAAGTTCTTCACGAAGCGGCCAGCCAGATCCTTCGCCTTGGTCTCCCACTCGGTGACGTCCGCATAGGTGTCACGGGGATCCAGGATCTTGGTGTCAACGCCGGGCAGCTCGGTGGGAACCTCCAGATCGAACAGCGGGATCTTCTTGGTGGGCGCATTCAGGATGTCGCCGTTCAGGATCGCGTCGATGATGCCGCGGGTATCCTTGATGGTGATGCGCTTGCCGGTGCCGTTCC
>CAZIUA010000044.1:0-21819 GCA_964542315.1 uncultured Faecalibacterium sp. | reverse complement strand
CCTCATGGGCCGCATGGTGTACAACAACCTGTACTGCCTGGGCTATCTGGATGAGGTGAAAAAGCTGCTGTCCGAGCGCGGCGTGGACATCACCATGATGGAGGACATCGAGGACGACGCATTCGGCAACGGCGGTCTGGGCCGTCTGGCGGCGTGCTTCCTGGACAGCGCCGTCACCATCGATGTGCCGCTGACCGGCTACGGCCTGCGCTACAAGTACGGCCTGTTCAAGCAGTCCTTCGAGGACGGCCGTCAGGTCGAGGCGCCCGATGACTGGGCGAAGTTCGGCGACCCGTGGTCCATCCGCCGCCTGGATCAGTCCGTCATCGTCAGGATGGCCACCGGCGATGTCCGCGCCGTCCCCTATGACATGCCCATCGTCGGCTATGGCGCGAAGAACATCGGCACCCTGCGCCTGTGGCAGACCGAGCCCATCAAGGCGGTGGACTTCTTCCAGTTCAACGAGCAGCGCTATGAGCAGGCCGCCGCTGACCGCAACCGCGCCGAGGACATCGTCAAGTTCCTCTACCCCAACGATTCCCGCCGCGAGGGCAAGCAGATGCGCATCAAGCAGCAGTATGTGCTGGTCAGTGCCTCCCTGCAGGACATGATCCGCGCCTACAAGCAGCGCCACGGGGATGATTACGCCTGGTTCGTGCAGGAGCATGCGGTGCAGCTCAACGATACCCATCCGGTCATGGCCATCCCGGAGCTCATCCGCCTGCTGATGGAGGATGACTTCACCTTCGAGGCAGCCTTCCAGATCGCCCGCGAGACCTTCGCCTACACCAACCACACCGTCATGCAGGAGGCGCTGGAAAAGTGGGATGCCGACCTGATGGCGTCCGTCTGCCCGGAGATTGTCGAGATCGTCCACATGATCAACGACAAGTTCAAGGCGGACATGGCGGATAAGGGCTTCGAGGTCAAGAAGACCCGCTGCATCCTCTGGGACAACCAGATCCACATGGCCCAGCTGGCGGTGTATGCCTCCTGCGCCACCAACGGCGTGGCAGCCATCCACTCCGAGATCCTCAAAAACGATGTGTTCGCCGACTGGTACGCCGTGTACCCGGAGCGCTTCCAGAACAAGACCAACGGCATCACCCAGCGCCGCTGGCTGGGGCTGTGCAATCCGGAGCTGGTGAAGCTCATTGAGAGCCGCATCGGCGAGGGCTGCATGACCGACCTGTACAAGCTGGAAGAGCTCAAGCCCTGCATCGACGATGCCCTGGCGGAGGATTTCATCGCCGTCAAGCGCGAAAAGAAGGAGCAGCTCGCCGCCGAGATCCTCAAGAAGGAAGGCGTGCAGCTCGATCCGGACATGATCTTCGACGTGCAGGTGAAGCGCCTGCATGAGTACAAGCGCCAGTTCATGAACGCGCTGTCCATCCTGAACATCTACTACAAGCTCAAGGACGGCACACTGACCGACTTCACCCCCACCGCGTATATCTTCGGCGCAAAGGCCGCTGCCGGTTACGCCCGCGCAAAGGCCGTCATCCACCTCATCAACATGATTGCCGACATGGTCAACAACGACCCGGAGACCAACCCTCTGCTGAAGGTGGTGTTCGTGCAGAACTACAACTGCTCCTGGGCGGAGAAGATCATTCCTGCGGCGGATGTGTCCGAGCAGATCTCCCCTGCCGGCACCGAGGCCAGCGGCACCGGCAACATGAAGCTCATGCTCAACGGCGCGGTGACCCTTGGCACCTTCGACGGCGCGAACATCGAGATCGTCGAGCAGGCCGGGCGCGAGAACAACTACATTTTCGGCGCCACGGTGGATGAGCTCAACGCCATCAAGGCGGATTACGATCCCCGCGCGATCTACAAGGCGGATACCGACATCGCGCGCGTGCTGGACGCGCTGGTGGACGGCACCTTCCCCGATGAGGACGGCATGCTCAAGGAGCTGGCTTCCTCCATCCTGGTAGGCGCCTCCTGGCATCAGCCCGACCACTATTTCGTCCTGCACGACTTCCGCTCCTACATGGAGCAGAAGCTCCAGTGCAACCGCGACTACCGCGACCGCATCGGCTTCGCCAAGAAGTGCCTGATGAACGTCGCCAGCGCGGGCAAGTTCTCCTCCGACCGCACCATCCGTCAGTATGCGGATGAGATCTGGCATGTCTGAGGGAACACACCGGCCACCCATGACAGCGGTTGACGCACACGCGCCAGCCGCTTTTTTTCGTGCCGTGTGGGGGGGGACTTCGTCCCCTCAGGGTGTCAAAATAGTGGCTTTCTCCACTTTTTGAGTTTTGCACTCCGTCACTGTCAGGGCGGCAAGCAGCCCTGACGGCCGTTCCTTCGTGTAAGGAAGCGATTTTTGCAAGCAAAATCGCGCGAAAATCGCCGCGCATGTTGCCGGTTTTCGCTTTGCAGTCTGCCGACGGCGAGTTTTCCCCTTTTTGCCTGCGTTTCTTCCAGAAAATGTCCTCCGTGTACAAAAAACAGAACGAAAACAACACCGAACGCCCTTGTTATGTTATGATAGAGGCAGCAATGATACTGCAAAGGAGCATATGCCTGCTTATGGATATGACATTTTCCCCTGCGCAGCTGCAGGGCGTTGCTGCTGCGCCTGCATCCAAGTCCGAAGCGCATCGGCGGATGATCTGCGCCGGCCTGACCCATGGCACGACCGTGCTCACCGGCTTTATGGATTCCGACGATGCCGCCGCCACCGCGCGCTGCCTCAAGGCGCTGGGCGCATCCATCCACCAGGAGGGCGACGCACTCTCCCTCACCGGCTATGCGGAGAAGACTGCCCGTCTGCCCGTGCTGGATTGCGGCGAGAGCGGCTCGACACTGCGGTTTTTCGTCCCCATCGCCCTGGCCATGGCCGGCGGCGGCGTTTTCCGCATGCATGGGCGGCTCAGCCAGCGCCCGATGGATGTCTACCGCGACCTGTTCGTGCCGCGCGGCGTCCGCTGGCATATGGGCATCGGCTGTGACGGTGCGGCGGAATTGACCGTCCGCGGCGTGCTGGAGGCCGGGCATTATGTGCTGCCTGGCAATGTGTCCAGCCAGTTCGTGTCCGGGCTGATGTTCGCCCTGCCCCTGCTGAAGGAGGATTCCACCCTGACCGTCGTGCCGCCCGTGGAGAGCAGCGGCTACATCCGCATGACGCTGGAGGCCCTCGCCCAGAGCGGCGTCATCATGCAGGAGACCGCCCCCTTCACCTGGAACATCCCCGGCGATCAGGCCTATCATGCCCCCAACGGCTGCCTGTCCGGCGATTATTCCCAGGCGGCGGTGCTGCTGTGCGCCGGTGCTTTGGGGCATGACGTGACGGTCACCCGCCTGGCCCGCGAGACTACCCAGGGCGACCGCGCCGTGCTTGCGCATCTGCAGGCCCTTGGCGCATCCGTCAGCGAAACGGAGGAGGGCATCACCGTCCAGGGCGGACACCTGCATGGCGCGGAGCTGGACATGTGCAACTGCCCGGACGTGGCGCCCATCGTGGCGCTGGTCTGCCAGATGGCGGAAGGGCGGAGCATCCTGCGCGGATGCGGCCGACTGCGCCTGAAGGAATGCGACCGCCTCGCCGCGACGGTGGAGACGCTGACGCTCCTGGGCGGACAGGCCCGTGCGGAAGGCGACAGCATCATCATCGACGGGGTGAAGCAGCTGCGTGGCGGCGTGACCCTGCCGGACTATCACGATCACCGGATGGTCATGCTGGGCGCCATCGCTGCGACCATCGCGCAGGCGCCTGTGACGGTCGCCGGTGTGGAGGCCCTGAACAAATCCTGGCCGGAATTCATCAGCGTATACCGCGACCTGGGAGGGAAGGCCGAATGAGCAGCACCTTCGGACAGCATCTGACGCTGTCCATCTTCGGACA
The DNA here is from genome assembly GCA_964542315.1 of uncultured Faecalibacterium sp. Taxonomy (GTDB): domain Bacteria; phylum Bacillota; class Clostridia; order Christensenellales; family Aristaeellaceae; genus UBA11524. Next base: position 17,963 of record CAZIUA010000044.1, on the reverse strand, counting down.
GAGCCATGGCGAGGCCGTTGGCGTGACGATGGACGGCTTCCCGGCGGGGATGCGGATCGATCAGGCGCGCCTTGAGGCGGAAATGGCCCGCCGCGCCCCCGGTCAGAGCGCTTTGACCACCCCGCGCAAGGAATCCGACGCACCTGAATTCATCTCCGGCGTGCTCCATGGTGTCACCACGGGGCAGCCGATCTGCATCCTCATCCGCAGTACCAACCAGCACAGCCGCGATTATGGCGACGGGGTCGATCTGGTGCGCCCCGGGCATGCGGATTACACCGGTCATGTCCGCTATTTCGGGCATGAGGACTGGCGCGGCGGCGGATCCTTCTCCGGCCGGCTGACCGCGCCGCTGGTGGCGGCAGGTACGCTTTGCGCCCAGTGGCTGGAAGCCCAGGGCGTCAGGATCGCGTGCCATGTCCAGCGCATCGGCGATGTGACGGATACCTCCTTCCTGCAGGCGGATCCCCAGGCGGATCATTCCGCGCTGAAGCAGACCGGCCTGCCCGTGCTCAGCGACGACGTCCAGCAGCAGATGGAGGACGCCATCCTTGCCGCCCGCGCCGAGGGCGATTCCATCGGCGGTGTGGCGGAATGCATGGTCACCGGACTGCCGGCCGGCCTGGGCGCACCCTTCTTCGACAGCGTGGAAAGCACCATCAGCCGCCTGCTGTTCTCCATTCCCGGCGTGAAGGGGGTCGAGTTCGGTGATGGGTTCGGCTTTGCAGGTATGCGCGGCAGCCAGGCCAACGATCCCTTCCGCATGGCGGACGGGAAGATCGTCACCGTCACGAATCATTCCGGCGGCATCAACGGCGGCATCACCAACGGCATGCCGGTGATCTTCCGCTGTGCGCTGCGCCCCACGCCGTCCATCGCGATCCCGCAGCAGACCGTGTCCCTCAAAACGGGCGAAAATGCCGAGCTGGCCATTCATGGCCGGCATGATCCCTGCATCGTGCCGCGCGCCATCCCGGTGGTGGAGGCCATCACCGCCATCGCACTGCTCGACCTGTGGAAGGAGCGTCAGGCATGCCTTATGTGATCGCATATCCCGGCACGGCCGGGAGCTTCTCTCACGCTGCAGCCCGTGAAGCCTTCCCGGATGCGAAATACACCGCCTACACCACCTTCGCTGAGGCCGCCAAGGCCGTGGAGGACGGGCAGGCAGATTACGCCATGCTGCCGGTGGAGAATTCCTTCGCAGGCGCGGTGCTGCCGACCTATTCCATTCTGGAGAAGCTGCCGCTGCACATCGTCGGCGAACGGATGAAGGCGGTGCGCCATCACCTGCTGGGCGTCCCCGGCGCGACGCTGGAGGGCATCCGCCATATCTCCAGCCATCCGCAGGCCATCGCCCAATGCGATGCCTTCCTCGCCGGGTTGATGGATGTGCAGATCACGTCCTCCAGCAACACGGCGATCTCCGCGCGCGAGGTATCCGTCCTGGGCGATCCGACCCGGGCCGCCATTGCCAGCGCGGAAGCAGCGCACGAATACGGCCTCATCCCCCTGGCGGAGAACATCCAGACCAGCGCCCACAACACCACACGCTTCTTCATCCTCTCCCTGGGCGCCATCCCCCTGGATACGCCCTCCAAGGCCACGGTGACCTTCCGCGTGGACAATCAGGTCGGCGCGCTGGTGAAGGTGCTGTCCTCCTTTGCGCAAAGCGGGCTGAATATGTCGCGCATCGAGTCGCGTCCCCTGCCCGACACGCCCTTCCAGTATTTTTTCTCCGCGGATTTCGAAGGCAGCATGGATGCCGATCACCTCTCCCGGGCGATGGCGGCGGCCAGGCCGTACACCCGCGCGCTGCGGCTGCTCGGCGTATACCCCAAGGCAACGACCCCCGGCGGATCCGCCACATGAGCAACATAAAAGGCCGGTGCAGCCACTCCTTTTTCAGGGGCAGGCCGCACCGGTCTGTTTTTATGTCATGCTTTTGTCAGCGGGACTCAGCCGCGCGCCGCGAAGCCGACCTTCTTCTGCACCTTGCGCAGGGTCTTCGTCGCCAGGTAGGACGCCGTCTTGGCGTTCTCATCCAGCACGCCCTGGAGGTACGCCTTGTCGGCGATGAGGTGCTTGAATTCCGCCTGAAGGGGCTCCAGCGCCGCGATGACGCAATCCGCCGTGCGGGTCTTCAGCGCGCCATAGCCCTGACCCTGCAGGTCCGCCGCGATGCTCTCCACATCGCCCGCGCCCAGCGCCGACATGATGCTCAGCAGGTTCGATACGCCGGGCTTGTTTTCCGGATCGAAGCGGATCTCGCCGTCGGAATCCGTCACGGCGCGCTTAATCTTGCGGCGGATGGTATCCGGGTCATCCAGCAGCGCGACGAAGGTGTCCTCCGGGTCAGACTTGGACATCTTGCGGGTCGGCTCCTGCAGGCTCATGACGCGCGCGCCGACCTTGGGGATGTAGCCCTCGGGGATGGTGAAGACATCACCGTAGATGCCGTTGAAGCGCTGGGCAATATCGCGGCAGATCTCCAGATGCTGCTTCTGGTCGTGGCCGACAGGCACCAGATTGGTCTGGTAGAGCAGGATATCCGCCGCCATCAGCACCGGATAGGTGAACAGGCCGACGTTGATATTGTCCGCGTGCTTGGCGGACTTGTCCTTGAACTGGGTCATGCGGTTCATTTCGCCCATATAGGTGAAGCAGTTGAGGATCCAGGCCAGCTCCGCATGGCCGGACACATGGCTCTGGCAGTAGATGAGGCTCTTCTTGGGGTCGATGCCGCTGGCGATGTAGATCGCGGCCAGCTCCAGGCAGCGGCGGCGCAGCTCAGCCGGATTCTGTCGGACGGTGATGGCATGCATATCCACAATGGAATAGATGCAGTCGTAATCATCCTGCAGCTTGGAGAAATTCTTCAGCGCGCCGATGTAGTTGCCCAGCGTCAGCGTGCCGGAGGGCTGGATGCCGGAGAAGATGATCGGCTTCTTTTCGGGTTTGACGATGGTTTCGGACATAACGGTTCCTCCTTCTGAATCGGTGTTCCGGCCGGGGGACGCCGTCACGCCTGCAACATCTTTTGACGGGTAATAAAAAAGCAGCCCATCTTCCCCTTCCATTGGGGACAGATGACTGCGGTGCCACCCCACTTCACACGCGGAAAACCGGTGTGCGCTCAAGCCCTGTTAACGGTGGAAGCCGTCGCGAGATACGCAGACCATGACAGCCCTTCCCCCGCGCCCTCGAAGCCCCAATGTCCTCGCCGTCCGCCGCCGGACTTGCACTGTCTCCGGCTCGCTGTGGGTGACTTGACGATTCCGCTGCTTCTCATCGGTGTATGCCTATGATAGCACGTTTCGGCCCTTTTTGCAAGCATGAAAAAAATCGATGCAGCCGCCTGTGCGGACGGGGAGCTCCCGACGCGAACCAAGCGGACGCACTTCACCTCATTGATTGACGATATGCTCGACCGGATCATAGCACCAGCCGTTTTCATCGCGATGGCAATTCACGATCTCGTAGCGCAGCTGGCCGCAGCTGTCGCAGTATCCGACCAGCAGATGCTTCATTTCGCCGTCGATATGCACGCCATCCCAGTGGCCGACGTGATGGTCGTAGTACTTTCCGTCCGTCACATACGCCTCGAAGGCTTCGCCGCAAAGCTCGCACACGCAATCATACCATTCCGCCGCCTGATGGCTGGTTTGGCTGGCGGATTCCACGCTGACGCGCTTGCAAATTTCATCCGTGCGGAACACATGCGGACAGCTGCCGTCTTCCGTCTCCTTCAGGGTGACCTCGCAGCCCTGCGGATACACATCGAAGATCATCGTGCAGCCCAGCGTACACAGGCACGAATAGGCCTTCACGCCATCGACCTCTTTGGGGAAGAGCTGGAAATGGTGGCCGCACCTGGCCGTCGCCAGATCGGCGCTGGCCACCGTGCAGATCAGCATCATACAGGCCGCCAAAAGACAAAGTACTTTCTTCATTTTATGCCTCCATTTCGTTCACACGCTCATTCGCTTGACAAGTCTTCATCCGCATGTCACTGCTGCATTGGATCCACGCCTTCCATCATGGTGTGATCCGCGTCCTCTCCGGGGCGCGCTGTCACGTCGGTCGCTTCGGCTCTTCTTCTTTGTTTATTGTAGCATCCCCCCCACAAGTTCAAGAATTATTTCTTTTGAGGAAAAAATGAAATTGTCCAGTGATACCCCTTGACAACGCGATTCAAAACAGGTATACTATAACGGCTGTGATGTTAGCAATGCAGGGTCACTATGCCCTGATATACAAAACGTGAGGAGTGTTGACACATGTTCCGTACTTACCAGCCCAAGAAGCGTCAGCGCAGCAAGGTGCACGGCTTCCGTGCCCGTATGTCCACCAAGAACGGCCGCCGCGTTCTGGCTGCCCGTCGTCGTCGTGGCCGTAAGGAACTGACCGTCTGATTCGGTTGATTCCATTTCTGCTCTGTGGATGAAGCCCGCCCGTGTGCTATGTGCATGTTTCGGGCGGGCTTTTCCTGTTTTACGCCGTCATCCCCGTCGGCTCATTTTCCCCCGATGCCTCCGTGCATCAGGACCCGCAAAAAAGGAAGTCAACCATGGAAAGACAGTATCGGCTGCAAAAAAACAAGGCGTTCCAGTATGTGTATCACCGCGGAAAGAGCGTCGCTTGTCGGGATCTGGTCATGCTCGTTGCCAAGGGCAAGGGCATGAAGGTCGGTTTTTCCGTCAGCAAGAAGGTGGGCAATGCCGTGACCCGCAACAAGGTCAAGCGCCGCCTGCGTGAATGCTTTCGGCCCTATCTGGGGGGCGTGAAAAACGGCCTGTACGTCATCGTCGCCAGACCTTCAGCCGCGGAGGCCACCTTTCAGTCGCTCCAGCGGGATGTGCGCTACCTGCTCAAAAAGCAGAACGTGCTCTCCCCCGCCCTGCATCAGGAGCCCAAGAGCCCTGAGCAGGCCAAACGCTGATCGGGTATCGCGCCATGAATCGGTCTTTTCTCTCCAGCGCCATGCTGAAGTCCATCGACTTCTACCGGCGGAACATCAGCCCCAACAAGGGCGGCCCCTGCTGCAACTTCGTGCCCACCTGTTCCCAATACGCGCAGATCGCCATCCAGCGGTACGGCTCCATTAAGGGCGGAAGAATGGCAGCCTGGCGGCTGATGCGCTGCCACCCCTGGTCCAAGGGCGGATATGATCCGGTGCCGGATGACCCGTGCATCACCATGAAAAAGGAATAGGAGGCACCCCCAGATGAATGATTTCCTCAAATCCATCCTGGACGGCATCCACATGCTCATCCCGAGCTATGGCTGGTCGCTGGTGGCGTTCACGCTGCTGATCAAGCTGTGCCTGCTGCCGCTGGACTACAAGTCCCGCAAGGGCATGCGCAAGATGTCCTCCCTGGCCCCCAAGCAGGCTGAGCTTCAGAAGAAGTACGGCCATGACCAGGAGAAGCTCAACCGCAAGCTCCAGGAGCTGTACAAGAAGGAAGGCGCCAGCCCCATGTCCGGCTGCTGGCCGATGCTGATCACCATGCCCATCCTGTTCGCCATGTTCGCCGCGATGCGCTATATGGCCAACGAGCAGCTGGTTCAGCAGACCTTCGACATTCTCATCCACGGCGAACCCGTGATGGAGCCCTTCCTGTGGATCAAGAACCTCTGGATGCCCGACAGCCCCTTCGCTGCCGCCTGGCCCAACGCGCAGAGCCTGCAGGCCGTTGAGCAGAAGCAGTGGCTGGCCATCTTCAACAGCCTCTCCACTGAGGACATTGCCGCCCTGGCTTCCGCCATCAACATCCCCGACCTGAGCGCTGCATCCTTCCTGAGCGACGGCGGCGCCCTCAAGCAGACCATCGCGGCCATCGGCAATACCCTGACTGCCCTGCCCGCCTATGCCGAGCAGACTGCGGTCATCCCCTACCTGCGCATCAACCTGCTCATCACCGAGCTGGCCGTCGTCAAGGGCTACAACGGCTTCTTCATCCTGCCGATCCTGTCCGCCGTCAGCCAGTTCGTCATGACCAAGATCCAGAACGTCAACAATCCCCAGCCCGCCCCCGCTGCCGATGACGAGAAGGCCCAGCAGCAGCAGGCCACCAACGGCTTCATGAAGTGGTTCTTCCCCATCTTCTCGCTGTGGATCTGCTCCAGCTCCAACGCCGCGTTTGCGCTGTACTGGGTGGTCAGCAACCTGTTCAGCCTCATCACCAGCCAGCTCATCAACTGGAAGCTGGATCGTGAAGACAAGAAGGCTGCGGAGAAGCCTGCGCTGTCCAAGGGCAACCTGAAGTAACTGTTTCGGAGAGTTCAAGGGAGATATTAGCTATGAAGAATTACGAAGCAACCGGCAAAACCTACGAGGAAGCGCTGGAGAATGGCCTGTCCGCCCTGGGCGCCACCATCAGCGATGTGGACATCACCGTCCTGGAGGAGGGCAGCAAGGGCCTGTTCGGCCTGTTCGGCTCCCGTCCCTACAAGGTTCGCCTGACCCTGAAGGCCGTGGAGGACGATCCCCTGGCTGATCTGTTCAAGACGGAAGAGAAGAAGCCCGCGCCCCGTCAGGAGCGTCAGCCTGTGGAGCGCAAGGCCGCAGAAAAGAAGAGCGAGCCCAAGCCCGTGGAGAAGAAGGCCGAGCCTAAGGCGGAAGCCTCCGAGACCAAGCAGGAGAACCGTCCCGCGCCCGTGCAGCGCAAGGCCAAGCCCGCCCCCAAGCAGGAAAAGCCCGCTGAGGAAGCCGCCGAGACCGTCCAGGCCGCTGAGGCAGACGTGCCTGCGGAAGTGACCGAGTCCGCCGAGGGCGAGGCCACCGAGACCGTGCAGGTGAAGAAGTCCCGCAGCCGCAATCGCAACCGCAACCGTCATCGCGGCGAGAAGAAGCCCGTCGAAGGTACCGAGACCGAATCCGCCGAGGAGCGCAAGCCCCTGCCCCCCAAGGAGATCAAGCCCATCGTGAAGCCCGTTGTCACCATGATCCCGGATGATCAGGTGGATGCGGAGTCCGCCGCCGGCAAGGCCAAGGCTTTCCTGGCTGAGCTGACCACGCTGATGGGCGTGAACGTCGAGATCGCTGTTGGCACTGACACCGAGGGCAATGTCTTCGTGCAGATGACCGGCGACACCCTGGGCATCCTGATCGGCCGCCGCGGCGAAACGCTGGACGCCATCCAGTACCTGACCAGCCTGCACATCAACCATGGCCAGGATGGCTACACCCGCGTGACCATCGACACCGAAAACTACCGCGCCAAGCGTGAGGATACCCTCATCCGCCTGGCTAACCGCATGGCGAACCGCGCCGTCAAGACCGGCCGCAAGGTCAGCCTGGAGCCCATGAACCCCTACGAGCGCCGCATCATCCACAGCGCTCTGCAGGCCAATGAGGCGGTGGACACCCACTCCGAGGGCGAGGAGCCGAACCGCCACGTCGTCATCACCCTGCGCAAGTAAGGGCTGATCACACCCGATCCACCGCAGCGCCTCCTGTTTGCATCCCTGCAGGCAGCGGGCGCTGCTTTTTTTGCGCTGAACGCGTCTGGCGCGGGCTTTTTCGGCTGAATTGGCTTGTGCAATCCCGCAAATGGGCGTATAATAGGCAGTGGATCTCTTTTCGAAAGGATGCAACCTATGTCAAATAAGTCGAAATCCATCATCGGCGGCATGACCATCCTGGGTCTGGCCGGTGTGATCTGCAAGCTGGTGGGCGTGCTGTATTCCATCCCGCTCACCTGGCTCATCGGCACGGAGGGTCTGGGCGTTTATCAGGCCGTTTTCCCGGCGTATAACCTGCTTTTGACCATCTCCTCCGCCGGTTTGCCCGTGGCGGTCAGCCGTCTGGTGGCGCGCTGCCTGGCCAAGGATGACCCCCGCGGCGCCAAGGGCGTCTTCCACGCGGCCCTGCTGCTGCTGCTGGTGCTGGGCAGCATCGCGACCATTCTGATGCTCGCCGGCAGCGGATTGCTCGCCACGGCGTCCGACCAGCCGGACAGCCGCATCGGCTTCCAAGTCATCGCGCCCTGTGTGGTCATCGTCTGCGTGCTCAGCGCCTTCCGCGGCTTCATGCAGGGCCAGCAGAACATGACCCCCACCGCCATCAGCCAGCTGATCGAGCAGGTTGGCAAGGTCTTCCTGGCGCTGCCGATGGCCTATATCGGCAGCAAGCACAGCGTGGCCTATGGTGCGGCCGGTGCGCTGCTCGGCACGACCCTGGTGGAAGGCATCGCCCTGCTCTATATGGTGATCCTCCATCTGCGCAAGCGCCGCAGCTTCGCCCAGATCCCTCAAATTTGCCAGGATGCGCCTGAAGCACCCCTGTCCATCGCGCGCCAGCTGATGTCCATCTCCATCCCCATCACCATCGGCGCGTGCATCGTCCCCCTGTCCCAGTATATCGACTCCATCATCATGGTGGGGCGCCTGGTGACCGCCGGCATCGCCAGCACGCAGGCCGGTTCGCTCTACGGCCTGTTCAGCGGCACGGTCATCCGCATCATCAACATCCCCACGGCGCTGGCGCTGGCGGTCAGCATGTCGCTGGTGCCGGCCATTTCCTCCGCTAAGGCGGTGGATGATTCCGCCGCGGTCGTCCGCCAGACCGACCTGGGCATGCGCTTTGCCTTCCTCATCGGCCTGCCCTGCTCCATCGGCATGAGCGTCCTGGCGGAACCACTGATGCGCTTCTTCTATCAGGGGTCGCTGAGCGAAGCGGAACTGGTGCTGGGTGGCGAACTGCTGGCCATGTCCAGCCTGACGATCATCCTCTTCACCGTCGTGCAGGCCACCACCAGCGTCCTGCAGGGGCTGGGCAAGCAGCGCATCCCCATGTACACCCTGCTGGCGGGCGTGATCTGCAAGATCATCCTGAATTATGTGCTCATCGCGCAGCCGTCCATCAACATCCACGGCGCGCCCATTGCGTCCATCGTGTGCTATTCCGTGTCCATGCTGCCCAACCTGTATTTCATGCTCAGGCACACCCGCTCGAAGATGAACTGGATGGGCTGGCTGGTGCGTCCCGGCCTGGCGACCGCCATCATGGGCGCGACTGTCCTGGCGCTGCGCGAACTGCTGCCCGTCAACCGGCTGACGCTCCTGCTGGAGGTCGCTGCGGGCGTGGTGGTCTACGCCGCGGCTGCCCTGGCGCTCAAGGCCATCACCAAAGACGACCTGCGTGCCTTCCGCCGCAGAAAGTGACATGAGGTGCTGATGATGAAACCGACCATCACCGTCATTTCCCTCGGGCCGGGTGACCCGAAGCTGCTGACCCTGCAAACCGCGGATGCGCTGCGCAAGAGCCGCTGCCTCATCCTGCGGACGGCCCGTCACCGCGTGGCGGAATGGCTGCGCGAGGAAGGGGTGACCTTCACCGATTTTGACGCCCTCTATGACGAATATGAGGACTTCGACGCCCTGCACGCCCACATGGCGGATCTCCTCTGGGCGGAAGCGGCGACTCATGCCGTGACCTTCGCCGTGATGGATGCACAGACCGATGGCGCCGTCCGTGCGCTGCGTGCTGCCTGCCCTGGGGACGGCAGCGTCACCATCCTGCCCGGCGTGACCATGGCGGACAGCTGCATCGCGTTGCTGCCGGAGGGCTTCCAGCAGACTGGCAGCGTGCGCATCCTCCCCTGCATGGATGCGCTGACCGCCGCGCCCGATCCGGCCACGCCCCTGCTCATCACGGAGATCTTCGACCGGATGCTCGCCTGCAACGTCAAGCTCGCGCTGACGGACCTGTATCCGGATGAGATGGAGGTCGTGCTGTACCCCTCCTCGGCGAAGATCAACCGGCGCCCGCTGGTCATTCCGCTGATGGAGCTGGATCGCCAGCGCACCTACGACCACACGGTCTGCCTGTACATCCCTGCGGCGGACATCCGCCAGCGCGAACGCTATTGCCTGACCGACCTCACGCAGATCATGCACTGGCTGCGCCAGGAATGCCCCTGGGATCGTCAGCAGACGCACGAGAGCCTGCGCAAGTTCCTCCTTGAGGAGGCCTACGAGGCCGTCGCCGCCATCGACGAGGATGATCCGGATCATCTGGCGGATGAATTGGGCGACGTGCTGCTGCAGATCGCCTTCCACGCGGATATCGCGGCGGATGCGGGCGAATTCAGCATCACCGATGTGACCACTGCCATCGTCCGCAAGATGCTCTACCGCCACGCGCACATCTTCGGCGATGTCCACTGCGACACGGCGGATGAAGTCTCCCAGAGCTGGGAGAAGCTCAAAAAGGCCGAAAAGGGCCTGACCAGCCAGGCGAGTGTCCTGGCGGACGTCAGCCAGGGGCTGCCCGCGCTGATGCGTGCCGCCAAGGTGCAGAAGAAGGCCGCGCAGGTCGGCTTCGACTGGACGGATGCCCTGGGCGCGCTGCCGAAGATCCACGAGGAGGCCGACGAGGTGCTCGCCGAGCTCCAGGCGGATCGCGATCCCGGCGAGGAACTGGGCGATCTGCTCTTCAGCTGCGTCAATGTGGCACGGCTGGCCGGTCAGGAACCCGAGCTGCTGCTCAAAGCCGCGACGGAGAAGTTCATCCGCCGCTTCACCGCCATGGAAAACCTGATCATTTCCGACGAAAAATCGCTGGAGGGCTTGACATTGGCGGAAATGGATGTATACTGGAATAGGGTCAAAACGGCTGAGCATCAACAGCGCTGACCCCGCATATCCGGCGCTTTTGCAGGGTATCCTGACAGGGCCGGACAAATAAAATCAACATCAAGGGCAATTGCCCTGGCCATGCGAACATGCATAGGTACAACAAGGAGGAACAGAAACATGAACAAGACCGAACTGATCGCCGCCCTCACTGAGACCACCGGCTTCACCAAGAAGGACGCCGAGAAGGCCCTGAACGCTGTGGTGGACGTGATCACCAATTCCCTGACCAAGGGTGAGAAGGTGCAGATCGTCGGCTTCGGCTCCTTCGAAGTGAAGGATCGCCCCGAGCGCATCGCCCGCAACCCCCAGGCTCCCGACCAGGAGATCACCATCCCCGCCTCCAAGGCGCCCGTCTTCAAGGCTGGCAAGTCCCTGAAGGAAGCCGTCAACAAGTAATTCCGGCATTCCGGCCCGCAGGCGTCGCTTGCGGGCTTTTCTTGATTTTATGAGGTGATTTTATGCGTCTTGACAAGTATTTGAAGGTCTCCCGCATCATCAAGCGCCGCACCGTGGCCAATGAGGCCTGCTCCGGCGGCCGCGTGACCCTCAACGGCAAAACCGCCAAGCCCGGCGCTGAGGTCAAGCCCGGCGACATCATGACCATCCGCTTCGGCGACCATCTGGGCAAGTATGAGATCCTGTCCGTCCCGGCGACGGTGAAGAAGGAGGGCGCTGCCGACCTGTACCGCATCCTGGAAGAGGATGCCGCCATGGCACAGGAGCGTCAGGCGGAGGAGTAAGCGATGTGGTACGCCATCATTCTGGCCGGCGGCAGCGGCAGCCGCATGGGCGCCGGATGCAACAAGGTGTTGCTGAACATCGGCGGTGAAACGGTCATCCGCCGCGCTGTGAAGGCCTTTCAGGGGCATGTGAGCGGCGCTGTGCTGGTCAGCCGCGAGGCGGATCAGGAGGCCATCCGCCAGACCCTGCAGGGCATTGAGATGCCCGTCCGCATCGTCTGCGGCGGTGACACCCGGCAAGCTTCCGTCTGGAACGGCCTTTGCGCCCTCCCGGCGGACTGTACCCATGTGCTCATCCACGACGGCGCGCGCTGTCTGGTGGACGCGGACACCATCCGCCGCAGCATGGCCTCCGCCGAAGCATGCGGCACGGGCGTCGCTGCCGTCCCGGCGGTGGACACCATCAAGCAGGTGGACGCCCGGGAGGATGTGCTCTCCACGCCCGACCGCAGCCAGCTCCGCATCGTGCAGACACCGCAGGCCTTCCGGGCCGATCTGATCCGCCAGGCGCATCTTTTCGCCCAGGCGGAGGGCTTCCTCGGCACGGACGATGCCTCCCTGGTCGAGCACATGGGGCAGAGCGTCCGCCTGACCCTCGGCGACCGCCGCAACATCAAGCTGACCACACCGGAGGACATGAAAATGGCAGAGGCATTTCTGGATCGGCTGCTCCCCTTGGTGCGCATCGGCCAGGGGTATGACGTGCATCGCCTGGTGGAAGGGCGCGACCTCATCCTGTGCGGGGTGAAGGTGCCGCACACGCTGGGGCTGCTGGGGCATTCCGATGCGGATGTGGCGCTCCATGCGCTGATGGACGCCATGCTCGGCGCGATGGCGCTGGGTGACATCGGCAAGCACTTCCCTGACACGGATGAAAAGTACCGCGGCATCTCGTCCATGGTGCTGCTGCAGCATGTGGCCGCGCTCCTGGCGGAGCACGGCGCGCGCGTGACCAACTGCGACGTGACCATCATCGCGCAGAAGCCCAAGCTCCTGCCCTTCATCCCCCCCATGCGGCAGAACATCGCCGACGCGCTCCGTCTGCCGCTGGATCGGGTGAATGTCAAGGCCACCACCACCGAACGCCTCTCCTTCGAGGGCCGCGAGGAGGGCATCAGCGCGCAGGCCGTCTGCATGGTCGCACAGAGGGAATAAGCCGCCTTGGCGATGCAGCGAGCTCAAAGGGCTCCCTTTCTGCAAGGGAGCTTTTTTCGGTTGTTTGACTGATACATGCATGCTCCGCCTGCAGACCTCCCCCGCAAAGATGAAAAAAGGAACGCAAACCGCTGTGCGTTCCCCTTGCAATCCACCATGATTGCTGATACAATAGTAAGGATCCCAAGAAAAAAAAGGAGAGCCTTGATATGACGCTCACACAAAAGCTGCGCCGCTTCTTTGGCGCGCAGGATATGACCGTGGGGTCCCCCATGTCGTGCCTGCTGAAATTCTCCGTCCCGCTGCTGCTGGGCAACCTCGCGCAGCAGATGTACAACACGGTGGATGCCATCGTCATCGGCAATTCCGCCTGGGCCGATCAGGGTCTGGCCGCGGTCGGCCTGGCTGGCCCCATCGTCAACCTGCTGCTGGTGCTCTTCATGGGCATTTCCACCGGCGCATCCATCCTGTCCGCGCAGTATTTCGGCGCGAAGGATCGTCCCACGCTGAACCGCTGCGTCGGCGCGTCCCTGTTCCTCATCGTCGTTTCCGGTCTGCTGATGACCGTCGTGGGCTATTTCCTCTCCCCCACGCTCATCAACCTGACCACGCCGCCCTCCCCTGAGGTCGGTGCAGGCGCGACCGACTATCTGCAGATCTACTTCCTGGGCATTATCGGCTGCGGCATGTACAACATCCTCTCCGGTATCCTCCGCGGCCTGGGCGACAGCATGATGCCCCTGCTCTTCCTGGTGGTGGCATGCGTGCTGAATATCTTCCTGGATATCGCCTTTGTGGGCAAGATGGGCGTGGCCGGCGTAGCGCTGGCGACCATCATCGCGCAGGGCGTGTCCGCCGTGCTGTGCCTGTGGCGCATCTGCAATGTCCGCCATATCTGCGATGTGAAATGGGAGCATGTCATCCACCCCGACAAGCCCCTCATGCTCAAGATCGGCGCGCTGGGTCTGCCCTCCGGCATCACCCAGGCGGTGTTCTCCACCTCCGCGCTAGTCGTGCAGAACCTGACCAACTCCCTGGGCGATGCCATGGTCGCCGCCAACACCGCCGTCATGCGTGTGGATGGCTTCGCCATGATGCCCAACTTCACCTTCGGCACGGCAGCCACCACCTACATCGGCCAGAATGTCGGCGCGGGCAAAAAGGAACGCCTCAAGTCCGGCGTGCATGCCATGCTCAAGCTCGGCCTGATCTCCTCCACCGTGCTGGTCGCAGCGATCGTCCTCTTTGGCCATCATCTGGTCGGCATGTTTACCAAGACCGAGCTGACCATCCAGCTGGGCGTGCAGGGTCTGAACACGCTGGCGGTGGGCTATATCTGCTTCAGCGTCAGCCAGGTGCTCCAGGGCACTATGCGCGGCGCCGGCGAAACGAAGATCCCCATGTACATCTCCCTCCTCACCACGGTCGTCCTGCGCGTGCCGCTGGCGTATCTGCTGGCCGCGCTGACCAAGAATGAGATGTGGCCCAATGGTCAGCCCGTTGCGCTGTTCGCCAGCCAGCTGACGTCCTGGGTGGTCGCGATGCTGCTGTCCATCCTCTTCTACCGTATGAAGTTCTGGCGCAACCGGCTCCCCAACCACCTCGGCGACGAGCTCTAAGCGCCCATTTGCAAAGGAGGCATCCTCATGACCCTTGAGCAAGCCCTGTCCAAGCTGAGCGAGATCCAGACCGCGCAGCATGCCTACAACCACGCCATGGGCGTCCTCTCCCTGGACGGCGATACTGCCGCGCCGGCCGCGTCCGCCAAGGGGCGCGCGGAGACCATGGGCTACCTCTCCGGCGTGGCTTATCAGCTGCTGGTGAACGACGATGTGAAGGAAACGCTGGAGACCATCCTGGCACACAAGGCTGATGTCACCCCGGCGCAGTTCCGTCAGGCGGAGCTGCTGAAGGAGAATTATGACGACAGCGTGCGCATCCCGATGGAGGAGTATGTCGAATACTCCGCGCTGACCACCACGGCCTCGTCCGTCTGGCGCGATGCCAAGGAAAAGAATGATTACGCCGCCTTTGCGCCCTATCTGGAGAAGATCATCGCGTTCAACCGCCGGTTCGCCGCGTATAAGGACGACAAGCGTCCGGCGTATGACGTGCTGCTGGACAGCTACGAAAAGGGCGCGTCCACCGCGACGCTGGATCCCTTCTTCGCCCTCCTGCGGGAGAAACTCTCCCCCGTCATCAAGGCTGTGGCGGAAAAGCCCGAACCGGATGCCGCCTTCCTGCGCCAGGTCTTCCCCGTCGAGCAGCAGCGCCGCTTCTCCGACCGGCTGATGCTGCTGATGGGCCTCGACCGTGACCGCTGCGGCATCGCCGAGACGGAGCATCCCTTCACGACCAATTTCAACAAGTGGGATGTGCGCATCACCACCAACTACTCCGAGACCGATGTGGCGGACAGCATGTATTCCGTCATTCACGAGGGCGGACATGCCCTGTATGAGCTCGGCACGGCGGATGAGCTGCAATTCACCAACCTGGCCGGCGGCGCCTCGATGGGTCTGCACGAGAGCCAGAGCCGCTTCTACGAGAACATCATCGGTCGCAGCCTTCCCTTCTGCAAGGCGCTGCTGCCCATCATGCAGGAGAGCTTCCCTGCGCAGATGGCTGGTGTCACCGCGGAACAGCTCTACGCGGCGGTGAACCTCTCCAAGCCCAGCCTGATCCGCACCCAGGCGGACGAGCTGACCTATGGCCAGCACATCGCCATCCGCTATGAGATCGAGAAGCGCATGGTCAGCGGCGAAGCGAAGGTGGATGAGCTGCCTGCGCTGTGGAACGCGATGTATAAGGAATACCTGGGCGTGATCGTCCCCAATGACCGCGAGGGCATCCTTCAGGATGTCCACTGGGCGGGCGGCATGATCGGCTACTTCCCGTCCTACGCACTGGGCAGCGCCTATGGTGTGCAAATGCTCGCCGCGATGGAGAAGGCCTTTGACCCCTGGGCGGATGTGGAAAAGGGCGACCTGAGCCGCATCACGGGCTGGCTGGGCGAAAAGATCCACAAGTACGGCTGCCTGCTGACGCCTTCCCAGCTGCTGGAAAACGCCATCGGCACCTCCTTCGACCCCCACTGCTATGTGGATTATCTGACCCGCAAGTTCAGCGCGCTGTATCACCTGTGACCCATTTAAAGAGCCCCTGCCGCAGCGATTGCAGCAGGGGGACATCAATCAGTTCATCCGACCTATGGTTCACGTCATAGGCCGGATTTTTCATATCCATCAGTTTTTTCGTTTGCGTATCTCCCCGACAAATTGTGATTTGTGGAGGTACACAACAATAATCGCACCATAAGGCAACAGCGAGTTGCTTGAAAAAAGGTTTATCCAGTCTTATAATATCGTTGGAGGTGAAATCTATATGGAAACAAAGGATATTATTTTTGAACTTAGAAATAAAGCAGGTTTATCTCAGGATAAACTTGCCGAAAAAGTATATGTAACTCGCCAGGCTGTATCACGATGGGAAAATGGGGAAACAATCCCCAATACAGAGGCTTTGAAATTATTATCGAAGCTGTTTGATGTTTCGATCAATACGCTTTTAGGTTCGCCAAGAGAATTGATATGTCAGTGTTGTGGTATGCCTTTAACAGATGATATTATTAGCAAAGATGCCGAAGGTACTCCAAATGAAGAATACTGTAAATGGTGCTATGCGGATGGTACATATATGTACAGCAATATGGATGATTTGATTGATGTCTGTGTCAGAAATATGGTTAGCGAGGGCTTTTCAGAAGAACAGGCTAGAGAATATATGAAGCAATCGCTTCCCAAGCTGGATTATTGGAAAAGATATGAAGAGCTTAGTGATGATGGACAGTTTGAGGAGTTTAAGCAACAATTGATAAATGAGATTAATGAATTATCTATTGAGGGGATGCCTAAACTGGGAAAACTAAATGCTTTAGTTGGTAAATATGTTAATCTCGATTATCCTCTTCCTAACGGTAAGATGGTAAAATTTTTAGATGACAACACAACATATCTGGGGAATCAATTGGAATCAGAAATTGTAGATGGACTTTGCTTCGGGATCCTTGCAAATATGGATTTCATCATGATATGTACCTATGAATCTGAGGGAAAAAATCCTGAATTATTGCTTTACAAGAAGAGATAAAGTCACGTTTCTCTTTCGTTTTCACGATGAAAGTATAGCAGAAAAATATGAAGGAATCGACCAGGTACGCAAAAACCGCCCGAACATTTCCGTCCGGGCGGTCTTGTTATCTTTATTCGTCAAAGGTCACACCGGAGGTCAGGAAGGTCACTTCGTCCCGATCGACGGTGATCATGCCGCCCTCGGTCTGCCCGTTGCAGATGGTGCCGTCGGGCAGCTCGAGGATGCACTTATTCTGCGTCACGTTCGTGATGAACGGGATATGTCCCGCGAGGATGGCAAAATCGCCTTCCACGCCGCGCAGGGTGATGCTGACGACCTCTCCGGAGAAGATTTTCCCATCGGGGGATGCGATGTGCAGCAGGAAGGTGTTCATCCCTGCACCTTCTTTGCCTTGGCGACCACATCATCAATGGTGCCCGCGAACAGGAAGGCGGACTCGGGCAGATCGTCGTGCTTGCCCTCGATGATCTCCGCAAAGCCGCGGATGGTCTCGCTGATCGGCACATACACGCCGGGGATGCCGGTGAACTTCTCCGACACATCGAAGGGCTGGGACAGGAAGCGCTGGATCTTACGGGCGCGCCCGACCAGCAGCTTATCCTCGTCGGACAGCTCATCCATGCCCATGATGGCGATGATGTCCATCAGCTCGGTATAGCGCTGGAGGATGCGCTGCACTTCGCGCGCAACGCGGTAATGCTCCTCGCCCACCACATCCGGCGAAAGGATGCGGGAGGTGGATTCCAGCGGATCAACGGCGGGATAAATGCCCTGGGACGAGATGGAACGGCTCAGCACCGTGGTGGCGTCCAGGTGGGAGAAGGTCGTAGCCGGCGCGGGGTCGGTCAGGTCATCCGCAGGGACATAAACGGCCTGAACGGACGTGATGGAGCCCTTGCGGGTGGAGGTGATACGCTCCTGTAGGGCGCCCATCTCGGTGGCCAGGGTGGGCTGATAGCCCACGGCGCTGGGCATACGGCCCAGCAGAGCGGACACCTCGGAACCGGCCTGCGTGAAACGGAAGATGTTGTCGATGAACAGCAGCACGTCCTGATTCTCACGGTCGCGGAAGTACTCCGCCATCGTCAGGCCGGACAGCGCCACGCGCATACGGGCTCCCGGCGGCTCGTTCATCTGGCCATAGACCAGCGCGGTCTTGTTCAGAACGCCGCTTTCCTTCATTTCGTTGTACAGGTCGTTGCCCTCGCGGGTACGCTCGCCAACGCCGGTGAACACGGACAGACCGCCGTGCTCCTTGGCGATGTTGTTGAT
>CAZIUA010000043.1:0-21851 GCA_964542315.1 uncultured Faecalibacterium sp. | reverse complement strand
TGACGGGCTATGTGAAGAACAACTTCCAGACCAAGCTCAAGCTGCCGGACGACCCGACCGCCGTGCCGTATACCTGCAAGTCGAATTTCAAGATTGAACTGTATTCCTCCCCGGAGGAATTCACCAACGACGGCAACTCCCTCTATGCTGAGGCATCCGCCTTCGCGATGAATGAGGATGGCACCGTCACCGCGGTGCGTGATGTCAAATTGCGCATCATCCCCAGTGAGCGCGCCTTCTGGTTCGGCACGAACAACATCGGCCAGGATCTGTGGTCCCGTGTGTGGAGCGGTACGCGCACCGGCCTGTTCATCGGCTTTGTGGTCGCGTTCTTCGAGGCGCTCATCGGCATCCTCGTGGGTGTCGTGTGGGGCTATGTCCGCAAGCTGGACCGCATCCTGACGGAAGTGTACAACGTGCTGGACAACATCCCCAACACCATCATCCTCATCCTTATCTCGTACATCCTCAAGCCCAGCCTGCGCACGCTGATCTTCGCCATGTGCCTGACCGGCTGGCTTGGCATGGCGCGCTTCATCCGCAACCAGATTGTCATCATCCGCGACCGGGATTACAACCTGGCCTCCCGCTGCCTCGGCACGAGCACCTGGCGCATCATCCTCAAAAATCTGCTGCCCTACCTGGTGTCGGTCATCACGCTGCGCATGGCGCTGTCCATCCCGGGCGCCATCGGCAGCGAGGTGTTCATCACCTATATCGGTCTGGGCCTGCCGGTGGATACGCCCTCCCTGGGCAACCTCATCAATGAGGGCCGCAAGCTCATCACGTCGCCGGCGCTGCAGTATCAGCTCATCTTCCCGGCGATCGTGCTGTCCATCGTGACGGTCTCGTTCTACATCATCGGCAATGCCTTTGCCGATGCGGCTGACCCCAAGAATCATGTGTAAGGAGGTTGAACGGCATGGACCATACGCCTATTCTTTCCGTGCGTGATCTGGACGTGAAGTTCAACCTTCGCGGTCGCACGCTGCACGCCATCCGCGGCGTGTCGCTGGATCTTCACAAGGGCGAAAGCCTGGCCATCGTGGGGGAGTCCGGTTCCGGCAAATCGGTGTTCGTGAAGACCTTCATGGGCCTGCTGGACGCCAATGGCTGGATCGACGGCGGATCGATCCTCTATCAGGGGGATGACCTGGCGCAGTTCCGCACCGAGAAGCAGTGGCTGAAGGTGCGCGGCAAGAAGATCGCCATGGTGCTCCAGGACCCCATGACCAGCCTGAATCCGCTGAAGACCATCGGCGCGCAGATCCTGGAGGCCATCGAGCTGCACCAGGGGATACACGGCGAAAAGGCGCGCCGGGAGATGCTGTCCATCCTGACGGATGTGGGCATTTCCGACCCCGAACGCCGCAGCAAGCAGTATCCCCATGAATTTTCCGGCGGTATGCGTCAGCGCGTGGTCATCGCCATCGCCGTGGCGTGCCGGCCGGAGATCCTCATCTGCGATGAGCCCACCACCGCCCTGGACGTGACGATCCAGGCGCAGATCCTCCGCCTCATCCGCCAGCTCCAGGCCAAATACCAGCTCACCACCGTCTATATCACCCATGACCTGGGCGTGGTGGCCAATGTGGCGGACCGCATCGCCGTGATGTACGCGGGCGACATCGTCGAGATCGGCCTGTGCGAGGAAGTCTTCTACCAGCCCAAGCACCCCTATACCTGGGCGCTTCTGTCCAGCCTGCCCCAGATGGGCGTCAAGGGCGAACCGCTCTATTCCATCCATGGCACACCGCCGAACCTCTTCCAGGAGATCCGCGGCGATGCCTTCGCTCCTCGGAATCCCCAGGCGCTGAAGATCGATTTCGAGAAGCGTCCGCCGTATTTTGACGTGTCGCCGACGCATAAGGCGCGCACCTGGCTGCTGGATCCCCGCGCGCCGAAGATCGATCCGCCGGAAGCCGTCCGCAAGCTCGCAACGGAAGGAGTGAAGGGCTATGACTGATCCCCAGCGCGAGATCCTTCTGTCCGTGCGGGACATGGAGGTCTGCTTCGGCAAGAAGCGCAGCAGCTTCAAGGCGGTCGATCAGGTCAGCTTTGACATCTACAAGGGCGAGACCTTCGGCCTGGTGGGCGAATCCGGCTCCGGCAAGACCACCATCGGCCGCGCCATCGCCCGCATCAATCCCATCACCGCAGGCGAGGTCCTCTTCAAGGGCGAAAGGATCAGCGGCCGCATCCCCCGTGAGCTGGATCGCCGCGTGACCCGTCAGATCCAGATGATCTTCCAGGATCCCATGGCCTCGCTGAACGAGCGCGCCAAGGTGGATTATATCGTCTCCGAGGGCCTGTACAGCGGCGGACGCATCTCCGAGGCGGAACGCAAGGCCCGTGTGGAAAAGGCGCTGATGGAGGTCGGCCTCCTGCCGGAATTCGCCACGCGCTTCCCCCACGAATTCTCCGGCGGACAGCGCCAGCGCATTGGCGTGGCGCGCGCCCTCATCATGCAGCCGGAATTCATCATCGCCGATGAGCCCATTTCCGCGCTGGATGTGTCCATCCGTGCGCAGGTGCTCAATCTCCTGAGCGAATTGCAGCGTGAGCGCGGATTGACCTACCTGTTCATCTCCCACGACTTGTCCGTCATGCGCTTCATCTGCGACCGCATCGCCGTCATCCATAAGGGCGTGCTGGTGGAATTGGCCGAGACGGAACAACTCTTCGCCCATCCACTGCACCCCTATACGCGGGCGCTTTTGTCCGCCATCCCCCTGCCGGATCCGGCGAGGGAGAAGAATAAGAAGCTCCTCGTCTACGATCCGTCCGAACATGACTACACCACCGACAAGTCCATGTGGGTCGAGGTGGAACCGGGGCATATGGTTCGTGCCAATGCGCAGGAATTGGCGGCCTACCGCGCACAGCTGAATGGCTGATGCGCCCCGCCCGTCCCTGCAAGGAGGGAATGCCATGATCCCGTATGAAGAAGCCGTCTCCCGCTGCTGGGCGGAGGTCGATCTGAACCGCCTGAAGCAGAATTACCACAATGCGCTGAAGCATCTTGCCCCCGGTGTGCATTTGATCTGCGTGCTGAAGGCGGATGCCTATGGCCTGGGCGCCCCCATGGTGGCCAGGACCCTGCACGAGGAGGGGCAGCGCCTGTTCGCTGTCGCGTCGTATCAGGAGGCAGCGGAATTGCGCCGCGCCGTCCCGGAGGCGGAGGTGCTCATCCTTGGTCTGTGCGGCGAAGCGCAGCTCATCCGCGCCATCCGCGAGGGTATGCTGCTGACGGTGTTCTCCGCGCAGTACGCGCAGACGGTCCTCCGTGCGGCGCAGGCGGTCGGCGTGAAGGCGCGCATCCACGTCAAGCTGGAGACCGGCCTGAACCGCCTTGGTTTCGCCCCGGAGGACGCCGCCGATGCCGTTGCGGACATGCTCCGCAGCGATGCCGTGACGCTCGAGGGCGTTTTCACTCATCTGGCCCTTCGCGACCGTGAATCGGATCTTCGCCAGCTGTCCCTGCTGACGGGCTGCGTGGACGCCCTTCGCCAGCGCGGCATTGCTGTCCCCATGGCGCATGCGCTGGACAGCATCGGCATGGTGCGTTATCCGGAGGCGCAGCTGGATGCCGTCCGCACGGGCGCATGGCTCTACGGGGTGTATCCGCGCGGCTATGCCCACCCGGAGGAAAGCGCCCTCGTCCTCACCGTCAAGGCGCGCATCGCCCAGATCCATTTCGTGAAGGCCGGGGAATGCCTCGGCTATGACGAGACGCACCCTCTGCAGCGCGAAAGCCGCATCGCGACCCTTTCTGCCGGTTATATCGACGGCTATCCGCGCCTGAACAGCATCGGCGAGGTCGAGATCCGCGGCCAGCGCGCGCCGGTGGCCGGTCTGGTCTGCATGGATCAGATGATGGCGGATATCACTGACATCCCGGAGGCCCGGGAGGGCGATGAGGTCATCCTGCTGGGC
Source organism: uncultured Faecalibacterium sp. (assembly GCA_964542315.1). Taxonomy (GTDB): domain Bacteria; phylum Bacillota; class Clostridia; order Christensenellales; family Aristaeellaceae; genus UBA11524. Next base: position 17,915 of record CAZIUA010000043.1, on the reverse strand, counting down.
GGCGGCATCGGCGTGGACGAGTATGCAGCCTGGGGAGGGCTGAACCGCAATGAGTCCCTGGCGCGCACGGGCAAACGCGTCCCGCGCGTCTATCTGGCGCAGGGGCATGTGGTCGGCATCGCCGATGCGCTGGCGTGAGGAGGCATCAGCATGGATATTACGCAGATCGCAGCACTGGCACAGGCGCAGCAGGAGTGGGTCGTCGCCATGCGGCGAAAGCTCCACCGCATCCCGGAGGATGGCTTTCAGGAATTCAAGACCCAGCAGGCCATCATGGACGCCCTGGACGAGATCGGCATCCCCTATACGACGCAGCGCACCTGGGTGGTCGGCCTGATCGAGGGCGCGTTCCCCGGTGAGACCGTGGCCATCCGCGCGGATATGGATGCCCTGCCCATTGAAGAGCCGGAGGACTGTCCCTTCCGCTCGGAGCATCCGGGCATGATGCATGCCTGCGGACACGATGCGCATACCGCCATCGCGCTGGGGGCGGGTCGGCTGCTGTACGGCCTGCGCGACCGCCTTCACGGGCGCGTCAAGCTGCTCTTTCAGCCTGCGGAGGAAAGTGTCGGCGGCGCGGAACCCATGGTCGCTGCCGGTGTGATGGAGGATCCCCATGTGGATCGCGTGTACGGCCTGCATGTGATGCCCTATCTGCCCGTGGGGAAGGTCGAGACCCGCGCCGGGACGCTCAATGCATCCACCGACTCGGTGCGCCTGACCATCCGCGGCAAATCGGGACACGGCGCCTACCCGGAGCAGGGGACGGATGCCATCGTCTGCGCGGCGCAGGTCATCACGGCCCTGCAGAGCATTGTGGCGCGCAATGTGTCCCCCTTGCAGAGTGCGGTGCTGACCATCGGCATGATCGAGGGCGGCACGGCGCAGAACATCATCTGCGACGAGGTGCGCCTGCGTGGCACGCTTCGTACGGCCAATGCAGCGCTTCGGGCAGGGATGAAGCAGCGTATCGCGCAGATTGCGGAAGGCGTCGCATCCGCCATGGGCTGCACGGCGGAAGTCGAGATCATTCCGGGCTATGCGGCACTGGTCAATGACAACGCCGAGGCTGCGCGCGTCCGCCGGGTCGCTTCGGCGCTCCTGGGTGCGGACAATGTGCTGGACAAGGAAGCCCCCAGCATGGGCGGCGAGGATTTCTCCTTCTTCAGCGACTGTGCGCCCGGTGCGTTCTACCACATCGGCTGTTCCAAGGCGGATGAATTGCCTGCGCCGCCCCTGCACAGCAAGGATTTCCACCTGGACGAAAGCTGCCTGGCCATCGGCGTGATGATGCATGCCGCGCTGGTGCTGGACGGGCAGGCGTGACCACGAACGGCAGGAGACGAATGATATGGATCGCGGAAAGAAGCTGAAGCCGGGCGATACCCTCGGGCTGATCGCACCGGCAGGGGTCGTGCGGGATGCAGGCGCCATCGACCGCGCAGTGCAGGCCGCGCAGCACATGGGCTACCGCGTGAAGCTGGGGAACAGCGCACGGGGGCATTACGGATACCTCGCCGGGGCGGATGCAGCGCGAGCACAGGATGTGAACGCCATGTTCGCCGACGATGAGGTGGATGCGGTGGTGTGCCTGCGCGGCGGATACGGCTGCATGCGCATGCTGGATCTTCTGAACTATGACATGATCGCCGCCCATTCGAAGATCTTCATGGGGTATTCGGATGTCACCGCGCTGCATCTGGCACTCAACCAGCGCTGCGGCTTGGTGACCTTCCATGGCCCGATGGCTGCGGCAGACTGGGCGGACGGCCCGATGGATACCTTCACGCAGGAGAACATGCTGCGCGTGCTGACGAGCGTTCAGCCGGTGGGGGAGCTGCCAAATCCGCCGGATGATCCGCGCCATACGGTGCAGTCCGGCTCGGCGGAGGGTATCCTCGCCGGCGGCAACCTGACGCTGCTCGCGGCGACCCTCGGCACGCCCTGGGAGCTCGACGCCAAGGGCAAGATCCTCTTCATCGAGGAGGTCGGCGAGAAGACCTACGCGGTCGACCGTCTGCTGACGCAGCTCCGCCTGGCAGGGAAGTTCGCGGACTGCGCGGGCATCGTGTTCGGCGATTTTGCGAATTGTCCGGTGGAATATTCCACATACGGCCTCAGCCTGGAGGACGTCATCCGCGATGTGGTCGCGCCCTGCGGAAAGCCCATCTTCACGGGGCTCCGCTGCGGCCACTGCACGCCGAAACTGACGCTCCCCCTGGGCGCGAAATGCGCCATGGATGCCGACAAATGCAGCCTCACCGTGCTGGAAGGCGCGGTCGAATAAGGAGAAAAGTACGATGCGAATGGATACACGAGCGCTGGATGAGCGCATACAGTACCTGATCGCGCGGGATCGCCTGCCGGGCGTGACGGTTTGCGTCCTTGGCCCGGAAGGTACGGTCTTCGAGAAGGCCTATGGCTATCGCGACGCGGCAGGGATCATCCCGACGGACATGGACACCATGTTCGGCATTGCTTCCATGTCCAAGTCCATCACCTGCCTGGCGCTGTCCATCCTCGCCGCAGAGGGCAAGCTCTCCTGGGAGGACGCGGTGTACCGCTATTTCCCGGCGTTCTCCGTGCCGGGCGCGGCGAAGGATACCGTCACGCTCCGGACGCTGGCCATGCATACCAGCGGCATTCCGCCCATGGAGCCGCTGGAGTGGTCGATCGCCGTCAACAGCGTGGAGCGCACGGGCGAATGGATCGAGTCCATGCGCAAAAGCGCCCCCAATCCTATGGCAACCATCGATCAGGTCATCGACTACATCGCCCATTGCCCCTACCAGACTGTGGGTGCGCCGGGGGAGAACATGTCCTATTCCAACGAGGGCTATGCCATCCTCTCCTATGTGGCGGATCAGGCCGCAGGCATGCCGCTGGAACGATTCTGCATGGAGCGCATTTTCCGCCCCCTGGGCATGACGCGCACCATCATGGATGACGACTGCGTGTCCGCGCGGGAACTGTCCGGCGGCAACATCACCTCCCTGTTTGAACGGGAGAACGGCGCATTGGTCTGCGATGACCACTGGAGCATGCTGCCGCCATTCCGCGGCTGCGCGATGGTGAAATCCACCGCGCGGGACATGGCAGCGTATTACCGCTGCCTGTCGAATTTCGGCATGCACGAGGGGCAGCAAGTCCTGCCCCGTGCGGCGGTGGAGATGATGATCGGCGCGTCCATCCCTGCGCAGGAGATCGCCTGCTATGGGCTGGGGCTGTATAAGCGCGTCAAGTGCGGGCATACCGTGTGCGAACATGCCGGCGGCCTGCACGGCGCATCCACCAAGGGCGGATTGCTCCTGGGCGAGAGCTATGGCTTCGTGGTGCTGTGCAACTGCGGCGATGAGGACATGGACGATATCATCTGGTCGATGTACAACGCCGTGATGGGGCTTCCGCTGGACACCAGCCACCGCTGGTTCATCCCTGTGGGACGGGAATTCTCCGACCCGGAGATGCTGCTGGGCCGCTTCGTGGGGCATGAGGGCAATCCGGATGTGCTGGATGTCACCCTGCAGGGCGGCGTGCTGACCGCCCACAAGAAGCGCGATATGCGCCTGGTCTATTGCGGCGGACTTCGCTTCCTCGGTGTCGATCCGGCGGACGAAAACCGCGTCCGTGCGCGGCTGGAATTCTTCATCCGCGACGGCAAAGCCTGGGGCGTCCGCTGCGGCAGCCGCATCTTCCCCCGCGAGGATGTGTGAGGGAATTCTTCTGATATGGCTTGAAAAAAGTCCGCCCTTGTGCGATAATAAGGCAGCAAAAAGGATGGAAGGAGGATGCCGGATGGCATTTGATCTGACGGAACCGCTGGTCATCGGGATCTCGTCCCGTGCACTGTTTAATTTGGAAGCGGAAAACGCTGTGTTTGAGGAGCATGGGCTGAAGGCCTATGCGGATTATCAGCGCGAGCATGAGCGCGATATCCTGCCGCCCGGCCCGGCATTCAACCTGGTGAAGGCCTTCCTCAACCTCAATGAGCTCAATGAGGATCACCGCACGGTGGAGGTCATCATCATGAGCCGCAACAGCCCGGAAACGAGCCTGCGCATCTTTCACTCCATCGAGCATTACGGGCTGGACATCACCCGTGCGGCGCTGCTGAGCGGTGCGGATGTCGCCCCTTATTTGAAGGCCTTCAAGACCGACCTGTTCCTCTCCGCCTATGCGCCGGATGTCAAGCAGGCCGTTGACCATGGCATCGCCGCAGGTATGATCCTCACCGGCAAACAGCATGCCAATTCCAATGAGACCATCGGGCAGATCCGCATCGCCTTCGACGGGGACGCGGTGCTCTTCTCTGCTGAATCCGAAAGGGTGTATAAGCAGCGCGGCATCGCGGCCTTCAATGCCTATGAGCAGACCAATGTGGATCGGCCGCTGTCCAAGGGCCCCTTTGCGAATTTCCTCATGACGCTCTCCAGCCTGCAGAACATCTATCAGACGCAGGAGCAGGCGCCCATCCGTACCGCCCTGGTCACCTCCCGCAGCATCCCTGCCCATGAGCGCGCCATCAAGACGCTGCGCCAGTGGGGCGTGCGCGTGGATGAGGCGTTTTTCCTCGGTGGCGTTCCCAAACGGGATATTCTGGCGTCCTTCGGCGCCCATATCTTCTTCGACGATCAACACGCCCATGCCGATCCGGCTTCCGAGGTGGTGACGGCGGCGGTCGTGCCGTATCGCGAGGGGGATGACCCGTCCGAGGCATTCCAGTCCGGCGAGGATGCAAACGCCTGAGCAGAAAAAATCGCATCTTTTTTCCCGTGGATGGTTGACAAGTGCGCCGAACGGGATTAAGATAAACAAATCCGCCAATGGTGCGGAATACGAATGAAAAGCGCCGCATGGATGCGGTCTGCAAAGAAAGGAGCGACAGGCTGAATGGATGCTGACCCTTTTAGTTGCCATGATCTGACGGCCGTCGCCCCGGCGTTCATGTGCGGAGATGTGCTGCCGTCCAAATAGAAAGGACGTTGTTAGCCATGAAGAGAATATTCAAGACTGTTGAGGATCATCTGACGGAATGCACCACCCTCGAAAAGGGCTCCTGGATCCACCTGCTCAATCCCACGCGGGAGGAGATCGAGGGCCTGACGACGCGCTTCCACCTGGATCCGACCTTCCTTCCCGCCGCACTGGACGAGGAGGAATCCGCCCGTATCGATTATGACCCCGATAAGCAGCAGACGCTCATCCTCGTTGACATCCCCTATGTGGATACCGAGGGCAGCGGCTATGTCTATTCGACCATCCCGCTGGGCATCGTCCTGTGCGATGAGGTCATCATCACCGTCTGCACTCGCGATACGCCCATCATCAGCGATTTCACCGAGGAGCGCATCCGCAATTTCTGGACGTATAAGCGCGCGCGCTTCATCCTCCAGCTGCTTTTGCGTAATGCCGGCCGCTTCCTGGCGTATCTGAAGCAGATCGACAAGTCCAGCCTGCTGGTGCAGGAAAAGCTGGAAAAGGCTAGCCGCAATCAGGAACTGCTGCAGATGATGAAGCTGGAGAAGTCCCTGGTCTACTTCAACACCTCCCTCAAGGGCAACGCGCTGGTGCTGGAGCGCCTCATGCGCCAGGACGTGCTCAAGCGCTACCCGGAGGACACCGACCTGCTGGAGGACGTCATCATCGAGAACAAGCAGGCCATCGAGATGTGTTCGATCTACCGGGACATCATGTCCAACACCACGGACGCCTTCGCGTCGGTCATCAGCAACAACCTGAACATCACCATGAAGATGCTGACCTCGCTGACGGTGCTCCTGTCCATCCCGACCATCATCGCCTCCATGTGGGGAATGAATGTACCCGTGCCGTTTGAGGGGACGAGCTGGGGCTTCTGGGCGCTGGTGGCGATCTCCGTCATCGCGGTGGTGGCGACGACCCTCTATATGAACCGGAAAAACATGCTGAAATGACGCATTGCCACCTGATCGCCTTCAGGTGGCTTTTTAAATCAAAATACATGCAAAAGATAAACAAAAGTTGATGTTCAGTTGATGAAAAGTTAGTATTTCCGGGGTATACTGTATCGTGGAATAATACAGATGGAGGCCAAACCAATGAAGGCTGATAAAACGAAGATCCTGACCATCCCCAACCTGCTCTCGCTCCTGCGCCTGCTGATGATCCCCGTGTTCATCGTCCTGTACCTGAACGGGCATGAGGAATGGACGGCGGCGGTGCTGCTGCTCTCCGGCCTGACGGACGTGGTGGATGGCTATATCGCGCGCCACTTCAACCAGGTGTCCGATATCGGCAAGGCCCTTGACCCCGTGGCGGATAAGCTGACCCAGGCGGCGATGCTGCTCTGCCTGATCGCGCATTACCCGATGATGATCGCGCCCTTTGTGCTGCTGACGGCGAAGGAGCTGTTCGCGGCGGTGTCGGGTCTGCTGGTCATCCGCCGGACGGGCATCGTCCCCGGGGCGGAATGGCATGGCAAGCTGACCACGCTGATGCTCTATGGCATGATGATCCTGCACGTTATCTGGCAGGAGATCCCGGCCTGGCTGTCGAACACTCTCAACGGAGGCTGCATTGCGATGATGGCGGTGTCGCTGGTGCTGTATGCGCAGCGGAATATCCGCATGATCCGCGATGCACAAAAGGGCGCAGAATGATCCGCGCCCGGGAGGTGCGTTTTGATGAAAAAACTGCTGGATAGGCTGGAGCGCAGCCTGGGCCGCATGGGCGGCATCAACAACCTGATGACCTGGATCGTGCTGCTCATGGGCGGCGTGTATGTGTGCGACCTGCTGCTGGCGCCGTCGCTGGGCATTTACCTGTCGGATTATCTGGTGTTCAGCCGGCAGATGATCCTCCGCGGACAGATCTGGCGCCTGGTGACCTTCGTGATCACGCCGCCGGATTCGAGCATCATCTTCATCCTCATCCAGCTGCTGTTCTACAATTTCCTGGGTAACATGCTGCAAAGCCATTGGGGACGCCTGCGCTTCAACGCGTTCTATTTTACGGGCGTGCTGTGCAATATCGTCGCTGGCTTCATCTCGGGCTATGCGACCAGCTATTACCTGAACCTGTCGCTGTTCCTGGCGGTGGCGATCCTGTATCCGGAGATGCAGATCAACATCTACGGCATCCTGCCCATCCGGATGAAGTGGCTGGCGCTGGTGGACGTGGTGCTGCTCCTGCCGGGGATGATCACCGGCACGTGGGGGACGCGCCTGGCGATCGTGCTGTCCCTGGCGAATGTGGTGCTGTTCTTCTATGACCGCTTCATCAGCGCGATGAAGGCAGCCAAACGCCGCTACGAATGGAAAAAGACCTGGCGGAATGTGCGCCGATAAGCGTTCGCCCTTGTCAACGAAGGAGGAAACATGTTCAAGATACTCATCGCGGAGGACGACGCGGAGCTGCGTCAGCTGTTCGCCCATGTGCTGAACAAGAACGGCTATGAAGTGACGGGCGTGGACAATGGCCAGAAGGCGCTTGACGCGCTCAATAACGACTATTACGACATGGTCATTTCGGATATCATGATGCCGGTGATGGACGGGTATGAGCTCGTCCGCAGCCTGCGCGAGATCAACAAGACCATCCCGGTGATGATGATCACCGCAAAGGAAGCGTATGACGATATGCGTATGGGCTTCCTCTCCGGCTCGGATGATTATATGATCAAGCCGGTCAACGTCAATGAAATGGTGTTGCGTGTGGGCGCGCTGCTGCGCCGGGCACAGATGATCACCGAGCGCAAGCTGACCATCGGCGGCACGGTGATGGAGTGCGACTCCATGACCGTCATCCATGACGGCGTGAGCAGCATCCTTCCGCAGAAAGAGTTCATGTTGCTGTACAAGATGGCGTCCTTCCCGGGGAAGATCTTCACCCGTCAGCAGCTGATGGACGAGATCTGGGGCTATGACAGCGGCACGGACAGCCATACGGTGGATGTGCATATCGGCCGATTGCGCGATCGCTTCCGTGATGAGAAGGACTTCCGCATCGTCACCATGCGTGGCGTCGGCTACAAGGTGGTCAAGCAATGAGCAATCAGCCCGTCAAGCAGAAAAAAGATAAGCTGCTTAACATCCGTTTGCTGTTCATCCTCGTGTCCATGGCGGAGATCTTCGGCACGCTGATCATTTCCGGCGTGCTGTCATGGCTGTCGAAGATGATCTTCAAGCGCGTCATCGAGCTGCCGGATGTGTTCTGGCTCCTCGTTTTCAGTGTCATCATCGGCATCACGGTGTCCATCGTCATCAATATCATCCTGCTGCGGCCGATCCTGAAGCTCTCGAAGGCCATGAAGCAGGTCGCAGCAGGGGATTTCAGCATCCGCCTGAAATCCGGCAGTGCCATCCGCGAGATCCGCGAATCCTACGACAGCTTCAACCTCATGGTCGGGGAGCTGGAAGCCACCGAGACCCTTCAAACCGATTTCGTGGCGAATGTGTCCCATGAATTCAAGACGCCCATCAACGCCATCGAGGGCTATGCGACCCTCCTGCAGGACGGCAGCGGTTCGCCCCAGCAGCGCGGGTATGTCGAGCGCATCCTCCTGAACACGCGCCGCCTGTCGACCCTGGTGGGCAATATCCTCCTGCTGTCGAAGGTCAGCAACCACGCCATCCCCACGGCGCAGGCGACCTACCGCGTGGATGAGCAGATCCGCCAGGCGATCCTCCTGCTCGAGCCGAAATGGGAGGAACGCGAGGTCGAATTCGACGTCGATCTGGATGAAGTGACCTGGAACGGCCCGGAAAGCCTGATGCACCATGTGTGGAGCAACCTCATCGGCAACGCCATTAAGTTCGGCCCCCAGGGCGGCCTGGTGAGTATCCGCCTCAAGGGCGGCGCGGAAGATTTCGTGTTCTCCGTGGCGGATCAGGGCGCAGGCGTCCCCGAGACGGAACGCAAGCGCATCTTCCACAAATTCTACCAGCTGGACAGCTCCCACAAGCAGGAGGGCAACGGCCTGGGGCTCGCGCTGGTGAAGCAGATCGTCGATGGCTGCGGCGGTGAGATCACCGTCGAAAACCTGCCTGAGGGCGGCTGCCGGTTCGATGTCCGCCTGCCCATGAACTAAATACGATGCCCCCATTCACCACCGGACAGCCGAGCCGGTCGTGCGTGGGGGCTTTTTTGTGTGGATCTGTACGGTTCAAGCGCCGCCTGGCCTGGTGTGTGCGGTGCAGCGTAAAGGGGCGCACAAGGCCGGTTCAGCGTGTGCGGAAAGGGGAGCAAGGCATGTTCCGGCGCGGCAATGCGCATGGCGTAATGTGCGCTTCCGCAGCAAAGCCCATCCTGTCTGCAACATCATTGCAAACGAAAAACTCCAACGCTGCATTTGCAACATTGGAGTTTCGTGCGCAGAGTCAGGGATTTGAACCCTGGGAGGGGTATCAGCCCTCACACGATTTCAAGTCGTGCGCCATCAGGCGAAAAGACGAACGGAAACCGCAGACACAGAAGGGAGGTGATCCGCATACAGATCTGCGGTAATGCTATAATGGGCATGGCCAAGCGCACCTTGCACAAGTTTAATCGGCTCGCCGCTGATCACGGCGGCAGTGGCGAAGGAGTGCCGGAGGCCGTGCAGGGTCACAGCAGGGCAATGAGCATCAGAAAGCGCGCGGCGATGAGCGGTGTAGATACGCTGTTGGGACAGATCACAGATCCAACCGGACATCTGGCGCCGCTGCCGAAGCAGCGCAAGCAGGGACTGGGGGAGAGCGATCACGCGATAAGAGGCATCAGTTTTGAGCGCTACGCGCTCAGAACCGACCCTTTGCCCAGTTACAGCCAAAGTACCGGCGCGAGCGTCGAGGTCTTCCCACCGAGCACCCATGGCCTCTCCGCGCCGGAGGCCGCAGCAGCATAAGAGTAAGACGGGAGAAGCGTCATACTTGGCTGCGGCGCTCATATATGCCAACAGCTGGCTCAAATTGAGCACAGGAGCCTTTCTGGCCTTATGTGGTATCATAGGCACCAAATCAGGGTCGCAAAGGCTAGCAGGGCACAAATTGGCCTTCTGAGCAAGGGTCAGCGCGCGATGCAACATCACGCGATCAAGTTGAGCCGCTCTAGGGTGCTCTCTAGCGACATCGATCAGCCAACGCCGCAGAGCGAAGGGTGTCAGCTGCTCGAAGGTGAGAGAGGTTAGGTCAGGCGGCACAGCTCTGATAGCCCTATTATAGCATTTTTTCGTGTTCGTGGCAAGGTTTGAGGGTAGCACATAGAGATCATACCAAGTTTCAAGCCACTCTCCAAGCGTCATTCGCATCGCCTCCTGAAAAGGAGAATTACACATGGAGAACGAGAACAACAAGAGAACAACAACAACGACCAGCAGTAGTAGTACTAGTATCGCGTGCGCGCGCGCGAGGGAAGCAGAGCTAAATGTGCAAGTGGCCGACCTGAAAGAGCTGTATCAGCAGGCGATAGGACAGCCTATGAGCGCAATCTGCGAGGCGAGCCTTCGCCGCAGTCTAGAAGGCGGCACGCCATATCTGTATTATCATTACGCGCTGGTGGAGACTGCATATGCACCGAGGCCGTCTTGGAGATATACGCTCGCAGTGGTCAGGCGGCTAACACTGCAGGAAGTTACGGAAGCGGAGCTCATGCTGGCAATGAGCCTCCGAGAGTAATGACCGCTCGGCGCGCGCGGCACGGGCTGGCGGTATGCGATGGGCGGCGCGGCGCTATCCGGCGGCGGCTGGCCTGTGCCCCCCCACGCCGGGCCGGGCTTCCCCCCCACCCGAGCGGATCGCGGCCGCCTGTCAGGCGCCCGCGCCCATTTCAGGCCCTCAACGGGGGGGCACGGGCCGCTGAGGAAAGGATTAGGCCGGCCAGCCGCCGCCGGGCACCACGCCGCGCACTGAATCTGCATGTCGGGGGTATCGCTGCGCCGCGCACAGCCTCGCTCTACAGGCGGAGTCTCCAGCGGGCGGCTCCTCTACAGTCGCCGCTTATCCGCTTCCGCCACCGCCAGCGGCCCTCGGGCTCCTTTGAGGCGCTTTTTGCGCACCGGCTCGCAGGCATCGCCGGACGCGAGTTTGTCGGGCTGAAAGCAACCTCCACCGCAACACAGAAAGGATGTGATAAGGCGAACAAGGGCGGCAGAAGCCGCCCATACAGCATTGTACATCGGCAGCGCGTCAAGGTCGGGTAGTATTTGCTACGCAAATCTCCACCCTACCCTGGACGCGACCAAATCCAGACAAAATCGGACAGCGAAAAACCGAACGCATGTTCGGTGAAGGAGGAAAAAATGAAACCAACGGACTATTACAGGACAGACGAGCAAAAAGAAAGACTGCTGCGGCAGCTGCACACAGTGGCCACAATGCGCAGCGAATGCGAACGGTCGCGCAGCTGGGCCTACCAGATGATCGCAAGCTATCCGGGGCAAAAGCGGATGCTATGCAACATGCGAACAGGTGTGAAGGAATTAGCGATACCGCGCGCGTATGTAGAGCGCTATCTGTCACGGGTGCGGCGTGGCAATCCGAATTGGGGTTGACAGCCCCACAATTCTGGACTATAATAGAAAAACGGAGGCAAAAAAAGTGCCATACATCGAGCAGTGATGCATGGCACAGGAGAATAACACGCGCAGAGTCAGGGATTTGAACCCTGGGAGGGGTATCAGCCCTCACACGATTTCCAGTCGTGCGCCTTAGACCACTCAGCCAACTCTGCATATTTCCTTGTGTATTGCGGTGGGTCAACCACAACAATATTTATTATATCAGGGTGGGGGAGAAATGTCAAGAGGGAAAATCAACTTTTTTGATTTTTTTTCGCAACTTGGGGGCATCGGCGATTTCTGCGAAATTTTACATTCATTGCAGGAAATTTGCCGTTGACGCAGGCGGAAAAGGCTGGTATCATAGTCAGGAGTGCATTCCCAATCATACAGGAGGAATCCGAAATGAACTATCTTGTCAAGATCATTCAGGGTGCGCTGATCGGTGCCGGCGGCGTGCTGCCCGGTGTGTCCGGCGGCGTGCTGGCGGTGCTCTTCGGCGTGTATAAGCCGCTGATGCGACTGCTGGCTCACCCCATTAAGGAGCTGAAGCGCTCCATCATCGAGCTGTGGCCGATCCTGGTCGGCTTCGCGATCGGCTATGTGGGCATCGCCAAGCTGCTCTCCGCCGTGCTGGAGCATTATCAGACCCAGTCCCTGGCGGTGTTCGTGGGCATGGCTATCGGCATCATGCCGTCCCTGCTGCGTGAGGCGGCTGAAAAGGGCCGCAACAAGTCCAGCTGGATCTCCATGGGCATCGTGTTCGTGGTAGCCTTTGCGATTCTGGGCGGCGCGCGCATCATGAAGATGACCATTACGCCGAATTTCGGCTGGAACATGTTCGGCGGCGCGTGCCTGGCACTGTCCATCATTGCGCCCGGCCTGAGCGGCTCCGTGCTGATGCTGCCCCTGCAGACGGTCAATGCGGATGGCTCCAGCGGCGTCTTCTATGACCATGTGACCGGCAAGATCGGCTCCATCATCGGTTCGCCGGACTTCGGCGCGCTGATCGCCATCCTGCTGGGCGCGGTGCTGACCATCGTCCTGCTGACCCGCGCGGTGGACTGGATGATGAACAACCGCTACAACGTGATGTTCCACGGCATCATCGGCCTGGTGATCGCCGCGACCATCTTCACCGTGCCCTTTGCGGCGTTCACGGCGAGCGTCTCTTCCTGCCTGATCCACCTGGCGTTCGTGGTGCTGGGCTGCATCGCGACGCTGCTGCTGGATAAGTTCAACGCCAAGGTCGAGAAGCCCCCGGTGGAGGATTGATCCCCCGAAATGCATAGCAAGAGGGAGCCAGCGCGATGCTGACTCCCTCTTGTGTCAAAAAAGTGGCGAAAGCCACTTTTTTGAGTTTTGCACTTCGTCACTGTCAGGGCTTCAAGCAGCCCTGACGGCCGTTCCTTCGTGTACGGAAGCGATTTTTGCAAGCAAAATCGCACGAAAATCGCCGCGTATGTCGCCGATTTTCGATTTGCAGTCTGCCGACGGCGAGCAACTGATGCGAACGGCTTGTTTTTCGACACCTTGAAGGGAGCCAGCGCGTGCTGACTCCCTTTTTTGCGTGCTGATCCGGCCGAAACAGGCCTTCGCGGCTCATTTGCCCTTGAAAATCATGAATTCGCATTCCAGCCGCCCGTTGTAGAGGCGTCGCTTTTTGTCCGCGCGGCGGCCGAAGGCGCGCTCGAACATGGGGTCGGAGGTGATGGCGCACAGATCCCACCCGGGATGGCGGCGCTGGAGCTTGCCCATCTCGGCGTAGAGCTTCTCGCAGGACTTGCGGTCGCTCAGGCGCTCGCCGTAGGGCGGATTGCACAGGAACACGCCCGATTCGCCTTCCAGCTGGAGCTCCTGCAGGGGGATGCATTTCAGGTCGATGCGTCCGGAAAGCCCCGCCTGGTTGACGTGCCGCTGCGCCAGCTTGAGCGCCTCGGGGTCGATGTCGCTGCCGCTGAAGCCGCTGACACGGTTCAGCTCGAAATCCTCCTGGCACTGCTTCTTGAGGAACGCGCAGTCCTCCGCCGGGAAGAAACCGAACTGCTCCATGGCAAAGTGGCGCGTCAGGCCGGGCGCGCGGTGGCTCTGGCGGTAGGCCGCCTCGATCAGCAGCGTGCCGGTGCCGCAGCAGGGGTCATGCAGGCGCATGCCGGGGCGCCAGGTGGACAGCTCCACCAGCGTGGCGGCAAGGGTCTCGCGAAGGGGCGCTTCACCGTTCCAGGTGCGGTATCCGCGGCGGTTGAGGGCCTCGCCGGAGGTATCCAGCGTCAGGCGCGCCACATCGCCGTGCAGGCTGATCTCCAGCGGATACGCCACGCCCGTTTCGGGGAAGACGCTGCGTCGGGTGCGGTCCTTCAGCCGCTCGATGATGGCCTTCTTGGTGATGGCCTGGCAGTCGCGCACGCTCATCAGCTGGCTCCGGGCGCATTTGCCGGATACGTTGATCTTCGCGTCCGCCGGGAGCAGCTCCTCCCATTCGAAGCTCTTCACAAACTGGAACAGCTCCTCGAAGGTGCGGCATTCTCGTTCCTTGAGGACGATCAGCACCCGGTCGGCACTGCGCAGGCGCAGGTTGCACAGGTAGGCGTCCGCCGCGCTGCCGGTGAAGCGCGCACCGCCGATCTCGCCCTTCACGTCCTGCATTTTCAGCCGCTTGAGTTCCGCCGCCACCACGCCTTCAAGTCCGAAAGCTGCCGTGGCGATCATGGTCATATTGGAAAAATTCATAATGATTTCAACTCCTGTCGTTATCATGATACATGATGTGGGCGCAAATGTCAAAAGGAATCGTAAAAACCAGCGATTTCTCGGGCAAAACCCTTGCATCTGCGTCAAAACTGTGGTAAACTAAAGCGCGTGCGTAATAGAAGTATCGCATCAAGGGGCGGAATGCGCCCATAGGAGGCCGGACATCAGCCCGGCAGAGTTTCATTCAGGAGGAATCATCAATGACCACCTACGAGAAGGTTTCCAGCAATAAGGCTAAGCTGGTTTTCACCGTGCCCGCCGAGGAGTTCGAGGCTGCCATGAACAAGGCCTATCTGCAGAACCGCGGCAAGATCAATGTGCCCGGCTTCCGCAAGGGCAAGGCGCCCCGCCAGGTGATTGAGAATATGTACGGCAAGTTCGTGTTCGTGGAGGATGCGATGGATATCGTCTTCCCCGACATGTACACCGCGGCCCTGGAGGAGAACGAGATCAAGCCCGTGGATCGTCCTGAGATGACCGACATGGGCGAGTACGTCAAGGGCCAGGATATGACCTTCACCGTTGAGGTGTTCGTCCGTCCCGACGTGACCCTGGGCGAGTACAAGAACCTGTCCGTCGAAGTGGCGCCCAAGCATGTCGTCACCGAGGATGAGGTGGACGAGCGCATTAAGCAGGATCAGCAGAAGGGCGCCCGTACCCTGGACGTCACCGACCGCACCGTCGATTACAACGACACCGTGAACCTGGACTACGCCGGTTCTGTGGACGGCGTGGCCTTCGCTGGCGGCACCGCGCAGGGCCAGACCCTCAAAATCGGCTCCGGCCAGTTCATCCCCGGCTTCGAAGAGCAGATGGTCGGCATGGCCATCGGCGAGGAGAAGGACCTGAACGTCACCTTCCCTGAGCAGTACCACTCCGAGGAGCTGTCCGGCAAGGCCGCTGTCTTCCACGTGAAGGTCAACAGCATCACCACCACCGAGCTGCCCGAACTGGATGACGATTTTGCCCAGGACAACGGCTTCGACACCTTCGCCGACTACAAGGCCAATGTCGAGAAGCAGCTGAACGAGCGCGCTGAGTCCAACTACAACGTGTCTATCGAGAACGCCCTGATCGAGGCCGCCGTGAAGAACGCCGAGATGGACGTGCCCGCTGCCATGATCACCGAGCAGACCAACTACATCCTGCGCGACATGGAGTACCGCATGATGTACCAGGGCCTGCGCATGGAGGACTACCTGAAGTACACCGGCCAGACCCGTGAGACCCTGGCTGAGCAGTACAAGGGTGAGGCGGAGCAGCGCGTGAAGATCGAGCTGACCCTGGAGGCCATCCGTAAGGCTGAGGGCCTGGAGCCCACCGAGGAAGAAGTCGATGCGCAGATCGCCAAGCAGGCGGAGCGCATGGGCCAGGAAGTCGAAGCCTTCAAGGCCAACCTGACCGATGAGCAGAATTCCTACCTGGTGGACACCGCTGCCATCCAGAAGGTCTGCGACCTGCTCAAGGCCGGCGCGACCGTCACCGACAAGGCTGAAGAGGCTGCTGACGCGGAGTAATCGCATATTGAAAGTACGCGGGAGGAAACAGGCAGGGAATTTTCCTGCGGCGCTGTCCTTCCGCGTCTTTTCAAAGGCGCAGTGTCCTCCGCATATGCTGCGCCCATCCCGCATATACTACCCTGGCGATCCCATCGCCACCAAGGAGGTACCCCCATGCCCTTGATCCCTTATGTTGTGGAGCAGACCAACCGCGGCGAGCGCTCCTATGATATTTATTCCCGTCTGCTGAAGGACCGCATCATCTTCCTGGGCGGCGAGATCGACGATGACGTGGCCAACACCGTCGTCGCCCAGCTGCTCTTCCTGGAAATGGAGGATCCCGATGCCGATATCTGCCTGTACATCAACAGCCCCGGCGGCTCCGTGACCGCCGGCATGGCCATCTATGATACCATGCAGTATATCAAGCCCCAGGTGCGCACGGTCTGCGTGGGCATGGCGGCGTCCATGGGCGCATTCCTGCTCATGGCGGGCGAAAAGGGCAAGCGCTGCGCCCTGCCCAACAGCGAGGTCATGATCCATCAGCCCCTGGGCGGTGCGCAGGGGCAGGCGACGGATGTGCAGATCCGCGCTGAGTGGCTGCTGAAGACCAAGGAGAAGATGATCCGCATGAAGGCGGAAATGACCGGCCAGCCTGAGGAGGTCATCCGCCGCGACCTGGAGCGCGACCACTTCATGTCCGCCCAGGAGGCGCTGGAATACGGCATCATCGACGAGATCTTCGATCCCCGCGCGAAGAAGTAATCATTTGTGAGGTAAACGCATGTCTAAAGACGATATCATGTCGCCCGTGCGGCGCTGTTCCTTCTGCGGCAAGCCCCATGACCAGGTGCGGCGCTTCGTCGTCGGCCCGGAGGTCGGCATCTGCAACGAGTGCATCCTGCTCTGCCAGGAGATCATCAGCCAGGATATGCCCATGCAGAGCGAGCTGGCCGGTCAGAATGGCAAGCTGCCCACGCCTGCGGAGATGAAGAAGGTGCTGGATGACTACGTCGTCGGGCAGGAGCAGGCCAAGCGCGCCCTGTGCGTGGCGGTGTACAACCATTATAAGCGCATCGCCCAGCCCGTCGGCCGGGATGATGTGGAACTGCAGAAGTCCAATATCCTCATGGTCGGTCCCACCGGCTGCGGCAAGACCTTCCTGGCCCAGACCCTGGCGCGCATCCTGAATGTGCCCTTCGCCATTGCAGATGCCACCAGCCTGACCGAGGCCGGCTATGTCGGCGAGGACGTGGAGAATATCCTCCTGCGCCTGATCCAGAATGCCGAATACGACATCGAGGCCGCGCAGCGCGGTATCATCTACATCGACGAGATCGACAAGATCGCCCGCAAGTCCGAGAACCCCTCCATTACCCGTGATGTGTCCGGCGAGGGCGTCCAGCAGGCGCTGCTGAAGATCCTGGAAGGCACGGTCGCTTCCGTTCCCCCCACGGGCGGACGCAAGCATCCCCATCAGGATATGCTGCAGATCGACACGACCAATATCCTCTTCATCTGCGGCGGCGCGTTCGACGGCCTTGTGCCGATCATCGAGGGCCGCACGGGCAAGAAGAGCCTCGGCTTTGGTGCGGATGTCCGCTCCAACCGCGACCCGAATGTGTCCAAGGCGCTGCATGACCTCCGCCCGGAGGATCTGACCAAGTTCGGCCTGATCCCCGAATTCGTCGGCCGTCTGCCCATCACCGTCACGCTGGATGCGCTGGACGAGGATGCGCTCACCCAGATCCTGACCCAGCCCAAGAACGCTCTGTGTAAGCAGTACGAAAAGCTGCTCGGCCTGGACGGCATTGAGCTGACCTTCGAGGCGGATGCGGTGCGTGCCATCGCCCGGCAGGCTATCGAGCGTAAGTGCGGCGCGCGCGGCCTGCGTGCCATTATCGAGAGCGTCATGCTGGACACCATGTTTGAGCTGCCCGGCCTGCATGAAGTGAACGCCTGCACCATCACGGCGGACGCTGTGAACGGCAAGGAGAAGCCCTTGCTGCACAATGGCCTGCGCCGCAAGCCTGGCCGCAGCCGCCGCGCTGAACGCGACAGTGAGGGCAATTACCTGATCGGGACGGAGCCCATCGTGAGCTGAATACGAAGAAAATGAAAACGTCCCTGTTCCATTGCGGAGCAGGGACGTT
>CAZIUA010000042.1:0-22179 GCA_964542315.1 uncultured Faecalibacterium sp. | reverse complement strand
ACCCTTTTCAATGCGATCACCAAGGCGGGCGCGCAGGCCGCCAATTACCCCTTCTGCACCATCGAGCCGAACACCGGTATGGTCATGGTGCCGGACAGCCGTCTGGATGTCCTGGCCGATATGTACCATCCCAAGAAGGTCACGCCCACGACCATCGAATTCGTGGACATCGCCGGCCTGGTGAAGGGCGCCTCCCACGGCGAAGGCCTGGGCAACAAGTTCCTCAGCCACATCCGTGAGGTCGATGCCATTGTCCATGTGGTGCGCTGCTTTGAGGATCCGAACATCATCCACGTCGATGGCTCCATCGACCCTGCCCGTGATATCGAGACCATCAACCTGGAGCTGATCTTCGCGGACATGGAAGCCCTCCAGCGTCGCAAGGACAAGGCCGTGAAGGCCCTGCGCGGCGGCGACAAGAAAGTCGCGGTGGAGGTCGATCTCTGCGAGCGTCTCTATGAACACCTTGAATCCGGCAAGCCTGCCCGTACCTGCCCCATGGATGACGAGGAGCGCGCCATCGTGGACGGTTGGTTCCTGCTGACGACCAAGCCCGTGATCTATGCCGCGAACATCGCCGAGGATGATCTGGGCAAGGATCCTGCGGACATCCCTGGCATCGCCAAGGTGGAAGCCATCGCTGCGGCTGAGCATGCCGAGGTGCTGGTCATTTCCGCCGCGATCGAGGAAGAGATCGCTCAGATGGAGCCCGACGAGAAGGCGGAATTCATCGAGGAGCTGGGCATTGGCCAGAGCGGTCTGGATCGCCTGATCACCGCCTGCTATCGCCTGCTGGGCCTGATCTCCTTCCTGACCGCCGGTGAGGACGAGTGCCGCGCCTGGACCATCCGCGAGGGCACGAAGGCGCCTCAGGCCGCCGGCAAGATTCATACCGACTTCGAGCGCGGCTTCATCCGTGCGGAGATCGTGCCTTTCGACACCCTCGTGGAGCTGGGCTCCATGGTGGCGTGCAAGGAAAAGGGTCTGGTGCGCTCCGAGGGCAAGGAATACGTCATGAAGGATGGCGACATCACGCTCTTCCGCTTCAACGTCTGATGGGCGCTGCCCCTCAACCCTGCCAGAGGGATATCATCCCTCTGAACTCCCGGTACGCGATGGAGTTTCGCGTCGCTGCCATGATTGAGCGCGCGTGTCGATTGTGAGAACGGTTTCTGCCTCCTTACCCTTGCGAAAGGGATGACGCGGCCAGATGACCGCGTGGAGTCACGGTGCATGGAGAGTGCGCCGTGGCATGGCGATTCAGCCGGGGCAGCGAAAAGGCTCCCTTGTGTAAAGGGAGCTGTCAGCTTTTGCTGACTGAGGGATTGCCGCTGTCCGCAAGGGTCCCCGTGCGGTGCCTGCGCCCTGAACAAATCCTACTGAACGAAAGGAAGGTCGTTCGCGATGAGCCGTCTTTCGTATTTTTTCAAGCGTTTGGTCAAGATGGACTGGAAGGCCATGTGGAAGACCACCGCGCTCCTCAGGGAGCGCAGCGGCAAGCCCCGCATCTGGCTGCTGTGCGACATGCTCAAGTGCGCGCTGAAATACAACGCGGGCTATGTGGACTACAAGATCGCGCAGATGTACAAGCTGAACGACGCCCAGCGCCGGACGGTCATCACGCGCGGCATTTCCAACAACATCGTCCGCCGGATGAACCCGAAGGAATACTGGCATTTCTTTGATGACAAGACCCAGTTCAACGAGCTGTTCAAACAGTGGATCCCCCGCAAGTGGCTGCTGATCAACGCATCCACCAGCGCGGCGGATGTGGCGGAGATGATGCGCCTGCCCAACCTGATCGGCAAGCCCCTGGAGGGTTCCAGTGGTCAGGGCATCTACAAGTACACCCCGGAGGATTGGGCGGACGGCGCGGAAGCCTTCCTTGCGCGGCTGCGGGCGGATGGCATCGGCATCCTGGAGGAGATCGTCATCCAGCATCCCGAAATGGCGCGCATGTGTCCCACTTCCGTCAATACCTGCCGCATTGCGACCCTGCTGGGCGACAAGGCCGAGGGCATCGTCTACGGCTTCCTGCGCATCGGCAATGGCAAGGTCATGGACAATGTGGACTGCGGCGGCATGGCGGCGCGCATCGATCTGGAGAGCGGCAAGCTGCTCACCGTCGGCGCGGACAAGGCTGGCAACACCTTCACCAAGCACCCCATCACCGGCACGGACATCATCGGCTTCACCATCCCTTACTGGGAGGAAGCCAAGGCCATGTGCATGGAGGCCGCACGCAAGGTGCCTGAAATGCGCTTCATCGCCTGGGACGTGGCCATCACGCCGGACGGCCCGACCTTCATCGAGGGCAATTCCTTCCCCAGCCACGCGGTGCCTCAGTTTGCCGCCCACTATCCGGACGGCATTGGCATCCTGCCGGAATTCCGCAAGTTCATCGACTGCTAAGGGAGGGGGGACTTCGTCCCCTTAAGTCGTCCCGTCTGGTCGTCCCATTTCTCACGATTGAGCAGGCATAAAAAGGAGCAGCATCCGCCATGGGTGCTGCTCCTTTTTTACTTCCGGCAAGCCTGCACAAAGCTGCTGAACAGCGCCTTGTGTTCGGGGTGGAATTCTCTCTCCACCAGACGCTCAGGGTGCCACTGCACCGCCACGAAATACGGGTGATCCGGCTTTTCCAGCGCTTCGATCACGCCATCCGCCGCGCGGGCGGACATGGTCAGCCCGGCACCGACCTCCTTCACCGCCTGATGATGGAAGGAATTCACCATCACCTCGTCCGTGCCATAAATGGCGTGCAGGCGCGAATCAGGCGCGATCTCCACCCGGTGGGACGCATACACCGAGATCTGCTTCTGCTGATGGCGGATGCAGTCGGGCAGCTGGCTGTGCAGGTCCTGATAAAGCGTGCCGCCCATGGCGACATTGAGGACCTGCGCGCCGCGGCAGATGCCGAGGATGGGCTTCTTCGGGTGACGCGTGAGCAGGGTCTGCAGCAGCTGCATCTCGAATGCATCCCGCATGGGCGAGATGTCGCCGCAGTTCCAGGCCTGCGCTTCGCCATACGCGGTCGGATCCACATCATCGCCGCCGGAAAAGAGCACGCCATCCACCATGTCGGCGTATTGCGCGATCATCTCCGGGTCGCGGGTGATGTTCAGCAGCACGGGGGTGCCGCCGGCAGCGATAATAGCGGCCGGATAGGATGTGGGGGTGAAGATCTTCTTCTCATCCGACTGGATGGAAATGGTCAGGCCGATCAAGGGGCGCATGGGGAAACCTCCTCCGTTGGGATAAGTCGTTCGCATGGCTTTCATCATAGCCCGATGGCGCGAAGTTGTCAAGGGATTTGTTGCCGCACAGGACACAATGGCAGGATTCCGCCCATTCAGGGCGAATATAGAAAGCAGGCATTTTTGCGAACAAAGGAGAAAATACGATGGAACGGCTGTTCGACGATGGCTGGGAATTTGTCAAGCTCGCCAACGGGTCGGCGCTTTGCGATGCGCAGCAGGCGCAGTGGGCGCCGGTGGATCTTCCCCATGATTTTCTGATCGCGCAGGCGGATGCGCTGTACGAGAATGCGGACGGCTGGTACCGCCGGGTGCTTCAGGTGCCGGAAAGCTGGCTGACGCAGGATGTGATCCTCCGCTTTGACGGCGTGTACATGGATTGCGATGTGCTGCTCAACGGCGAGAACATCTGCACCCATCATTATGGCTATACCTGCTTCGATGCGGTGCTCACCGGGCATCTGCATGCGGGCGAAAACGTGCTGCATGTGCATATCCGCCACCAAAGCCCCAACAGCCGGTGGTATTCCGGCGCAGGCATCTATCGTGATGTCACCCTGCATGTGCTGCCGATGCGCCACATCGCGCTGGACGGCGTATATGCCACGGCGGAGCGTCACGGGGCGGACTGGCGTTTGACCATCGACACGGAACTCACCGGGGCAGGGGAGAATGCGCCTGTTGTCCACCGCCTGACGGATGGCCACGGCTTCGAAATGAGCGCAACGGATGCAAACGGCACCGCCGTCATGACGGTCCCTTCGCCGCAGCTGTGGCAGGTGGACGATCCCTTCTGCTATACCCTCGAAACGACCTGCGGCGAGCAGTGCATCCGGCAAAATATCGGCTTCCGTGAATTCACCTTCACGGCGGATCAGGGGCTGCTGGTCAATGGAAAGCCGGTCAAGCTCCATGGCGTATGCCTGCATCACGATCTGGGCTGCCTGGGCAGTGCCTTCCAGGAGAAGGCCGCGCGCCGACAGCTCCTGGCGATGAAAAAAATGGGCGTCAACAGCCTGCGCACCAGCCATAATCCGCCGGCCAGGCAGGTGATGGCGTTGTGCGATGAGCTGGGCATCCTCGTGGTAGACGAGCTCCTCGATATGTGGCAGCAGCCCAAAACGCCCTATGACTACGCGCGATTCTTCGATGCAGATGTGGCCTCGGATGTGGCGGCCTGGGTGCGACGGGACCGGAATCATCCATCCCTGCTGATGTGGTCCATCGGCAACGAGATCGGCGATACCAACAATCAGCCGGAGCAGGCCGGCAAGGTCGCGCAGATGCTTTGCGCGCATGTCCGCCAGCATGATCCGCGCCAAAATGCCGTGACCACCATCGGCAGCAACTATATGCCCTGGGCGGGGGCGCAGCACTGTGCGCAGTTCGTGCAGACGGTGGGCTATAATTACGGCGAGAAGCTGTACGAAAAGCACCACGCGGAGCATCCGGAATGGATCATCTACGGCAGCGAAACAGCCTCGATCGTGTCCAGCCGCGGCGTGTATCGTTTCCCCATGGACGCGCCCATCCTCACCGATGACGACCTGCAGTGCTCCTCCCTTGGCAACAGCAAGACCTCCTGGGGAACGCAGAATCTCCCCAAGATGATCGTGGATGACCTGAATTGCCCTTATTCCCTTGGCCAGTATATCTGGACGGGCATCGACTATATCGGCGAACCCACCCCCTATCACACGCGTAACAGCTATTTCGGCGTGATGGATACGGCGGTGTTCCCCAAGGACTTCTGGTATATGTTCAAGGCGCTGTGGACGGATGCGCCCATGGTGCATGTCGGCGTGCATTGGGACTGGAATCCAGGCCAGATGATCGACATTCCCGTCATGACCAATGGCGCCGCGGCGGAATTGTTCCTCAATGGGGAATCGCTGGGGCGCAAGGCGGTCGATCTGCGCGATGCGGAGGCCTGCTGTCCGGTGTGGCGCGTTCCCTTTGCGCCGGGGGAGCTTCGTGCGGTGGCATATGATGCCTCGGGTGCGATCGCGGCGGAAGAGATCCGCTGTACGCCGGGGGACGCCGCATGCATCCGCCTGTCCGCGGATGATGTGTCTTTGGCCGCGAATGGCCGGGATATGACATTCATCACCATCGAAATGGTGGATAGCCAGGGACGAATTGTGGATAACGCGCTGGATCGCGTGCAGGTGAAGGTCACAGGGCAGGGCATGCTCCTGGGACTGGACAATGGCGATTCCACCGATGAGGATGGCTATCAGACCACGTCGCGCCGCCTGTTCTCCGGCAAGCTCCTGGCGGTGGTCGGTGCCGGGGTGGAAAGCGGCCTTGTGCGCGTGGAAGTGACCTCTCCCGGGAAGGACATGGCCGTGCTGGAACTGCCCGTAGTGGCTGCACAGGCGGAGGAAGGCATCAGCCGCAGCGTCCCCCTGTGCAGGGACGAACAGAAGGATGAAGTCCCCCATATCCGCCGGATCGAGCTGATCCCCCTGGGCGAAAAGCGCCTCACGCAGGATGCACCGACCGTGTCCTTCCGGGTCAAGACCTGGCCGGAGGACGCACCGGCACAGCCGATCTCCTACCGCATCACCAACGCCAAGGGCATCGAAAGCCCCTGTGCGGTCCTGCGCGTGGAGGGCGATGTGGTGACGGTCGAGGGCGTGGGCGACGGCACGGTGTATCTGCGTGCCTGCTGCACGAACGGCGCAAAGCATATCCGCATCATCAGCCAGCAGGATATCGAAGTGACCGGCATGGGTCAGCCGAATCTGGATCCCTACGGCTTTGTCAGCGCGGGCCTGTATGACGTGCATGCGGGCGAGATCTCCAGCGGCAACGAGCAGGGCATCGCCTTTGCCCGGGACGGCGAGAGCATGGTGGGCTTCACTCATGTGGACTTCGGCCCGGTGGGTTCGGATGAGATCACCCTGCCCATCTTCGCGCTGGATTCCAACCTGCACACGCTGCAAATGTGGGACGGCATTCCCGGTGAAGGCGGACAGCAGATCGCGCCGCTGCCGTATCAGAAGCCGAGCCGTTGGAATGTGTATCAGCCGGAGACCTACCGCCTGCCCTGGCGCCTGACCGGATTGCATACCCTGTGCTTCTCCCTGACGGAGAAGGTGCATTTGAAGGGCTTCTCCTTCACTCGTCAGAGCCGTGCCTGGCAGCCCCAGCGCGCCGTGGAGGCCGATGCCATTTATGGCGACAGCTTCACCAGGGATGCGGAGGCCGTCCGCGACATCGGCAACAATGTGTCCCTCGTGTATGAGCAGATGGACTTTGGCGCGCATACCCATGCGCTGCTGACGCTGGATGGCCGCACGCCGCTCAAGGAGAACCCCATCACCATCCGCATCGCGAATGAAGCGGGCGAAAGCTTGACCACGCTGGCGCAGTTCAAGGGGGATGCGCGCGGCGAACAGACCTTCCCGGTGGAGGTTCTGCCGGGGATGTGTACTGTGTCGTTTGTGTTCCTGCCGGGCTGCCAGTTCGATTTCCATGCGTTCTGCTTCAAAATGGCGGATCAGCCGGATTCCCTTTGACTTTATGGGCAGAACGTGGTATCATGAACCGAAACCAATTCCGAAAGGATGACCAATATGTTCCTGTATAATTCGCTGACCCACCGCAAGGAAGCCTTCATGCCCCGCTTTGGCCGGGATGTGAGCATGTATACCTGCGGCCCGACGGTCTATCATTTCGCCCATATCGGCAATCTGCGCACCTATATCATGGAGGATGTGCTGGAGAAGGCGCTGCGCTATGAGGGCTACAACGTCAAGCGTGTGATGAACATCACCGACGTGGGTCATCTGGCCTCCGATGCCGACACCGGCGAGGACAAGATGCTCAAGGGCGCCAAGCGCGAGCACAAGACGGTGATGGAGATCGCACAGTATTACACCGATGCCTTCTTCGCCGATTGCGCCAAGCTGCACATCAAGATGCCCGATGTGGTCGAACCGGCCACCCATTGCATCCCCGAATACATCGACATGATCCAGCGCCTGCTGGAGAAGGGCTTTGCCTATCAGGCCGGCGGCAATATCTACTTCGATACCTCCAAGCTGGAGAAGTACTATGTGTTCAACGACCATGACGAGGAAGATCTGGCCGTCGGCGTGCGCGAGGACGTCGAGGCGGACGACAACAAGCGCAACAAGGCCGACTTCGTGCTCTGGTTCACCAAGTCGAAGTTCGAGGATCAGGCGCTGAAGTGGGATTCCCCCTGGGGCGTGGGCTATCCCGGATGGCATATCGAGTGCTCCTGCATCTCCAAGAAGCATCTGGGCGAGTACCTTGACCTCCACTGCGGCGGCATCGACAATGCCTTCCCCCACCATACCAACGAGATCGCGCAGTCCGAGGCGTATCTGGGCCATGAGTGGTGCAAGACCTGGTTCCATGTCCACCACCTGAACACCGCCAGCGGCAAGATGAGCAAGTCCAAGGGCGAATTCCTGACCGTCTCCCTGCTGGAGGAGAAGGGCTATGATCCGCTGTGCTACCGCCTGTTCTGCCTGCAGAGCCATTACCGGCAGAACCTCGTGTTCTCCTGGGAGAACCTGGACAACGCGGCAGGCACCTATGCCAAGCTGGTCGCCCGTGTGGCGGCGGTGAAGCCGGAGGACAAGCAGCCCGATCTGGAGGCCGCGAAGAAGTATCAGGAGAAGTTCCTCAAGGGCCTGACCAGCGACCTGAATACCTCCCTGGCCATCACCAGCGTCTATGACGTGCTCAAGGCCAAGGATCTGGATGATGCCACCAAGCTCTACCTCATCGGCGATTTCGATCAGGTGCTGAGCCTGGGTCTGCTGGAGGCCGCCGCCAAGGTGCGTGCGTCCGCCGCGACCACCACCGCCACCGCTGGCAGTGAGGAATACACCATTGCTGGCCCCGCGGATGCCTCCGAGGAGGAAGCTGCCCGTGTGACCGCCCTGCTGACGGCACGCTATGAGGCGCGCAAGGCCAAGAACTGGGCGGAATCCGACCGCATCCGTGACGAGCTGGCCGCGATGGGCATCGTTGTCAAGGATAGCAAGAACGGCGCCGTCTGGAGCCGCGCATAAGCTGCATACCGATCCCTGCGTCATTGCGGCGCAGGGATTTTTACTGGCATCAGGCGGAAAAAATTGTGGAAAAACTGTCAAAATCGGATAAAAACAAACAGGAATCCGACATTTTCTGTCGAATGCATGATAGAAGATCACTCGGAAGGAGCGTTTTCCCATGAGCTTTGAGGTGAACCAGGTCAGTCCCGATGTTGTGCATATCCGCGATGCGATGGGCGTCTGCATGACGTTGCTCATCGGGGATCGCGCGGCGCTGCTGGTGGACACGGGCTACGGCACGGAGGATGTGGCGGCGTTTGTTCGCACGCTGACGGATCGTCCGCTGACGGTGCTTTTGACCCATTGCCACCATGACCATGCGCTGGGCGCGCGCTGGTTCGGGAAGACCGTGATGATGCCGGAGGATCAGCCGCTGTGGCCGGCCTTCACCGGGACGGAGAAGCGCCAGCATGTGCTGTCGCAGGCCATGGCGAAGGGCTTGCCCGTGACGGAGGGCAATTTCCTCTCCGGGACGTGCGCGCTGCCCTATGCCATCCATGGCGGCGCACTGGAGCTGGGCGGCCTGACGGCGCAGATCATCCCCTGTCCGGGGCATACGCCGGGGTCGTGCGCGGTGTACATCCCCCAGCGCAAGCTCCTGCTGACGGGGGACAACTGGAATCCCTGCACCTGGCTGTTCTTCGAGGAGGCGCTGCCCGTGCGCACCTATCGGGAGCATCTGCGCGGGCTTCAGACGCTGGACTTCACGCAGGTGCTCTGTCCGCATCAGCTGACCTGCTATCCGCGCGAGGTGCTGGATGCGTTTATCAACGGCCTGACGGATGACACGCTGAACGCGGCAATCCCTGTTCACATCGGCGGATATGAGCGATTCGACACGCGCCAGGCCAATGTGGCGAATGGGCAGATCTTCGTTTTCGACGGGGCGAAATACTGATCTTGAATGCGAAAAAACCGTCCCTGCGCGACAATGACGCAGGGACGGGTTTTGTATTGGTCAGCTCAGCAGCATGCGGTCATTGGTCAGACCGGAACCGCTGGCCATCTTGAACATCTTCAGCAGGTCTTCCACCGTCATCTGGGCCTTCATTTCCCGGTCGATATCCAGGATGATCCTGCCCTCGTGCAGCATGATGATGCGGTTACCGTAGTGGAGCGCGTCCTTCATGTTGTGCGTGACCATCATGGCGGTGAGGTGGTTGTCCGCGATGAGCTTGCGCGTGAGGGTCAGCACCTTTTCGGCGGTCTTGGGATCCAGCGCGGCGGTGTGCTCATCCAGGAGGAGCAGCTGCGGCTTCTGCAGCGTGGCCATCAGCAGGGTCAGCGCCTGACGCTGTCCGCCGGAGAGCAGGCCGACGCGGGCGTTCATGCGATCCTCCAGTCCCAGGTCGAGGGAGGCCAGCTCATCCCGGAAGCGCTTCTTCTCTGCGGAGGTGATGCCCCAGCGCAGCGTCCTCGGCTTTCCGCGGCGATACGCCAGCGCCATGTTCTCCTCGATGGTCATGGTGGATGCCGTGCCGGTCATCGGGTCCTGGAAGACGCGGCCCAGGTATTTCGCACGCTTGTATTCGGGCAGGCGCGTCACATCGACGCCGCCGATCTCGATCGTGCCGCTGTCCACCAGGAAGGTGCCTGCGACCGCGTTCAGCGTGGTGGATTTGCCTGCGCCGTTGCCGCCGATGACGGTCACGAAGTCACCCTCCGCCAGATGCAGGTCGATGTCAACGAGGGCTTTCTTTTCCGTGATGGTGCCGGGATTGAAGGTCTTGGCAATGTGGTTGATCTTCAGCATGTCAGTTGCCTCCCTTCGCGGCCGCGCGGCCAGCCTTGCGGGCGGCCAGCTTGCCCTTCCAATGGGGGACGGCCAGGAACATCGCCACCACCAGCGCGGTCAGCATCTTGAGGTCATTGGTGTTCAGGCCCAGCCAGATGACCACCTGGATCACCAGATAGTAGATGATCGCGCCCAGTGCCACCGCCAGGAGGTTGCCCGCGATGCCGCGCAGGGGCTTGATGCGGCTGAACAGCTTGCCAAAGACGACCTCACCGATGATGACGGCGGCCAGGCCGATGACAATGGCGCCGCGGCCCATGTTCACATCGGCATAGCCCTGATACTGGGTCAGCAGTGCACCGGCGAAGGCCACGATGCCGTTGGAGAGCATCAGGCCAAGCACCTTGTTCCACTCGGTGTTGATGCCCTGCGCACGGGACATGGCCTGATTCGCACCCGTGGCGCGCAGGCTGCTGCCGTATTCCGTGCCGAAGAACCAGAACATGGCCACGATCATCAGCACGATGATGATCGCAAGCGGCAGCATGGGGTTGTTCAGCGTGAACTGGCGGACATAGCGGGAGGACACCAGCATCGAATACTTGTTGACGCTGACGGCGACATTCGCCTTGCCAAGCATGATCTTGAGGTTGATGGAATACAGCGCGAGCTGCGTCAGGATGCCGGAGAGGATCGCCGGGATGCCCATGCAGGTGTGGAACACACCCGTCACGAGTCCAGCTACCATGCCGGCAAGGAAGGCCACCAGCATCGCTGTCCAGAAGCTGCAGCCGTTGATGATGAGCATGGCCGCCACCGCGCCGCCCGTGGCGATGGAACCATCCACCGTCAGGTCGGATACCTCAAGGATGCGGTAGGTGATGAAGACGCCGATGGCCATGATGCCCCAGATCATCCCCATGGCGGCTGCACCTGGCAGCTGATTGATCAGCTTGGGGAGATTGCCGACGAGCCCAGCGAAGAAGTTGATGATAGGCAATGGGAACCCTCCTTACCTGCGGGGAAACGCGTGTGATATCAGGTCTCTACAGTCGAAATAATGTGCCACGAAGTAGATGAAACGCCACGAAGTGGCCTCCGTGGCGCTGTGATGTATGGTCGGGGATCAATCGAGGGGCTGATAGTCGTCCGGCACCGTCACGCCCAGCTCCGCGCAGAAGGCGGGGTTGTACATCTTGGTGAAGTTGGGGGCGTAGGCGATCTCCATGGTGGAGATATCCGCACCGTTGACCAGGATCTCGTAGGCCATCAGGCCGGTCTGCCAGCCGATGTCATAATAGGAGATGGACAGCGTCGCCACGCCGCAGCCGGCGCAGATGCCAGCCTCACCGGTGACGACAGGCACTTTCGCGGGCAGCACCACATTGGCGATGGTCTCCGCGTAGGACGCGGCCGTGTTGTCGGTGGGGATGTAGATCACGTCGCAGTTGTCGGCAGCATTCTGCGTGACGGATGCGACCTCGTTGGAGTCGGCGAAGCTGAATTCCTCGGTCTCGAAGCCAAGGTCAGCCAGATAGCCGCTGATGACCTGGATCTGATAGATGGAGTTGGGTTCAGCGGAGCAATAGAGCAGGGAGACCTTCTTTGCATCGGGGAAGAGCTCCTTGATCATCGCGGCCTGCGCATCCAGCGGCGCCAGGTCGGACGTGCCGGACACATTGATGCCCGTCGTGCCGGTCCAGCCGTCGGTGATACCCATGGCAGAGGCATAATCCGTCACGGAGGTGCCGAGCACGGGGATGGTGGCCGTCGCATTCATGGAGGCCTGCAGGGCAGCGGTAGCATTGGCCATGATCAGGTCGACGCCATTGGCATCAAAGGTGGTGGCGATGGTGGTGCAAGCGGCGGAATCGCCGAAAGCATTCTGGATGTCGATGTCTACATTGTCCTTGCCGATCTTCTCGTACAGGGCGTCTACGAAGCCCTGCGTGGCCGCATCCAACGCGGCATGCTGCACCAGCTGGAGCACGCCGACCTCATATTTCTTCGCGGCCAGGGCGGTGGTGCAGCCAAGCACCATGCACAGGGACAGGATCAGGGCGATGAACTTCTTCATGGGGAAGCCTCCTTCAAACCTACTGTGCCAACAACGCGGCACGTCTACATGTTTCAGTTTATACCACCCTGCAAAACATGTCAATACTGGCGAAAAAAGCAGGACAAAAAGAAAACAATCCCACGAAAAAAGCGAAGCACACATGGCGCCTCGCTTGGGAAAAATCATACATTGAACAGCAGATCGTCATACGTCGGGAAGGGCCAGAACTTGCGGTCCACCAGCGTTTCCAGATCGTCCGCGACTTCGCGCACCTTGCTCATTGCGGGGAGGATGATATACCGCTCGTACTGGGCGTTCTCCAGCGCGTCATCCGAATGCCGGGTGGCGCGGATGGCATCGCGCAGGTTGTGGATGGCCTCGGAGAGCCTGGCGTTGCGCTCGGTGATCTGCTTGAGCAGATGCGCCTCAGCGGTGGGTTCCACACCGGCTTCGCGGATGTCGCGCACGATGCGGCCCATTTCGCCTGCAAACCGCGCGCACGCCGGGAAGATCTCGCGTTCCGCCATCCGCAGACAGGTCTCCGCCTCGATGTTGACCGCCTTGGCGTAGTATTCCAGGTTGATCTCGTACCGGGAACGCAGCTCCATCTGGCTGTACACGCCCTGACGGGAGAACAGCGCCACATTCTTTTCGTCCAGCAGGTGGGGCAGGGCGTCCACCGTGCTGGCGTAGTTGGGCAGTCCGCGGCGGGCGGCTTCCTCGACCCATGCGCCGGAATAGCCGTTACCGTTGAAGATCACGCGGCTGTGCTCGCGCAGGGTGCGGACGATCAGGTTGTGGAGCGCGTCGTTGAAGTCCTCCGCGGCTTCCAGCTCATCCGCAAAGCCCATCAGGACATCCGCGACGATGGTGTTCAGCGTCACGTTGGTCTCCGCAATGGAGGCGGAAGCGCCCAGGCTGCGGAATTCAAACTTGTTGCCCGTGAAGGCGAAGGGGGAGGTGCGGTTGCGGTCGGTGTTGTCCTGGGGGAACTTGGGCAGGACGGTCACGCCGATCTCCAGATCCTTCTTCGCGGCGGCGTGGTATTCGCTCTCGCTGATGAGGCTGTCCACGATGGCGGTCAGCTCATCGCCCAGGAAGATGGAGATGATGGCCGGCGGCGCTTCGCAGGCGCCCAGACGGTGATCGTTGCCTGCGGAGGCGGTGGTGATGCGCAGCAGATCCGCATGCTCGTCCACAGCCTTGATCATCGCGGTGAGGAAAAGCAGGAACTGCGCGGAGGAAGCCGGATCGTCGCCCGGCTCGAGCAGGTTATAGCCCGTGTTGGTGGACATGGACCAGTTGTTGTGCTTGCCCGAGCCATTTACACCGGCGAAGGGCTTCTCATGCAGCAGGCACACCAGACCATGACGCAGGGCGACCTTCTTCATCATCTCCATGGTGAGCTGATTGTGGTCGGTGGCCAGGGTGGTCACGGTGTAGATGGGGGCCATTTCGTGCTGGGCAGGGGCGGCCTCGTTGTGCTCGGTCTTGGCCAGCACGCCCAGCTTCCACAGCTCCTCGTCCAGCTCGGTCATGAAGGCCTTCACGCGCGGCTTGATCGCGCCGGAATAGTGGTCATCCAGCTCCTGACCCTTGGGCGGCTTGGCGCCAAAGAGCGTCCGCCCGGTGAAAATCAGGTCCTTGCGCTGGTCGTAGAGCGCCTTGTCCACCAGGAAGTACTCCTGCTCAGGGCCGACGGTGGAGGTGACATGGGTCGCGTCGCGGCCGAAGAGCTTCAGGATGCGCACGGCCTGCTTGTTCAGCGCCTCCATGGAGCGCAGCAGGGGCGTCTTGGCGTCCAGCGCCTCGCCGCCATAGGAGCAGAACGCCGTGGGAATGCACAGCACGCCATCCTTGATGAAGGCATAGCTGGTGGGATCCCATGCGGTATATCCGCGGGCCTCAAAGGTGGCACGCAGGCCGCCGGAAGGGAAGGAGGAGGCGTCGCTTTCGCCGCGCACGAGCTCCTTGCCGGAGAATTCAAGAATGATGCGCCCGTTATCGCGGGGGCTGATGAAGCTGTCATGCTTTTCAGCGGTGACGCCGTTCATCGGCTGGAACCAGTGGGTGTAGTGGGTCACGCCCTTTTCCACCGCCCAGTCGCGCATGGCGCAGGCCACCACATTGGCGATCTGCGGATCCAGTGGACGGCCGTCTGCGATGGTCTTGTGGAGCGCCTTGTACGCGTCCTTGGGCAGCCGCTTGAGCATCACTTCATCGCTGAAAACATTCACGCCGAAAAGCTCTTCCAGTCGGGACATGGGCAGCGTCCTCCTCATCAATTCCGGGATCGGGATGTCATCCTGGCATGCATAATACAAAGGGATGCCGCAGGAACGCAACACATGGGGTCCTGGCAGCATCCGCCGTCAACATGAAGAGTATAGCCGGTATCGTGGCATTTGTCAAGATTTGCGCAAGGGGGTCGGGCAGGAAATTTCCGCACCGCGCCGCAGGGGAACGGGGGTGCTTTTTGTGCGGTGAAACGCTGTTCAAAAGGGCAAAAGTGTGCTATAATGTGAACATGCGTATGCTAAAGTGTGAAAGGAGCGTCCTGGCATGTATGAACCGAAGGTAAAGAATGAGCAAACGGATCTGCTGATGCGCGCCGTGCTGGAATTGCGTTCCGAGGAGGATGCATACCGCTTCTTTGAGGATGTGTGCACCATTGCGGAGATCAAGAGCATGGCGCAGCGCATCCAGGTCGCCGCGGAACTGCGCAAGGGCGTGACCTATCAGGAGATCGCACGGGAAACAGGCGCATCCTCCGCGACCATCAGCCGGGTGAACCGCGCCCTGCAGTACGGTGCGGACGGCTATCAGCGCGTGCTGGACGCGCTGGATATCCCGGCTGAATGAGCGCAGGCGGCCACAGGACAGAAAGCAGAAAGATTGAGGGATAGATATGGATCTGAGTATGCTCAACCCCCAGCAGCGCCTGGCTGCTGAAACGCTGGAAGGCCCGGTGCTCATCCTGGCGGGCGCAGGCTCCGGCAAGACGCGCGCGCTGACCTGCCGCGTGGCCAATCTCCTGGATCACGGCGTGCCGGCGTGGAATATCCTCGCCCTGACCTTCACCAACAAGGCTGCCAAGGAAATGAAGGAGCGCATCGCCAACCTCGTGGGCGATTCCGCCGAGGATGCGTGGATCTCCACCTTCCACTCCACCTGCGCGCGGATGCTCCGCCGCGATATCGAGAAGCTCGGCTATAGCCGCTCCTTCGTCATTTATGATGACGACGACCAGAAGGCCGTCCTCAAGGAGATCCTCAAGCGGCTGAATATCGACGAGAAGTTCCTGCCTATCCGTGAGCTGTCCTCGAAGATCTCCGATGCCAAGAACAAGCTCATGGGCCCGGATGAGTGGTTCCGTGAATCCGAAAAGGACTACCGCTGCCAGCTGATCCACAATGTTTATCTGGAATACGAAACGCGGCTCAAGGCCAATAATTCCCTGGATTTTGACGATCTGCTGGTCAAGACCCTCGAGCTGCTGGCGGATCATCCGCCCGTGCTGGAGAGCTATCGCAAGCGCTTCCGCTATGTCATGGTGGACGAGTATCAGGACACCAACTACGCCCAGTACATGATGATCAAGCTCCTCACTGATGAGAGCCGCAACCTCTGCGTCGTGGGCGATGACGATCAGTCCATCTATGGCTGGCGCGGCGCGGATATCCGCAACATCCTCGATTTCGAGAAGGATTATCCCGATGCCACCGTCATCAAGCTGGAGCAGAATTACCGTTCCACCGCCAATATTCTGGATGCGGCCAACCAGGTCATCGCACATAACGCTGGCCGCAAGGAGAAGGCACTGTGGACGGAGCGCGGCGAGGGCGAACCCATCCGCCTCTTTGCCGCCGGGGACGAACGGGACGAGGCTGCCTGGGTGGCGGACCGCATCCGCCAGCTGAACAAGCAGGGCGAGCCCTTCGGCAACACGGCGATCCTCTACCGCACCAATGCCCAGTCCCGTGTGGTGGAAGAAATGCTCATGCGTTCCGCCATCCCCTATAAGGTCTTCGGCGGACAGAAGTTCTACGACCGCAAGGAAGTCCGCGATGTGGTGGCCTACCTGCGCGTGATCGTCAATCCGTCGGATGATGTGAGCCTGCGCCGCATCATCAATGTCCCCAAGCGCGCCATTGGCGACAGTACCGTGCAGGAGCTGATGCAGCACGCCATGGAGAACGGCATGCCGCTTTACAGCGCGCTGAGCGATCTGCCGGAGAGCCTGTCCTCCCGTCCGCGCAAGTGCGTCAGCGAGTTCTTCGTGATGATGACCATGCTCATGGCCATGAAGGAAGCCATGCCGGTGAGCGAATTCGTGCCGATGCTGGTGGAAAAGACCGGCCTGCTGGAGCAGTACAAGAAGGAAGACAGCGACGAGGCACGCTCCCGGGTGGAGAATATCCAGGAATTCCTCGGCGCGGTGCAGGAATACTGCAAGGCGACCGAAAATCCGACCCTGGAGGACTATCTGGAGAATGTGTCCCTCGTCACCGACCTGGATCAGGCGGAGGACAAGGGGCGCGGCTACGTCACCCTGATGACGCTGCATTCCGCCAAGGGCCTGGAATTCCCCAATGTGTTCATGACCGGCTTGGAGGAGGGCATCTTCCCCTCGTCCCGCAGCCTCATGGACGACAGCCGCATGGAGGAAGAACGCCGCCTGTGCTATGTGGGCATCACCCGTGCCCAGAAGCGCCTGTTCATCTCCCGCGCCAAGCAGCGCATGCTGTATAATCAGGTGAACCACAATGCCCCCAGCCGCTTTCTGGAGGAGATCCCCGAGCGGCTCATCAAGGACGAGCTGGCCACCATGAACGCCATGTTCGGCGACCGCGCACAGCCGCAGCCCCATGGCCGCGGCGGCTATGGCAACCGCGGCGCGCAGAACCGTTCGGCGGCGCGTCCCGGCATGGGCATGGGGATGGGCATGGGCCGCAGCGCCAATGTGGGCGGATTGAACATCCCCGGCGTGCAGAAGGGCTTCGTCGGCTCGCAGGCGCGCACCGCGGCCCCCAATGTCATGCAGAACCTGTATAAGCCCGGCGACCGCGTCCGCCATCTCAAATTCGGCGAGGGCAATGTGGTGTCCGTCACCGGCAGCGGCGCACAGGCACGCATCAAGATCGAATTCACGGCCTACGGGGTGAAGGAGTTCGCCCTGTCCGTCGTACCCATCGTGAAGCTGGAGGATTAAACCATGACCGAGCAGATGCGATCCCTGGTGGACCGGCTCAATGCGGCCGCCCGGGCGTATTACTACTCCGCCGAGCCCGTCATGTCCGACAAGGACTACGACGCGCTGTATGATGAGCTGCTCCGCCAGGAGAAGGAGAGCGGCGTGACCCTGCCGGACAGCCCGACCCATCGCGTCGGTGCGGAAGCGCTGACCGCCTTTGCGCCGCACACGCACATCAGCCGCCTGTGGTCGATGGACAAGGTGCAGTCCCTGGAGGAGCTGGCGGAATGGATCCGCCGCACGGAGAAGCTGGCCGGGCGTGAAAACCTGCAATACTATGTCGAATACAAGTTCGACGGTCTGACCCTCAACCTGACCTATCGCGACGGCGTGCTGGTGCAGGCCGCCACACGCGGCAACGGCATCACCGGCGAGGCCATCCTGCCCCAGGCGCGCACCATCCGCTCCGTTCCGCTGACCATCCCCTACAAGGGACTGCTGGAGGTGCAGGGCGAGTGCATCATGCGCCTCTCCGCGCTGGATAAGTATAACGCCACCGCTGCTGAGCCGCTGAAAAACGCGCGCAATGCTGCCGCCGGTGCGCTGCGCAACCTCGATCCGGCCGTGACCGCGTCCCGCAAGCTGGATGCCTTCTTCTATCAGATCGGCACGATCGAGGATCCGCCCTATGCCGATCAGCCCGGTATGCTGGCCTTCCTGCGGGAAAACGGCTTCCCGGTCAGCGAATATCTGGGCCGCCCCCATGACCGCGAGGGCCTCATCGCCTGCATCAGGGAGATCGAACAGGCGCGCCCGACGCTGGATTACCTGATCGACGGCGTGCTGGTGAAGGTCGGTGATTTCTCCCTGCGCGAGCAGATGGGCTATACCGACCGCTTCCCGCGCTGGGCGGTGGCATACAAATTCGAGGCGGAGGAGACCACCACCACCCTCGAGGATGTCACCTGGGAGCTGGGCCGCACGGGCAAGCTGACGCCCCTGGCCCATGTCACCCCGGTAGATTTCTACGGCGTGACCGTCCGCCGCGCGACGCTGAATAATTTCGGCGATATCCAGCGCAAGCGGGTGGCCATCGGCGCGCAGGTGTG
This sequence comes from uncultured Faecalibacterium sp., assembly GCA_964542315.1. GTDB lineage: Bacteria > Bacillota > Clostridia > Christensenellales > Aristaeellaceae > UBA11524. The sequence continues at coordinate 3,732 of CAZIUA010000042.1, read as the reverse complement.
GATCCGCCGCTCCAATGACGTGATCCCGGAGATCACCGGGCGCGTCGGCGAGGCGGCGGAGGGCGAAACGCCCGTCGTGCCGCCGTCCCATTGCCCCGCATGCGGCAGCAAGCTGGTGGAGCGCGGCGCGCACATCTTCTGCATGAACCGCGCCACCTGCCGTCCGCAGGCCATCGCCCGGATGACGCATTTCGCCAGCCGCGAAGCCATGGATATCGAGGGCCTGAGCGAAAAAACCATCGCGCAGCTGTATGACCAGATGAACGTCCGCGACTGCGCCGATCTGTACCAGATCACCCTGGAGGAAGCGCTGACGCTGGATGGATTCAAGCAGCGCAAGGCGGAAAAACTCCTGTCCGCGCTGGACAAGAGCAAGCACTGCACGCTGGATGCCTTCCTGCATGCGGTGGGCATCCCCAATGTGGGCCGCAAGACCGCGCGCGACCTCGCCGCCACCTTTGGCACCCTGCAAAAGGTGCAGGACGCCACCGTCGAGCAGCTGACCGCCATCCCTGATGTGGGCGATATCGTGGCGCAGAGTGTGGTGGAGTTCTTCTCCTTCCCGGAAAACCGGCAGATGCTGGAACGTCTGCTGGCGGCAGGCGTCCATCCGCAGGAGGCGCAAAGCAAGGCCGAGGGCGTCTTTTCCGGCCTGAGCATCGTCGTGACCGGCACGCTGCCCACCCTGAGCCGCAAGGAAGCCGAGGAGCTGATCCGCTCCTGCGGCGGAACGGCGGCAGGCTCTGTCAGCAAAAAGACCGCCTTCGTCGTGGCAGGCGAGGCGGCCGGTTCCAAATTGACCAAGGCGGAAAGTCTGGGCATCGAGGTCATCGACGAGGCGGAATTGCTCCGGCGCTGCGGGCGTTAATGCCGTCCGCCGCGGCGGATGATGTGCGCATACGCCGCCTGGGACGGCGTGAAGCTGCCCGTTTCCACCGCCGGGATATCCGTGGCCGCAGGCGCGGTCTGCGCGCTCTGATCGGGCGAGGGGAGCGGTTCCGCACCGGCCCCTTCCAGGAAGGTCACGAACTTCACCGAGAAGATGTCGCATACGATGAACCGCGACTCGAATTCGTCCAGCAGCACCAGAAACTGCGTCCCGACGTAGTACAGCAGCCCCTGACGGCTGGTCAGGCTGCCCGTGCCGATGAGGAATTCGACAATGACGTATTTCCCCACATTCTCCTGGAGCACCTGCTGCATGGAGCCCTGAAAGGTGACGGTGTTGAAATCCTGATCCGGCGGGACGGTGAAAAGATTATTCGCCGAGGGCATTTCGCTCATGGCATTCGCCTCCTTGCTCTTGCTGCTCCAGCTTATGCCGCTTTTGCGGCGCTTATGATGACCCTCGCGGTGAAAAGAGGAATGCAATGTTTAGCAGAATTGAAACCTATCTTGCCGAATTGCAGGCGGATCCCATCGCCTTCCTGATTACGATGGCCTATACCTGGGGCGTGATCCTGTTCAGCCTGATCCTGCACGAGTGTGCCCATGGCTATGTGGCCTACCGCTGCGGCGATCCCACGGCCAAGATGATGGGGCGGCTCTCGCTCAACCCCCTGCGCCATCTCGATCCTATCGGTACGCTGATGATGTTCGCCTTCGGCTTCGGCTGGGCCAAGCCTGTGCCGGTCAATCCGCGCAATTTCCGCCATTACCGGCGCGACCATCTCCTGGTGTCCCTGGCGGGCATCGTCGTCAACTTCAGCATCTTCCTGCTGGCGGTGTTCCTGTCCTGCGTGGTCAACCGCGTCATGATGGGCGCGGAGCTGATCGCCGAAATGCAGGAGATGTACGACGTCGGCGTGGAGCCCTTCGTCAGCCCGTTCTATAATGTAGGCAATGCGCTGATGGACGGCGACTGGGAGATGCTGGCGAATTTCTTCCCCTACCAGATCAGCACGGGCTTCGGCAACAAGCTCGAGCTGCTGGAGGGCATGGATGCGCTGCGTTCCGCCCTGGACGCGCCCTGGCTGCTCTATGTTCAGCGCGGATTGCTCCTCCTGGCGCTGTCCAACCTGACGCTGGCGCTGTTCAACCTGCTGCCGGTCCCGCCGCTGGACGGCTTCCATGTGGTGAACGATGTGCTCCTGCGCGGCAAGCTGTATATGACCCAGCGGGTGTATCAGGTCGCGTGGGTGGCCATGGCGGTGCTGATGTTTACCGGTGCGTTCGACAGCGTGCTGTCCTTCTGCATCAGCCATGTGTATCAGCCGGTGCTCAGCATGTTCCTGATGCTGACCGGCCAGATGTAAGGGGAGGCAGCCATGGCACTGACATTCCAGCTCAAGGACTTCGACGGCCCCCTTGATCTGCTGCTTTTCCTCATCAATAAGGAAAAAATCGACATCAAGGATATCTTCGTCAGCCAGATTACCGACCAGTATATCTCCCTTGTCCGCGGCGCATCCGACCTGGATATGGATGAGGCGACCGACTTCCTCGTCATGGCGGCGACGCTGCTGGAGATCAAATCCCGCGCGATGCTGCCCCGTCCGCCTGCGGTGGAGGAGGGCGAGGAGGATCCTGAGGCAGCGCTGATCCGCCAGCTGGAGGAATACAAGCGCTTCCGCGAAACGGCGGACGCAATGAAGCAGTTCGAGCGTGCTGCGGGCAACCTCTTTACCAAGCTGCCGGAGGAATACCCCCTGCCGCCCCAGGAGACCGAGCTGGTCGGCCTGACGCTGGAGGGGCTGACGGCGGCCTTCCTGCGCATCTGGCAGCGCAAACCCGAACAGCCGGATGAGGAGAACCAGGTCAACCACTATGCCCCGCGCGACATCCGCCGGGATGAGCATAATGTGCAGGACTGCATGCTGGCGCTGCTCAAGGGCATCCGCCGCAAGGGGCGCATGACCTTCGAGGAGGCATTCAGCGATGCGCCGACGAAGGAGGAGGTCGTGACGCTTTTCCTGGCCCTGCTGGAGTTGCTCAAGCTGGGCGAAACGCATATCGAGCAGGAAGGCATCTACGGCGAGATCGTCCTGTATCCGGGACGCCATGAAGAAACACCGGAGGAAAACGCATGACAGCATTGGAACAAACGAACGCCCCTCAGGGCGATGAAGGTCAGCAGGAGGGCGGGACGCTCTCCGGGCGCATCGAGGCCATCCTCTTTGTGGCGGGCGAACCCGTCCGCGTGGAGGAACTGGCCAAGGCGCTGAATGTCTCCGTCCGCGCGGTGGATAACGAGCTGACGAAGCTCCGCGATGAATACGATTTCCACCAGCGTGGCTTCACCCTCAAGCGCTTCGGCCATCAGGTGCAGCTGGCCACCCGCGCGCTCTATGCCGCGGATGTGGTGCATCTGCTCCAGCCGGTGCAGAAGCAGTCCCTCTCCCAGGCCGCGATGGAGACCCTGGCTGTGGTGGCCTATAAGCAGCCAGTCACCCGCGCGGAGGTCGAGCAGGTGCGCGGCGTGAAATGCGACTACTCCATCCAGTCCCTGGTGAACAAGGAGCTGATCATGGAGGTGGGGCGCAAGGAAGCGCTTGGCCGCCCGATTCTCTACGGCACGACGGAGAATTTCCTGTCCCACTTTGGTCTGTCCAGCCTGGACGACCTGCCGCCCATGCCCGAACCGGCTCCCGAAGAGGGCAAGGACGAGGCGGAGGACGTCCCCGAACTCATCCCGTGACAAAATGTCATTCTGAATTGTATTCTATTGAAGGAGGGATCCCCCATGGAAAAGAAGCTCCACGTTGAAGGCATGATGTGCAACCACTGCAAGGC
>CAZIUA010000041.1:0-22424 GCA_964542315.1 uncultured Faecalibacterium sp. | reverse complement strand
CCCTTGCGCGCTGGAAAATGGGCGCTGTCCGCTGGTTGAGCATGACGGCGAAAACCCGTCCGCTTTGGTTCGCGGCCACGATGGCCTTCCGGGCGGATGTGACGGACACATCCAGCGGCTTCTCCGTCAGCACATGAAGCCCGGCCTGCATGCATTCCGCCGCGATGGCGCCGTGCAGACCATGGGGGACGGCGATGATCACCGCATCCACCGTGCCGTCGAGCAGCTGATGATGATCGGCGGTGACGCGCACGCCGGGGAAGCACTGGGCGATGAGGGCGCGCTTGGCCGGATCGATGTCGCACACGGCGCAGAGCTGCATGCCCTCGATCTCGCCCCGGGCGATGCACTGCGCATGGGCGGAACCGATGCTGCCATAGCCGATCAGTGCGGCGCGCACCTGCTTTTGCTGATCCATGGGCTGTCCTCCTGCGTGATCAATCAAAACCGCATGCCTTCAGATAGGCGTAGCTGCGGCGGAGGCACTCGATGGGATCCTCGCCGTTGCAATCATCCTGCTCCACCAGCATGTACTGCGTGCCGCTGCCCTCAGCCGCGCGGAAGACGCGGTCGAAGTTGATATTGCCCTCGCCGATCACGGCCATTTTGCGGCCATAGGCGAAATCCTTGAGGTGGATGGCAGGCACGCGCCCATCGAGGCGCTCCAGCCACTGCGCCGGGTCGCCGCCGCCAGCCTGCACCCAGTAGGTATCCAGCGTGAAACCCATCACGTCCGCCGGAATGTCCTCCGCCAGGCGATCCAGAATGATGCCGCGTCCGTCCGGGGCCCGCTTGAATTCCTGGTCGTGGTTGTGATACATGAAATACTTGCCGCCCGCGCGGATCTCCTGCGCCGCTGGGACGAAGGTGCGAAGGAAGTGCGCGTAGTCCGCTTCGGGATTGCTTTCATCAAAGGCATACCAGCCCAGACCGATATAGGGGCAGTCCAGCGTGCGGTGATCGGCCAGCACCTGCTGCGTCTGGCCGGTCAGGCGCGGGGCCGGGATGTGCGTCAGCACGCAGCGCAGCCCGTTGGCATCCAGCTGCTGACGGAGCCAATCCGCCTCATAGGCGCAGACGCCGGAGATCTGCACGGTTTTGTAGCCGATGTCCGCCACCTTGCGCAGGGTCAGGGCGAGATCATCCAGGGTCTGGCACTGATTACGGACAGTGTAGAATTGTGCGCCGATCTGCATGGAAGAAACCTCCTGTCAAACGAAAAAAATGCACCCCTATTGTAGCAGAGGCGGCCGCAAAATGCAATGCTTGCATGCATGTGCCGCAAGATGGTGCGGCAGGGAGGGGCCGCAAAATTTCCTCTTTACGATATCCACAAAATGTGGTATGATACATATAATATTACCACAATGCGTAACCGCAGGAGGAAACGCGCCATGAAGTGTCAATACTGCAACTGCATCGACAGCAAGGTGATCGATTCCCGCCCAACGGAGGAGGGCAACAGCATCCGCCGCCGCCGTGAGTGTACCCGCTGCGGGCGGCGCTTCACCACCTATGAGAAGATCGAGATGCTGCCGCTGATGGTCGTCAAGCGCGACGGGCGGCGGGAGGCCTTCGATGCACAGAAGATCAAGGCAGGCATGCTCCATGCCTGTGAGAAGCTGCCCGTGTCCATGACGCAGATCGATGCCATGACCGCCCGCATCGAGCAGGCCGCCTATGCCACCATGGAGGGCGAGATCAGCTCCCAGCGTATCGGCGATATGGTCATGCAGGAGCTCAAGGGCATCAACGATGTGGCCTATGTGCGTTTTGCGGCGGTGTATCGCCTGTTTACGGACATCGGCGACTTCATGCAGGAGCTGCAGAAGCTGCTGGAGGAAAAGCAGTGACGCACCGCCCGGCAGAGGTCTCGGCTCGTTTTATGCGATCGGGTAGAAGGAACATTCAAAGTATTTTCAAGGCCGCTTTCCATCCGGAAAGCGGCCTTCAGACTGTCGAAAAACAAGCCATTTGCGTCAGTTGCTCGCCGTCGGCAGACTGTAAATCGGAAATCGGCGACATGCGCGGTGATTTTCGGGCGTTTTGCAAGCAAAATCGCTTCCGTACACGGAGGAACGGCCGTCAGGGCTGCCTGCGGCCCTGACAGTGACGGAGTGCAAACTCAAAAAAGTGGCGAAAGCCACTTTTTTGATATCCTGAGGCCGCTTTCCATCCGGAAAGCGGCCCTTTGATATTACGCTGCACCGAGATCGCGATCGACCTTGCGGAGGATCTCCCGCGTGCTGCCGTAGGTCAGGGTGCGCAATGCGGCCTCGATGGGCAGCACCAGCACGCCCAGCACCTGCGTGCGGTCGGCATTGGGGGTCTGGTCGGCATACCGCGCGACGAACCAGCTCACACGCTTCACGTCGCCGCCTGCGATGGGGTATTCGTCCACCATGGTGGGCTTTTCAGCGTGGAGGGTCGCGGTGACGCCGGTCTCCTCGCGCACCTCGCGCAGGGCGGTCTGCGCCAGCGTTTCGCCGGGCTCCACATGCCCCTTGGGCAGGCCGTAGCTGCCGTTCTTTTCACGGACGAGCACATAGCGCCGTTCGCCGTCGATGACGGTATACAGCACCGCGCCCGCAGAATGGATCAGTGCCATTGCTCACACCTCCAGCGCGGGGGCATTGGTGGAGCCAGGCTCGTCCCGCAGCGCCATCGCCAGACGATGGATGCCCTCGGTGATATTGCGGCGCGGACAGCCGATGTTGATGCGCAGGAAGCCGTCACCCTGTTCGCCGAAGAACTTGCCGCCGGTGAACTGCACGCCCGCGGCGATGGTGCGCTGCATCAGCTCCTCCTCATGGAAACCATAGGCGCGCAGGTCGAGCCAGCCCAGATAGGTGGCCTCCAGGGGCGTCAGGATGGCTTTGGGGAGGTATTCCGCCACGAGCTTTTTCAGGTGCTGACGGTTGCCATCCAGATAGTCCAGCAGGCCGTCCAGCCAGTCGTCCCCCTCGTTGTAGGCGGCACGGGTGGCTTCCAGCGCGAAAATGTTGCCGCTGCGCACACCGGCCTTGTCCATCTGCGCGCGGAAGGCATCGCGGACGTCTGCATCCATGCAGATGCAGCACGCCTGCTGCAGGCCGGCGAGGTTGAAGGTCTTGCTGGCCGCGCAGAAGGACAGCACGCGCTTGCGCTGAATGGACAGCGCTGGAATGAAGGTGTTGGGCGCATAGACGAAGTCGGCGTGGATCTCGTCCGAGGCGAGATAGGCATCATACTTGTCCAGCAGGGTGATCAGGGCGGAGAGCTCCTCCTGCGACCACACGCGGGACGCCGGGTTGTGCGGATTGCACAGCAGCAGCAGCTTCGCGCCGGCGTTGAGGTGCGCTTCCACCGCAGCCAGATCCATGGAATAGCGGCCCTGCGCATCCTGGAGCATGGGTGCGTCCGCCAGGGTGCGGCCGGTCTCCTCTACGCTCATGCGGAAGGGCCCGTACACCGGGGACATGATGATGACCTTGTCGCCGGGCTGGGTCAGGGCGAGGATGGCGAGCTTCAGGCCGGTCACGACGCAGGGCAGCGTGGTCAGGCTGTCCGCCGGAATGGTCAGGCCGTGGCGGCGCTGCCAGAAGTCGATCAGCGCCTGATGGTCATCCGCCAGCTCCGCGGTATAGCCATAGGTCGGATGGGCTGCGCGGCGGAGGATGGCCTCCTGCACAGCGGGCGGGCTGGGGAAATCCATATCCGCGACCCACAGGGGCAGCAGCTCGTCGCCGTTTTCCTTGCGCGCCTCATCCCACTTTTCGCAGCGGGTGCCCATGCGGTACAGCCCCGCATCGAAATACGCCTGATCAAACTTCATCATGTGCAGCCTCCTTCGGTTCGGTCGCCTTCAGTACCCAGAATCCGCCGGATTTATCCAGCTTTTCAACACGATTGTAAAGCGTTTTGAGGTATTTGACGCAGCTCTCTGCGCCCTGCTGCTTGCGGATGACCAGATACAGCGCGCCGCCGGGCTTCAGGCTGACGGATGCATCCGCGAACATCTGATAAATGACCTGCTTGCCCGCGCGGATGGGCGGATTGGTCACGATGGCGTCATAGTGCTTGTCCATCACGGCGGACATGCCGTCAGATTCGACGACCTGCGCCTCAACGCCGTTGCGCGCGCAGTTGTCCCGGCACAGCGAAAGCGCGCGGTGGTTCACATCCGCCATGGTGACGCGGGCCTCGCGGTTGGCCTTGGCGATGGCCACGCCGATGGCGCCCCAGCCGCACCCCAGATCCAGCACATCGCCGTGCAGGGCGGGCAGCGCATCCAGCAGCAGCCGGGAGCCCACATCCAATTCGCCCTTGGAGAACACGCCGGCATCGGTCATGAAATTCAGCCCATGCCCACGATAGGGGAAGGCACAGGGGACGGGCTTGGATTCGCTGGACGGATCAGCGGTATAATACTGGTCGTTCATGGCTTCGCCTCCATTTGTGCATCAGCATACAGGGCGGACAGCTCCTGTTCGGTCAGCTCCCGCCAGGCACCCTCGGGCAATGCGGAATCCAGCGTCAGGCTGCCGAAGGTCTCCCGGTGCAGCTGTGTCACTTCGCGCCCCACGGCGGAAAACATGCGCTTGATCTGGTGGAATTTGCCCTCATGGACGGTCACACGCCCGCTCTGGGGCGCGATGATCTCCAGGCGTGCGGGCTGTGCGTCGAAATCCGACAGGTGCAGCCCCTGCGCGAAGGCCGCCACATGGCTTTCGTCCAGCGGCGCATCCACCTGCGCCAGGTAAGTTTTGTCCACATGCCGCCCGGGGGACAGCAGGCGGTGGTTCAATTCGCCGTCCGTGGTCAGCAGGAGCAGGCCGGTGGTGTCCTTATCCAGCCGCCCCACCGGCATGCAGCCGATCGCGGCATAGCTTTCCGGCAGAAGGTCCATCACGGTGGGCTGCTTCTTGTCCCGCGCGGCCGTCAGCAGACCGGCCGGCTTATGCAGCATGACGTGGCGCGTCAGGCGGCCGTCCACGGGCTGGCCGTTCACGGTGAGGGCCGAATGATTCTCGTCCACCTGACGATCCGGTTCACGCACGGGCGCGCCGTCCACCAGCACGCCGCCGCGCTTGATGAGCTTCTGCATTTCGCTGCGGCTGCCAACGCCGAGGGTCACGAGCCATCGGTCAAGCCGCATCATGGGTCTGCTCCTTCTCCGCACGCAGATACACCGCGGGCAGCAGGTTCTTCAGCGGCAGGGCGGGGCAAAGCAGCACCAGCGCGCCGCCCACGAGCAGCGCCGTCTGGCGGAGATTGAGCGTAAAGGCGGGCAGCTTGAGGTTCTTGAGCTCCTTGAAGAGCATGAGGGCGAAATCGCCCAGCGCCGCGACGGCCACCGCCGCGAAGGGCAGCACCAGCAGCAGCCCGGCGAACCACAGCCCCGCAAGGCGGAGACGGCGGCCCTTGAGCAGCTTCTTATCCCCCAGGGCGATGGCATGGCGCGTGCCGGAATGCAGCGCGCAGCCCAGGAGGATCAGCACCAGGGTGAAAGCGACCGCCGCGGCAAAGCGCACGACGCCGCCAACAAAATCACCGCCGCCGATGGACGAGAAGATGCGCATGAGGGTGATGAAATCCACCAGCCCCTTCACGGCGGCATAGAGCCAGACGAGGCCGGAGATGGTCAGGGCGCTCCAGCAGAGCATGCAGAGCGTGCCCTTCAGGCCGCGCAGGAGCTTCCGGCCGTAATGGGCGGTGGAGATCAGGCGCAGGCTGAACACGCTGCCGCCATCCATCATGTCCTGGAGGGCCAGGGCGTAGTTCTCACGGGCAGGCAGGACGATGAGCAGATACAGCGGCACAGCCAGCCAGGCCAGCGGCGCGAGGGCGGCATCGGCCAGGAACATCAGCGGACACAGTGCGATGGCGCGCAGCACCAGCTCCACCAGCAACGCCAGTATCAATTGGGGGAAATGCTGCTTATACAGGCGGAAGGACTCCCGCCAAACGTGATTCTTCTTCATTCACATGACCCTTTCGATGTGCCTGCGGGCGGTTCACGCCGCCGGAACAGGCAATATGCATTCATCCTATTATACAACCGAATCGCGGGAAATGCAATTCCCTGCGGAAGAATGACAGAATGTTTCAGCTCTTCACCACTTTCGCCCCGGCCGGGACGGACACTGTGACCAGCGCGTTCGCACCGATGACGGCATCGTCCCCTACGATGGTGTCGCCGCCCAGCACCGTCGCTCCGGCATAGAGCGTCACCCGGTCGCCGATGGTCGGATGGCGGCGCCGCCCCCGCAGACTCTGTCCGCCGCGGGTGGAGAGCGCGCCCAGCGTCACCCCGTGATAGAGCGTCACATGGTCGCCCAGAACGGCGGTCTCGCCGATGACCACCCCTGCGCCATGGTCGATAAAGCACGCCCGTCCGATGGAGGCACTAGGGTGGATGTCGATGCCCGTGCGGGCATGGGCGCATTCCGCTATCATGCGGGGCAGGAGGGGGATCTCCATCCGCAGCAGATGATGGGCCATGCGATGGATGCAGAGTGCCTCGAAGCCCGGATAGCACAGCAGGATCTCCTCCGGCGAGGCGGCGGCCGGGTCACCCTCGAAGGCGGCATGCAGGTCGTCCAGCATCAGCGCGCGCATTTCGGGCAGGGCGGACAGGAATTCCGCCGACAGGGCATGGGCGCGATCCAGCGGCGGCTGCGTGACCGGCGGAAAGCTCATGCTCAGCGCCAGGGCGATCTGTTCCGTCAGCAGACGGAGGACATCCGCCGTCAGGACGGACAGCGCGGAACGATCCGTGCGGAGGACTGGATCGGGGAGGAGCAGCTGCATCAGGCGGTCGATCAGGGCGGAAACGCAGCCCTTGTCGGGATGGGGCGGCAGGCGGTCGATGATGCGCCCATGGGCGGCATAGTCCGCCAGGAAAAGGTCGGTCAGGGCGGTGAGGTCGAGGGTCGTATCGGGCATGGGGAAGCCTCCTTCCGGCGCAAATACAAAAGAGAAACCGACGGGCTGCCTTGCGCATTTCGGCGAATGATGGTATACTGTGCAGCAGAGCAGATCAACTCAAAATCATACGGCGAACGGCCTGCTATGGGGCCGCTGCCGTACATAAAGGAAGGTATGTATATGCGTCAGCAGCTTCTTGACCTGCGCCGCGTGATGGCCGCGCATGGTGTGGATTATTGCCTCGTTCCCTCCAATGATTTTCATGGCTCGGAATACCTGAGCGACCATTTCAAGGCGCGCAGCTGGATGAGCGGCTTCACCGGCAGCGCGGGCACGCTCCTGGTCGGCGCGGACTGGGCCGGCCTGTGGACGGACGGCCGCTATTTCATCCAGGCCGCACAGCAGCTGGAGGGCAGCGGCATCGAGCTGATGAAGATCGGCGAGCCTGGCGTCCCCACGCTGAACGAGTACATCGAAAAGCATCTGCAAAAGGGGCAGGTGCTGGGCTTTGACGGGCGCGTGGTGTCCACCCGTCAGGAGATGGGCCTGCGTCAGATCGCCGAAAAGTGCGGCGGCTCCATCGCCTGCGAGGAGGATCTGGTGGGCCAGATCTGGACGGATCGTCCTGCGCTGAGCGCTCAGCCTGCCTTTGAGCTGTCCGCGGACGTGGTGGGCAAGTCCCGCGCGGAGAAGCTCATCGACCTGCGCACCGCCCTGACGCAGGAAAAGGCCGATGCGGTGGTCATCGCGTCCCTGATGGACGTGTGCTGGCTGATGAATCTGCGCGGCGCGGATGTGGCCTGCACGCCGGTGGTGCTGTCCTTTGCGGCGGTCACGGCGGAGGAAGCGGTGCTGTTCGTCAACCCCAGCGTCCTCAGCGAGGAGATCCGGCGCAATCTGGCCAATGACGGCGTGACCGTCCGCGACTATGAGGATGTGTATGCCTTCGTCCGCGGTCTGCCCGCTGGCACGAAGGTGCTGATGAACCGCAATGTCGTCAACAGCAAGCTGACCGCCTGCGTGCCGGAAAAGGTCGAGGTGCTCGACCGTGCTGACCCGACTACCCTGCCCAAGGCCTGCAAGAACGAGAAGGAAGTCGACAACTTCCGTATCGCCCATATCAAGGACGGCGCGGCGGTGACCAAGTTCATGCACTGGCTGAAGACCAATGTGGGCAAGGTGCCGATGGACGAGATCTCCGTGGCGGACAAGCTCGAAGAATTCCGCAAGGAGCAGCCCGGCTACATCGGCCCGAGCTTTGAACCTATTATGGGATATGGCGAACATGGCGCCATTGTGCATTATTCCGCAACGGAAGCATCCTGCGCGAAAATCGAGGCACGCTCCTTCCTGTTGAGCGATACCGGCGCGCATTTCATCGAAGGCACCACCGACATCACCCGCACCTATGCCCTGGGTGAGCTGACCGATGACGAGAAGCGCTTCTATACCCTCGTCCTCAAGGGCAATCTCCAGCTGGGCAATGCGCAGTGGAAGGCTGGCTGCACCGGCGCGAATCTGGACTATCTCGCCCGTGAGCCCCTCTGGCGGCTGGAGGCGGACTACAACCACGGCACGGGTCACGGTGTGGGCTATATCCTCAGCGTGCATGAGGGGCCGCAGTCCATCCACTGGGGCCGCGCCAACGCTACGCCTCTGGAGGTCGGCATGATCACCTCCAACGAGCCGGGCTTCTATCTGGAGGGGGCGTTTGGCGTCCGCCTGGAGAACCTGACCGCCGTCAAGGAGGTCGAAAAGAACGGCTATGGGCGCTTCCTGCGCTTTGAGACGCTGACCATGGTGCCTTTCGACCTGGATGCCGTCGTTCCGGAGCTGCTGGGCGAGGAATGCCGCGGCCTGCTCAATGCCTACCATGCCAAGGTGCGCCAGACCCTTGCACCCTACATGACGGATGAGGAGAACGCCTGGCTGGCCGACGCGACCCGCGCCATTTGAGCCCCTGACGAACGAAGCTCTGATGAACGAAGTTCCATATGATGCAGCAAGGAGGATCCGCCATGAAGAAGCTCCACATGGGCGCGGCGCATTGCGCCCTGGATCTGGGCGACGGCAGCGAACGCGCTGAGTATGTCAACCAGGACTACATCCTGCATAAGCTGGGCCGGCCGCACCGCGCGGTCAACATCATGTACACCTATTACCCCCATGACAAGGAATGGCCTGCCCGCATCAGCGAGGCCTGGAAGGATCATGAGGTGTCCTTCCAGTGGGACTATCCCTACGATGACTATTTCCCCTTCGATGCGGACGGGCAGCCCTTCCAGCAGATGCAGGATATCCGCCGCCATGGCCAGGATGTGCTGCTGACCCTGACGCTGGACTGCGGCCTTACCGATGACGAGCTGCGCGAGGTGGCGCGCAAATTCCGCCCCTATGGCCGGATGATGCTGCGTATCAACCACGAGTGCTGCGGCGACTGGTTCCAGCATAACAAGCGCTACACCTATGAGGAGGTCGGCGCGTTCTTCGTGCGCTTTGCGGGCATCCTCCATGAGGAAGCCCCCAATGTCAGGACGATCTTCTGCGGCGGCTGGGGCAAGGAGGACGGCACGGTCGAGCGCGAGGAGGCCTTCCGCGACTGCTATGGCGCGGCGGACATCTGGAGCTGCGACTGCTATCTGGCGCTGCACTACGGCTGGCCCTACGGCACTGCCGAGGAGGGCGGCACGGGCTGGAAGGTGGACACCGTGCAGCAGAATATCGAGCTGTATGAGCGCACCTTCAAGCGTGCATGCGAGCTGGCGGGCGAGAAGAAGCCCATGACCACCGCGGAATTCAACACCGACGGCGATGTGACCGGCGCGCGCATGCAGGGGGAATCCGTCGTGCGCTTTGCCAAGCATTGGCGTGACCATCAGGTGGACTGGTTCAAGGCCATCAGCATGTATCAGTTCCGCGACCGCGGACGCCTTGGCCTGGAGATCGAGGATCCCAACAACAAGGGCGTGGGCATTGAGCAGCCCATGCTGAAGCAGTACCGCGACGAAGTGCTGCACGACCCGTGGTTCATGCCCGAAATGACGGAAGGGGAGGAAGTGTCCTTCCCGGCGGCGATGCGCTGGGGCGGCAGCGAGGATGCGGACGGCGTGGCCATTCCGCTGACCTTCGAGGAGAACCCTGAATTCTGCGAGATGACCGTGGAGCAGGAGATCGGCCTGATGGTGGAACTGAACGGGCGCTGGTTCTACAAGGCACCCGGCACGAAGACCATCGACCTGATGAGCGCCTTCTTCGACAAGCCGCTGGACGGCCCCTGCACACTGACACTGCGGCTCTTTGCCCCCCCGGCGGACGGCCTGAACCAGGATGACGGCTCTGCCGACTGGGCGACCAATTACCGCGCGACGCTGGACAAGGCACCGGAAATGCGCATCCGCTATCAGCCCGTGGGCGTGGTGGGATAAAGGCTGTTTCATCCGCAGAAAAAACGGGTATCAACATCTTGTATGATTTTTCCCCGCACGGAGGAGCAAAAAATGAAACTCATTTCCTGGAATGTCAACGGTCTGCGCGCCATCCTGGGCAAGAACTTCATGGAGGCCTTCACCGCGCTGGATGCGGATGTGTTCTGCCTGCAGGAGACCAAGCTCCAGGCGGGGCAGCATGACCTTGATCTGCCCGGCTATCATCAGTATTGGTATTATGCAGAGAAGAAGGGCTATTCCGGCACGGCGGTGTTCACCCGGACGGAGCCGCTCAGCGTCCGATATGGCATCGGGGTGGAGGCGCACGACCATGAGGGCCGTGTCATCACCCTGGAATTTGCCGATTTCTACCTCGTCAATGTGTATGTGCCCAATTCCCAGCGCGAGCTGACGCGGCTGGACTACCGCATGACCTGGGAGGATGCGTTCCTTGGCTATATCAAGTCCCTGGAGGCGGATAAGCCCGTCATCTACTGCGGTGACCTGAACGTGGCGCACAAGCCCGTCGACCTGAAGAATCCCAAGACCAACACCCGCAGCGCCGGCTTCACCCAGGAGGAGCGCGACAAGCTCACTGCGGTGCTCGATGCGGGCTATGTGGATACCTTCCGCCATTTCCATCCTGATGCGGTGGACGCCTACACCTGGTGGAGCTACATGTTCCACGCGCGCGAGAAGAATGTCGGCTGGCGCATTGACTATTTCATCGCGTCCAACCGACTGACCGGGCGTCTGCAAAGTGCGTGCATCCATCCGGACATCATGGGCAGTGACCATTGCCCGGTGGAACTGGTCATCGGGTAAAAACAAGCAAAAAAGTCGGGGCTTCCGCAGCGCGAAACTGCGGAAGCCCCTTTTATTGCCCCGTTGCAGATCATTCCGCCTTGTCCGGGGTCAGAGTCACGATCCAGTCCTGGGCGTGGCTCGTGCCCTCGATGGGATTGCCCATCAGGTCAACATCCTCCACCCAGAGGTACATGCTCAGCTGATAGCTCTCCTGCACAGGCACTTCCGTTTCGGACATGATCTCAACAGAGAATTCCACCGTGCCGTCCTCATGGGGGATGAAGCTTGCACCCGGCGTGGTGGGGTAGAGCTCGCCGTTTTCATCCAGGATGCCATTGGGGATGGCGCGCACCACGCGGATGACCGCGCACTTTTCCTGCGCCAGCTCGGCGTAGGTCTTTGCGCCCTCCGGGGCGGCAGGATACATGTCGCCGTAGTACAGCGCATACCCGGCTGCGTCATCCACGCAGTAATCATCGCCCGCCAGGAGGATGATGTTCTCCCCTTCCGCTGCAGAGACAAAGCCCGTCGCCCAGAAGGCCAGGGTGTTGAGTTCGCGGTCGTTGTCCCCCCAGGTGGTGACATGGTCGCTGATGACCGCATCGCTCAGGGTAAAGACCACGCCATGCATCTCGATGGACTGTCCGCCGGTGACGTGCTTGCCGCTCTCCAGCTCCTCGCTGAAGCGTCCGCCGTAATGCAGGTTGAAGAAATCCACCGTGTTGGAAAGCACCGCAGCGATGGCGGTGGTGGTCATGGCCAGACAAAGCACGGTCGCCAGGATGATGATACACTTTTTGCGCTTCATCGGATTGTTCTCCTCCTTCTGACACTGGCGCAGGGTGTATTCCACCCGATAGACAAAGGACGCCGGCACCTCGCCGTAGGTCTTGGTGAAATCGGGTTTGTTCATCGCACCTGCACCTCCATATCGCACAAATAGGGATCCTGCTTCATTTTCTCGCGCCCGCGCATCAGCCGGGTCTTGACCGTTCCCACGGGGATGCGCTGCATCCGGGCGATGTCCTTCACGTCATAGCCCTCCACATAATGCAGCACCATGGTCAGCCGCAGCGTATCCGGCAGACCGGAAAAGAAGCGGTAGAGATCAGGGGCGGAATCGGGCGGTGCGGGGCTGTCCGGGATGCTCTCCGCCGGCGTCTCCCGCTTTTGACGGCGGAGGATGGCGTAGCATTCATTGATAAGGATGCGCACCATCCAGGCTTGCAGACAGTTTTCGTCCCGAAGGAGGCCGCGCTTGCGCCATGCCTTCTCGATGGCGGATTGCACAGCGTCCTCCCGATCCGCAAGTTCACGCAGCAGCGCGCATGTCACCCGGTAGAGCGTCCCCTGCATGGCGACGATGCGGTCTGCGAATTCATCGTTGGTCATCGGTTTTCCTCCTGTAAAGCGCTTTACACCCTATAGATGCTGCAAACAGAGCGGAGGTTTCATCCTGTGCATCATTTTATCGGAGAATTGCCAATTACGCAAGGGCATGGTATAATAGCAGCAGAAAAACCATCTGACAGAAAGGACATGTGCCATGCAGCGACTTTTTCCGACCCATCGCATTCGTCTTTGCCGTGAAGCCGCGCCCCTGTGGACGCTGACCACCCTGGATGCCGGCGGACTTTCCGCCCCGATGAAGGCACTCGTTCCCGGTGTGTGGGAGAGCATCCCCGCCCTGCATGATTATCATGGCCGCGCTGTGTATGAGCAGCAGATCCAATGCGGCGGAAATGTCCGTCTGTGCTTTGGCGGTGTGAGCTTCCGCGCACGGGTCAGCCTGGACGGCCAGGAGCTGATTCAGCATTACGGCGCGTACACTGCCTTTGATGCCGTCGTACGGGATGTCCCGCAGGGCCTGCATGCCCTGCGCGTGGAGGTGGACAACCGCTTCGGCGAGGACAGCGCGCTCCACATCCCCAACGACTATTATGCCTATGGCGGCATCAACCGCCCTGTGGACGTGGAATGCCTCGGTGCGGCGTATGTGGCACAGCTGCTCGTCACGCCCATCCGCACGGCGGAGGGCTGGCAGGCGCGCGTGGAGGTGAAAGCCGTCAGCCTGAGCGACACGCCCCTGACGGGCGAACTCCGCCTGAAAGCCGCCGGACAGGCCGGGACGCCCCTCACCGTGCAGCTGGCACCGGGGGAGACCATCACGGTCACGCAGGACATCGACTGTCCCGATGTGCAGCCCTGGGAGGTCGGATCCCCCGTGCTGTATGAGGTCTCAGCGGAATTGTGGCTGGACGGTCATCCGGCGGACGACCTGATCGACCGCTTTGGCTTCCGCACGGTGGAGGTGCGCGGCAAGGACATCCTCTTCAATCGGCGGAAGCTGCAGATCTGCGGCTTCAACCGCCACGAGGAGTACGGCGCGTTTGGCTGCGCGGTGCCGGTGGACGCCATGGTGCAGGACATCCACCTGATGCAGCGCATGGGCGCGAATGCCGTGCGCACCTGCCACTACCCCAACGACCCGCGCTTTCTGGATCTGTGCGATGAGATGGGGCTGCTGGTGTGGGAGGAATCCCATGCACGCGGCCTGAATGAGGCACGCATGCGCAATCCGCACTTCATGGCGCAGAACCGCCTCTGCACCGAGGAGATGGTCGCGCAGCACTATAATCATCCGTCCATCTTCATCTGGGGCTGCCTGAACGAATGCGCGGACGACACGGATTACGGCGCGGACTGCTACCGGCAGACCTTCCGCTTGCTGCATGAGCTGGATGCATCCCGCCCGATGACGGCCGCGTTGCTGGAACGTCCGGGCAGCAAGGTGCTGGCTGACAGCGATGTGGTCAGCGTCAACATCTATCCCCAGTGGTACTACGATGCGCCAGTGTCGGAGAGCATCGACCGCAAATGGCAGGAGATCCGCGCCGCCGGTGCGTCCGACAGGCCGCTCATCATCAGCGAGATCGGCGCTGGCGCCATCTACGGCTGGCACGACCCCATCGGCGAATCGAAATGGTCGGAGGAGCGCCAGTGCACCATCCTGCGCGAACAGCTTCAGTCCGTCCTCCAACACCCCGATTGCAGCGGTGTGTTCATCTGGCAATTTGCCGATGTGCGCGTGGACGAAAGCTGGGCCATGTCTCGTCCGCGCACCCATAACAACAAGGGCGTGGTGAACGAGCATCGCCAGCCGAAGATGGCGTTTGGTGTGGTACAGGCGCTTTTCCAGGAAGCGCGCAAACAAGCATGATGAATTCATCCTTCCCCCCCTCAAGGAAGCCTTCCGCATAAATCAAGCGCTTTTTCGCCATACTGCACGTTGCAGGGGGTGCGGGGGAATGAAGGAATGGGCGGCCTGGATGGCGAACAAGCTGGATGAGCACATCATGGCGCTGGAACGCCTCCGCCTGCCGGATTACATCCGCTTTCTGGAGGACAAGCGGCGCTTCTACCGGATGCACCTGCTGGGCGGCATCGTCCGCGGATTCGGGACGGCCATCGGCTTCACCATCCTGGGCGCGGTGCTGGTGTGGCTCCTGCAGGATCTGGCCCAGCGGAATCTCCCCGTCATTGGGGATTTCCTGGCGGAGATCGTGAATCTGGTACAGCGCAGATTGGAGTAGATACATGCGGAAATACAGCTGGATCGCCGTCGTGACGGTGCTTGCGGATCAGCTGGTCAAATGGGCCTGTGAACGCCTTGCGCACCCGGTGACGCTTCTCCCCGGCGTTTTGCGGCTGACCTATGCCGAGAACACCGGCATGGCCTTCAGCCTGTTCAGCGGCCGTGCGTGGCTGCTGGGCTTCGTGTCGGCAGGGTGCATCTTTTTGGGGTGGCTGGTGCTGCGGCGGTATCGTCTGGGGCCGGTGAGCCGCATCGCCTCCATGCTGATGCTGGGCGGCGCGGTGGGCAATATGCTCGACCGGTGGATACGTGGATACGTTGTGGATATGTTTGAGGCGCTGTTTGTGGATTTCGCTATTTTCAATGTGGCGGATGCGGCGCTCACGGTGGGTGCGGTGCTTCTGGCACTGTCGATGCTGCTGCGCCCGGATGAATGGAGAGAGAAACACGATGGAAGCAAATGAGATCCGCATCACGGCGGATGGACGCCGCCTGGACGTGCTGCTGGCGGAATGCAGCGGACTGACCCGCAGCCGCATCGCCGCGCTGATCGAGGAAGGCCAGGTCACGGCGGACGGGCAGCCCGTCACCAAGGCGGGCTTCAAGGCCAGGGCAGGGCAGGAGATCGTCCTGAGCGTCCCTGCGCCCAAGCCTGCTGCCCCCCAGGCGCAGGACATCCCCCTGACCATCCTGTATGAGGATGACGACCTGGCCGTGGTGGTCAAGCCCTTCGGCATGGTGGTGCATCCGGCGGCCGGCAATGAGGACGGCACGCTGGTGAATGCGCTGCTGTACCATCTGGACAGCCTGGGCGGCATCGGCGGCGAACTCCGCCCCGGCATCGTCCACCGGCTGGACAAGGACACCAGCGGTCTGCTCCTTGTGGCGAAGAACGATGCATCCCAGCTGGCCCTGAGCCAGCAGCTGGCCGCGCGGGAAATGGAAAAGCACTACCGCGCGCTGGTGGAAGGCAATCTCCGCGAGGACACGGGGCGTATCGAGGCTGCCATCGCGCGCAGCAAGAAGGATCGCAAGAAGATGGCCGTGGACGAGGACGGCCGCGAAGCCATCACCGAATGGACGGTGCTCGCGCGCGGCAACGGCGTCACGCTGCTGGATGTGCACATCCTCACCGGGCGCACGCATCAGATCCGTGTGCATACCAGGCACATCGGGCATCCCATCTGCGGCGATCCGATCTACGGCAGCCCCAGGGGCGCGAAAGTCCCCCGGCTGATGCTGCATGCATACACGCTGTCCTTCACCCATCCGACCACTGGCGAGCGTATGACCTTCACGGCGCCGCTGCCGGAGGATTTCCTGCGCGGGCTGAAGAGCCATGGCATCGCGCTGTAAATGAAATAAAGCCGCTTGCTGATCGCACCGGGCGAAGGCAAGCGGCTCTTTTTGTGGTGGGGGATCTGCCTGTTATTTCAGCTCGAAAACCATGGTCACGCTGGCATTGACGGAGGCATCATCCGGCAGGATGACATTGCTTGTGGCCGCCTTATCCATCGCGGATTCATAGGTGCGGGAGGAAACGAGCCAGCCGGAGGTGCTGTCGCTGATGGAGACGATGCCGCCCAGCTCCAGTCCGGCGGCGCTGGCGAGCAGCTTCGCGCGGCGGATCGCATCCTGCACGGCGTAGGTCATGGCCTCGTCCTGGGCTTCGTCCGCCTTGGTGGAGAGGAATTCGATGTTGTAGATGCTGTTTGCGCCGGCAGTGGTGGCCTTATCCAGGGTCGCGCCGATATGCGCCATATCGCGGAGGATGACGCTGAGCTGATTCGTGACCTTGTAGCCGACCAGCTTCTCTTCACCGGAGAAGGAGGAGTAATCATACTGCGCATAGACGGAGTAGCTGTTGGTGACGATGTCCGTCTCGGCGATGCCGGCGGCCTTCAGCGCGTCGATGACCGCGTGGATGAGCACATTGTTCTCCTGTGCGGCGGCTTCCACTGTGGCGGCCTGCGTGGAAACACCCACGGACACCCGGGCGTAGTCCGCCTTGAGGGACATGGATGCGCTGCCCGTGATGGTGATCGTCGCGCCGTCCGCCACGGCGATGGGGGTATTCGCAGGCATGCTGTCGGCTTCTTCCGCCAGGGCGAACACCGGCAGCAGCATCAGGGTCAGCAGCAGGGCAAAGAGCTTTTTCATGGGGATTCCTCCTTTTCGCGATCATTCAGCAACAGGCTGATGAGGTTGATTCAGCTGATCCGGCGCTTTTTGCGGATGATCAGCACGATCACGAGGACGATGGCGACAATGCCCAGGAAGGGTGCCGCGGCCACCAGGAAGACCGCCGCATCGCCCAGGAAGGTCACCAGGGCGTTCAGGCCAACGCTGATGGCGGAGGACAGCCGGTCGCCGAAGGACACGGTGCCGTCCGTCAGATCGGCGTTCTTCTCTTCGCGCAGCGTCACGCTGACGGTGGAGTAGGTCACCTGGCGGTCGGTGGCATTCAGCGCGGACTGCAGGGAGTCGATCTGATACTGGGTGTCGGCGATCTGACTTTCCAGCGCCAGCAGGTCGGACAGGTCACCCGATTCGGTGATGAGCGCCTGGAGGCGTTCCATCAGCGCCAGCTGGGTGTTCAGACGGGTCTGGGTGTCCTGATAGGAGGCCGTGACGTCCTGGGTGGATTCGCTGCGGTAGGTGATGCGCCCCAGCGCTTCCGTCCCGGCGAGGTAGGCGTCCAGCGTCTCCTGTGGGATGCGCAGCGTCAGGTAAGCGGTGCGCAGGCCGGAACCATTGCTGACATTCTCCGAGATGCTTTCGATCCAGCCGCCCTGGCCTTCGCAGCCGGATTTCAGCGCGGCCAGGCTGCTCTCGAAAGTCTGGGTGGAAATGGTCAGGCTGGCATTGCGGATGATCTTCTTCTCCGTCACGGCGGCGGCCGCCTTGGCACTGCGGCCCGTGCTGGTCACGACGGCGCCGTAAGCAGCGGTCTCGGTCTCACCGACGACCTCTTCATAGGCATCGTCATAACCGTAGTCAAAGGAATTGGCATAGGCGCTGTCAAACAGCACGGCGCGGGCATTGCCGCTGCCGTTCTCGGCCTGCGAGGCGGACTTGAGGTAGAGGTCGTCGCGGGTGAGCAGCGTTCCGCCGACGACAAACACCATGGCTGCCGCGACGCTGAGGAACCGGGTGAGGCTCCGGCGGGTGCGGGTCTTTTCGATGGCCTTTTCATTGCGGGAATGGTCCATATCGTCCTCCACCTTCTGCATCCAGGCAGCGTGGAGTCCCTCCGGCATGGGGGGAACTTCGTCGTTCAGCCCGGAAAGCGCGTCCCGGAGGACTTCGTTTTCATCAATAGGAAGCATGGGTGCGTCCTCCTTTCACTTTGTCAGACGATGGAACGGGGGGATTGTTCCCATCCGCGGCCAGATATTTCGCGATTTTCTGGCGCGCGCGGTTCAGGCGGCTCTTGACCGTGCCGACGGAGATGCCGAGCGTCTGGGCGATCTCCTCATAGCCCAGCCCCTCCAGCGCGTAGAGGACGAGCACTGTGCGCATGTCGCCGGGGAGGGCATCCATGGCGGCGCGGATATGGGCGGTGGATTCCGCCTTGAGGATGGATTCGTCCGGGGTGGGCGAAGGATCCACGGGCATGAAGCCGTCTTCGGACATTTCATCGGCGGATTCGGTCTCCGGCAGGCGCTTGCGCTTGCGCAAAAAGTCCAGGCAGACCGTGGATGCGATCCTGTACAGCCAGGTCGAGAGGGCGCATTCGCCGCGATAGCTGCCGATGGCGCGCCACGCCTTGAGCATGGCCTCCTGCAGGCAGTCCGATGCGTCCTCCTGATGATGGGTATAATGCCAGCAGACCCGCCAGAGCATCTGCTCATGCGGGGTGACAAGCCGTTCAAAGGCATGGGAATCGCCCTTTTGCGCCTTGCGCAGGGTGAATTCGTCTAACATGATATCGTTTCGCCTCGCTTTCCCGGGAAGGGAGGGGTCCCTCCTGAAAATATGACGTATGATGGGCGGAATATGTTCCCGCCTGCGGAAAATTTCTTCTACGATAGTATAGCATAATCCGCCGCGCAGGGGAATACGGGCAGCAAAAAAGCGCAGCGCGAGGACGCTGCGCCCGGGACGTCAAAAGACCAGCAATGCATTACGAAGAAAGTATATCACAATGCTTCATGAGATTCAATGAGACAATTGTAAATTCTGTGAAGGCGGGGTGGAACTCCTATAATATAGAAGGAACTCGCTCGCCCACAGCTTCCGCAAAGCGGCGGAGGCGGTCCGGCGCGGATGAAAACCTTCTATATATAAAAGAAAGCAAAGAGGGTGCAGCCGCCGGATCGGAGGAGTTATTCAGAATGTACACCGGGCGCTGGGCTGGCGCAGCCGCTCACGGGGGAAGGAATGGGGAATACAACGCGCGGTGAGCAAAAACCAGATCGGACAAATCGAGCGCTGATCTGCCCGCCGGACGCGCTTTTTTTGTGCCGCGAAAGGCGGAAAAACGTCGGCCTTCGATGGACACACCTGGCAAGGTGTGAACGAAATTGCGCTGAAACGCAGGAAAATCAAGGCGTTCAGAAAACAAAAATGCAAAACGCGAAAAACAGGGGTCGGAGGAAGCTCTTACACCTGAAAACATGGACACGCCGGTGGCCGTGTATAGGCAGAAAACTGGAAAGCGTGGATAAGTGGCGGTTTTCGACGCCGGAAGGCCGAAAAAACTCAAAATTTTTTTCAAAAATATTCGAAAAACCTCTTGATTTATGCTGTAGTATCGTGTATAATGTGTCTGTTGTCTGTTTAGGGATGAAGTGGTAAGTTGCCGCCAGGCCAGGCGGGTAATTATCATGGACCAGCCCGTCAATCGGGCGACGGACTCGAGGCGCGGCGGGATCTGCACCTGCAGTGGAAACCGCGACGGCGTCAACGAGACGAAACTAGGAGGTAAATCAATGGCCATCCAGAAGATTCGCATCAAGCTCAAGAGCTATGAGCACACCCTGATCGATCAGTCCGCCGAGCGGATTGTCGAGGCTGCGAAGCGCACTGGCGCCCGCGTGTCGGGCCCGATCCCGCTCCCCACTGAGAAGGAGATCGTGACCATCCTGCGCGCGACCCATAAGTACAAGGACAGCCGCGAGCAGTTCGAGCGCCGTACCCATAAGCGCCTGATCGACATCATCAACGCCAGCCCCAAGACCGTGGACGCCATGTCGAAGCTCGAACTTCCTGCTGGTGTCGAAATCGAAATGAAGCTGTAAGGCAGGAGGACGAAACAATGAAGAAAGCGATCGTGGGTAAGAAGATCGGCATGACGCAGATCTTTACCGAAGATGGCCGTCTTGTTCCGGTCACCGTGATCGAGGCTGGCCCCTGCACCGTCGTGCAGACCAAGACCGTTGAAACTGATGGCTATGCTGCTGTCCAGGTGGGCTTCGGCGAGATGACCGAGAAGCGCGCTGAGAAGCTGCACACCAAGGCTGAGCTGGGCCACTACAAGAAGGCTGGCGTTGAGGCGAAGCGCGTGCTGCGCGAGTTCCGCTTTGACGACTGCGCTTCCTACAACGTTGGCGACGTCATCACCGTTGAGCAGTTCGCTGCTGGCGACAAGATCGACGTGACCGGCACCTCCAAGGGCCATGGCTACACCGGCGCCATCCAGCGCTGGAATCAGCACACCGGCCCCATGGCACACGGCTCCAAGTATCACCGCGGCGTGGGCTCCCTGTCCGCCAACTCTGATCCTTCCCGTGTGTTCAAGAACAAGCACATGGCCGGCCACTACGGCGTGGACCGCGTGACTGTTCAGAACCTGGAAGTTGTCTCTGTGGATGTGGAGCGCAACCTGCTGCTGGTCAAGGGTGCTGTGCCCGGCGCCAACAAGGGTCTGCTGATCATCCGCGACACCGTCAAGTGATGCCGCGAGGAGGAAAGTAACAATGGCTAAGACTGCTCTTTACAATATGGAAGGCGCGGCCATTGGCGAGGTTGAACTGAGCGACGCGATTTTCGCTTCCTCTATCAATGAAGCCGCCATGCATCTGGTCGTCCGTTCCTACCTGGCCGCTCAGCGCCAGGGCACCCAGAGTGCCAAGACCCGTACCGAGGTCCGTGGCGGTGGCCGCAAGATCTACCGTCAGAAGGGCACCGGTAATGCTCGCCACCATGGCAACCGCGCGCCCCAGTTCACCCACGGCGGCGTCGTATTCGCCCCCAAGCCCCGCGATTACTACATCGCGGTGCCCAAGAAGGTTCGCCGCCTGGCCTTCAAGTCTGCGATGACCTCCAAGCTCAACGCTGGTGAGATCATGATCGTGGACGAGCTGAACCTGGCTGAGGCCAAGACCAAGCTGATGGCGAAGGTCATGAAGAACCTCGGTGCCGAGAAAAAGGCTCTGATCGTTCTGCCCGAGCGTGAGGAGAACGTGGTTCGCGCCACCGCCAACCTGGCTGAGGGTGCCACCACCTACGTCAACACCCTGAACGTCTACGATATCCTGAACGCCAACAAGCTGATCCTGACAAAGGCTGCTCTGGCGCTCGTTGAGGAGGTGTACGCATAATGAAGAACCCCCACGACATTATCCGCCGCCCGGTTCTGACCGAGAAGGCGTACGCCTGCATCGCTGACAAGCGGTACATCTTCGAGGTGGACATCCACGCCACCAAGACTGAGATCAAGCAGGCCATTGAGACCGTCTTCGCTGAGGACGGCGTCAAGGTTGAAAAGGTCAACACCCTGCGCACCATGGGCAAGATCAAGCGTCAGGGCCGCACTGCTGGCCGCACCCCCGAAGTCAAGAAGGCCTATGTCACGCTGAAGAAGGACTCCAAGCCCATCAAGTTCTTCGAAGGCATGGCCGAGTAAGCAAGGGAGGACAAGAGAATGGCTATTCGTCTTTACAAGCCGACTTCGCCCGCCCGGCGCTTTATGTCGGTTCTGACCTACGAGGAAATCACCAAGAAGAGCCCTGAGAAGAGCCTGTGCGAGACCCTGAAGAAGAACGCCGGCCGCAACAAGCAGGGCAAGATCACCGTCCGTCACCAGGGCGGCGGCAACAAGGTCAAGTATCGTATCATCGATTTCAAGCGCAACAAGCTGGAAGTTCCCGCGAAGGTTGCCGCGATCGAGTACGATCCCAACCGCAGCGCGTTCATCGCCCTGCTGTTCTACGCCGATGGCGAGAAGCGCTACATTCTGGCTCCTCAGGGCCTGAAGGTCGGCGACACCGTCGTCTCCTCCGAGAATGCTGACATCAAGCCCGGCAACGCCCTGCCCATGACCAGCATCCCGGTTGGCACCCTGATTCACAACCTGGAGCTCAAGCCCGGCCGTGGCGGCCAGCTGGTCCGTTCCGCCGGCATGAGCGCTCAGCTGATGGCCAAGGAAAATGGCTTCGCGACCGTGCGTCTGCCCTCCGGCGAGATGCGTAAGCTGCCGCTGAACGCCAAGGCCACCATCGGCACTGTGGGTAACTCCGATCATGAGAATGTGCGTCTGGGCAAGGCTGGCCGCGTCCGCCACATGGGCATCCGTCCCACCGTCCGCGGCGTTGTCATGAACCCCTGCGACCACCCGCACGGCGGCGGCGAGGGCAAGAGCCCCGTTGGCATGCCTGCTCCTGTGACTCCGTGGGGCAAGCCCGCTCTGGGCCTGAAGACCCGCAAGCACAAGAAGTACTCCAACAAGATGATCGTCAAGCGCG
>CAZIUA010000040.1:0-22761 GCA_964542315.1 uncultured Faecalibacterium sp. | reverse complement strand
TGCTCCATCAGTTCCGCGTGGATCTCGGGCAGACTCAGCTTCTTTTCTTCCATTTCCGTTTTTCTCCTTTCCTCTCAGACGGCAACATCAGTCGCCGATGGCATCCAGAATGACCGCATCCGGCATGATCCACATCGAATCCGCCAATGCGTCGCACATATCCAGCTGTTCCTGGGTCGGCGCAATTTCATAGGTAAACATCACGATCGACACGGCATATCCGCCATGGCAGGTCAGGTATTCCACCATGTGATCGGGCGTACCATCCTCCAGGAGCTCAGACATGCAGGTGCGGATGAACTTGTGTCCGCCGTATGCGTTATACACGTCGCAGAACAGCACGTCATAGCCGCATTCCTGATAGTAATGCTCAAAGCCGGAGCGCGTCATCTCCTCGCCGAACCCGGTCATTTCGTTGTAGTTTTCATCCGTGGCCGGCAGGGCCGCGATCTGGATCTCGCAGGTGTACATTTCATCCGTCAGCAGGGCGTAGACGCCGCTCTGCTCCATCAGGGGGACGGTCTCGCGCTGGCTCAGGCCAAAGCGGTTGAAGACCGACGCACTGGATTCCCGCGTCAGGCAGATCAGCTCCTCCGCAGGGGTAAAGGAAAACGTCGCGCCCTCCAGCGCCACGACGACTTCGCCCTCGGCGTTCATTTCCGCCGATGCAAAAAGCGGCAGCAGGCAGAGCGTCAGCACCAAAGCGATGAGCTTCTTCATGCACAGCCTCCTCAATCGTTGAGCCAGTCCAGCGTGCGCTGGCAGATGGCATGGTCATCCATGCGGTATTCGCCGCGCAGGTATTGCTGCGTGCCGACGATGGTGGAATACACGTCCTCCATGCCGATGCGGTGGACCTTGCACGGGGCGCCGGTCTCAGCGATGCATTCGCACACCGCGCTGCCGAAGCCGCCCACGACGGAATGCTCCTCCACCGTGACGATATGGCGGAAGCGCTGTGCCAGCTCGGCCAGCTTCTCCTGATCGATGGGCTTGAGGCAGGGGAAGCTCACCACCTCGGCGGAAACGCCTTGCTCCGCCAGGAACTTCGCCGCGCTGACCGTCTGGGTCAGGATGCCGCCAGCGGACAGGAGCGCCACATCGCTGCCTTCACGCAGGGTGAGGGCGTGCGGCGCGGTATAATTCGCGATGGGGCCGTCATGCAGACAGGGTTCGCCGCCGCGTCCCAGGCGCAGATAGCAGGTGCCGGGGGTGTTCAGCATGACTGGCACGATGGCTTCCACCTCATAGGGGTCGCCAGGGGTGAAGACCGTCACGCCCGGCAGCGCCCGCAGGATGGCCATGTCCTCCGTCGCATGGTGGGACATGCCCAGGCTCCCGTAGACGAAGCCGCCGCCCACGCACACCACCTTGACATTCGCGCCATGGTAGGCACAGTCATTGCGGATCTGCTCGATGCAGCGCAGGGTCGGGAAATTGCCGATGGAATAGGTCAGCACGGTGCGTCCGGTCATGGACAGGCCGGCAGCCAGGCCGGTCATGCCCTGCTCGGCGATGCCCGCATTGACGAACTGATCCGGATAGGTCTCCCAGAAGGGCTTCAGCACACCGAAGCCCAGGTCACCGGTGACGAGGGTCAGCCGCGGATCGTTGGCGGCCTCGCGCATCAGCGCACGGGTAAATGCATCTCTCATGGCCTTTGCGCCTCCAGTTCCTTCAGCGCTGCGTCGTATTCCTCCCCCTGGGGCGTGCGGTAATGCCAGAGGATGTCATTCTCCATGAAGGACACCCCCTTGCCCTTGGTGGTCAGCGCGATGATGACGGTGGGCTTGCCGCTGCCGCGGTTGGCCTTGGCCTGCTCGAAGGCGGCACGCAGCGCATCCACGTCATGCCCGTCCACTTTGATGACGTTCCATCCGAAGGCCGCCCATTTCTCCCCGAAGGGTTCCAGCGCGATGGTGTTTTCGCAGAAATCCAGCGACTGCATGCGGTTGTGATCCACCACTGCGATCAGGTTATCCAGCCCGTAATGATGGGCCTGGAGGGCGGCTTCCCACACAGAACCCTCGTCGCACTCGCCATCCCCCAAAACGCAGAAGACGCGCCAGGGTGCATTGTCCTTCTTCGCACCCAGCGCCATGCCGGCACAGACCGCCAGCCCGTGTCCCAGAGAACCGGTGGAGAACTCCACGCCCGGCACGCCCTTGTGGCTCACATGCCCTGAGAGGCGTGAACCGTTGGCGTAATGGGTGGACAGCTCCTCCACATCGAAGAAGCCGCGTTCCGCCAGCGCTGCATAGACCGCTGCGCCTGCATGCCCCTTGGAGAGGACGAGGCGGTCACGGTCGGGCATCTTGGGCTGAAGCGGATCCACATGCAGCACGCCGGTATAGAGGGTGGCCATGATCTCCGCGAGGGAGAAGATGGCGCCGATGTGGCTGCCGCGGCTGATATGGGTCATTTCGAGCCCATGGCGGCGGATCAGCCAGGCCAGCACGCGCGGATCGGAAGTATCGATGGGCGCGCCGCCAAAGGCCGCATGGGTCTTTTCCGTATAGGTCATGCTGCTTTCTTCCCCTTTTCCTGCGCCATCTTCTTCGCCTTGCCGAACACGCCGCCGATGGTCTCAAAGAAAAGCTGCATATCCAGCGCAAAGCTCTGATGCTGCGCGTATTCCACGCGGAGACGGTTCTTCTCCGGCAGGATGTACTTCTCGTAATTCTCCACCGGGTTTTCGGTGCCGACGATCTCATCCTGCGCGATATACACGATGGAGGAGCGGTCGGTGATGCCGGGGCGCACCCACATGATGCACTGCTGATCCGCCGTGTAGGCATTGGTGTAGAGCAGCAGCTCCGGGCGCGGGCCGACGAAGGACATGTCGCCCCTGATGATGTTGAACAGCTGGGGCAGCTCGTCCAGCTTGAGGCGGCGCATCACCCGGCCGGAACGGGTCACGCGTGGATCGTCCTTGGCGGTGCAGCCGCCGGTCTTGTCGGCGTCCACCACCATAGTGCGGAATTTCATGATGTAGAAGGGCTTATTCTTGTATCCGCCGCGCACGGCACGATACAGCACCGGGCCGGGGGAATCCAGCTTCACCCAGATGGCCAGGGGGATCATCACCAGGCTGGCCGGGATGAGCACGATCAGCGCGAGGAGGAAATCCAGCGCGCGCTTGACGACATTCGAATAGAAGGGATGGGACAGCGGACCATCCCAGCGGGGCAGATCAGGGAGCGGCGGGAGTTTCGCCATGGGGATGCCTCCAATCTTTCCTGCGGCGCGCCGTTTTTCATCGCGGCGGCCGGACAAGGTCACTTATGCAGCTGCTGAAGCAGTTCGTTGAGGCGCTCCAGCTCATCCTGGGAGTAGTATTGCAGCACGATCTTGCCCTTTTTGGCATTGCCGGTGAGGGTCGCGCGCATGCCGAAGGCCTCGCGGCAGAGGTTCTCCAGCTCGTGCAGCTCCGCATCCAGCTTCGGCTTTGCAGCGGGCTGCTTGGGGAGCTTCGTGCCAGGCTGACGCATCAGCGCCACGGCATTCTCCAGCTGACGAACGGACCAGCCCTCCGCCACGGTGCGGTTGGCCAGGCTGATCTTCACATCGTCGGAACTCAGGCCGGCCAAAACGCGCGCGTGTCCGGCGGACAGGGTGCCGTGGCGGATCATGTCGATCACGCTTTCGGGCAGGGTCAGCAGGCGCAGCAGATTCGCCACCGCCGGACGGGATTTGCTCAGCCGCTGAGCCACCTTCTCCTGGGTGTAGCCGCACTGCTTCATCAGGCTCTGGATGCCCATGGCGGTCTCGATGGGGTTGAGGTCTTCACGCTGGATGTTCTCGATCAGCGCGATCTCCATCTGGGTGACCACATCCATCTCGCGCACGATGCAGGGCACGGTGGTCAGTCCGGCGGCACGGGCCGCACGCCAGCGGCGCTCACCCGCGACGATGCGGTAGCGTCCGCCGCTGGTCGGAGTGACCAGGATGGGCTGCAGCACGCCCTGCTCCTTCACGGACTGGGACAGCTGCTCAATGCTCTCGGGCGAAAAGGTATGGCGGGGCTGATCCGGGTTGGGATCGATATCCCCGATGCTGATCTCCTGCCCTGCGCCTGGGGCAGCGGTATCCAATTCGGGCAGCAGGGCATCCAGGCCCCGGGCCAGCCCATGCGTCTTTTTCGGCATAAATGTTGGCTCCCTTCGGGATGATTCGGCATTTGTTCTGCATGCGCAGGTCGGCTGCGGTCACATCAAAGCGTCCAGTGCTTATCCACCTTGACACCATTGCGCGCCAGCACCTCACGGGCCAGGGACGCATAGGCGATCGTGCCATTGGAGCGCTTGTCGTAGATGTGGATGGGCTCGCCGTGGGACGGCGCCTCACCCAGGCGCACCGTGCGCGGGATGACCGTACCGTACACCTGCTTCTTGAAGTGCTTCTTGACCTCGTCCACCACCTGCAGGCCCAGATTCGTGCGGCCGTCCAGCATGGTCAGCAGCACGCCCTCGATGTCCAGGTGGGGGTTGGAGGTCTTCTTCACACGCTGGATGGTCTGCACCAGGCTCGCGACGCCTTCCAGCGCGTAGTATTCACACTGGATGGGGATGATGACGCTGTCGGAGGCAGTCAGCGCATTGACCGTCAGCAGCGACAGGGACGGCGGACAGTCGATCAGGATGAAGTCGAAATCCTGCGCCACGGTCTGCAGGGCGGTCTTAAGGCGGAATTCGCGCTTCTCCAGGTTGACCATTTCCAGCTCGGCACCAGCCAGGCGGATATCGCCGCCGGCGATGGAGAGGTTCTTGAAATCCGTCTTCTCCACCAGCTCCTGCATGCGGACGCGCCCCATCAGCACCTCGTAGACGGACTTCTCCTCCACCGCCATGCCCAGGCCGGACGTCGAATTCCCCTGGGGATCCAGATCCACGAGCAGCACGCGCTGCCCCATATCCGCCATCAGGGCGGACAGATTGATCGCCGTGGTCGTTTTGCCCACGCCGCCCTTCTGATTGATGATGGAGATCGTCTTGGCCATGATGAATCCTCCCCTGTGCATATTGACCCAGTTTGGGTATAATAAATCATCTTATTATACAGCTTCCAGAGGGAAAAGTAAAGAACAAACGGCATAAAAAGAGGCGGTGCCGAAGGGCGCAATGTCCCTGCAGCACCGCCGCGGTCGCATACCGGTGGATTTTCCCTTACTTTCCGGCCAGGCGGATCAGCGCATTGGCGTAAATCTTCGTGGCGGTGATCATCTTGGACAGATACACATACTCCCCGGCCTGATGCGCCAGATCCTCGTCATCCGGGAAGGCCGCGCCATACGCCACGCCCTGCTTGAGCACCTTGGCGTAGGTGCCGCCGCCGGTGAACTGAGGCTCAGCCGGCAGACCGGTCTCCTCGTGATATGCCGCCAGCAGATTCGACACCAGCTCACTCTCCGCCGGGACGTGATGGGGCTCCTTCTTCTCCACGGATCCCGCATGGAAGCCCGGCAGCGCAGCCCGCGCATTCGCTTCCAGCTGATCCAGATCCGCCGTGACCGGCACGCGCATATCCAGCGTGCAGGTGATGACGCCGTTTTCCAGGTGGAGGATGCCCATGTTGCAGGTCAGCGCGCCGGAGACCGCATCCTCACACGCGCAGCCCAGTGCCGCGCCGTTGCTCTGCAGACCGACAGCGTCCGCCAGCGTGGCGAAGGCACCCTGGACACCCAGCTCCTTGAGCAGCAGGAGCATCATGCCGATGGCATTGCGGCGGCCTTCGGGATAGGCGCTGTGGCCGGGGATGCCCTCCGCCGTGACCCAGACGCCCTCGTCCGTCACTTCCGCCGTGTAGGGCAGGCCGGTCCTGGCCGCATAGGCCGCCACCTGCTCCGCCAGCTCCGCACCACCAGCCAGCAGTGCCTTGCTCTCGCCCGGGATGACATTCAGACGCTCGCCGGTGAACATTTCCTTCACCTGCAGCCCCTCATTGGACACAGGCGCAGTCAGCACCATATGGAGCATCGCCTTTTCGGTGTTGATGAGGGGGAAGGAGGCATCCGGGGAGAAGCCGACTTCAGGCATGTCCGCATGGGCGCAGTAGTACGCCATGTCCTCCCAGCCGCTTTCCTCATCGCAGCCCAAGATCAGGCGGATGCTCTTCTTCAGCGGCACGCCGGCCTCCTTGATGGCCTTCATGGCATAGAGCGCACACAGCGCCGGACCCTTGTCGTCCCCGGTGCCGCGGCCGTAGAGCCGGTCGCCCTGCTGCACCGCCGCGAAGGGATCCACCGTCCAGCCATCGCCTGCAGGCACCACATCCAGATGCCCCAGGACGGCAATGGCCTCCTCGGCCTCGCCCAGCGTCGCATCCAGCGCGTAGCCGTCAAAGCCGCGCGTCACGAAGCCCTCCGCTTCGCAATCCGCCAGCGCGATGTCATACATGCGGCGGACTTCCTTGCCAAAGGGCGCACCCGGGGCAGGCTCGTCCTTCACAGAAGGCACCTGCACCCAGCGCTTCAGGTGGGCGGTATAGGCATCGGCATAGGAATCGATCAGGTCGTAGATCTTCTTGTCCATTCGGGATCTTCTCCTTTCAGCATATCGAAATCACATTTTGCCGCTCACGGATGATGCGGCCCCATCGGCGGTGCGCCGCGTCCCGGTTCAAAGGGCTCGGGCGGCGCCTGATACCGCTTCGCCTGGGTGGAAAACAGTTTGTAATATTCGCCCCTGGCCTGCATGAGCTCGGCATGGGTGCCGATCTCCTCCACCGTGCCGTGATCCAGCACGACGATCTTGCTGGCGGTGGTGGCGCTGGACAGGCGGTGCGAAACGAAGATGGACGATTTCCCCTCGCGGAGCATCTCGAACTGGGTGAAGATCTCCTGCTCGGCGATGGCATCCAGGGAGGCGGTGGGTTCGTCCAGGATGAGGATATCCGAATCGGCATAGAACGCACGGGCGATGGCGATCTTCTGCCACTGGCCGATGGAGAGTTCCGTGCCGTCATCCTCGAAATAGCGCATCAGCGGCGTGTCATACTGCTGCGGCAGGCGCTGGATAAAGCTGCTGGCGTTGCTGTGCGCGGCGGCCTGCTCGATCTCCTCCTGGCGGATGTCCTTCATCACCTCGCCGAATGCGATGTTTTCGCGCACGCTGACCGCATATTTGCCATAATCCTGGAAAACGATGCCGAACATGTCATACAGCGCGGTCACGTCGTATTCCCGGATGTCATGCCCGTCCAGAAGGATCGTGCCTTCAGTCGGGTCGTACAGGCGCATCAGCAGCTTGATCAGCGTGGTCTTGCCGGCACCGTTGAGGCCCACCAGCACCACCGATTCATTCGGCGCGATGGTCAGGTTGATGTCACGCAGCACGTCCTTGGAGGCACCCGGATAGCGGAAGGACACATGGTCGAAGACGATGGTGTGTCCGGTGCCGCGGGACACAGGGCGTGGCGGATCGATGCACGGGACGATCTTGGGCTTTTCATTCATGAAGGAGATCATGTTGTTGATGAAAAGCGTCGACTCATAGATGGAGGCCGTGGTCGTGATCAGCGACGAGATGCCCTGGGAGATGGCCTGCAGCGCGCCGGTATACAGCGCGTAGTTGCCCACCTCATAGCGGCCCTCGAACACCCCCTGCGCGATCAGGACAAAGAGCACGCAGTTGACCGCCGTTGACAGGATGCTCATGGTCAGATTCCAGATGAGCTCATGGAGTTTGAGCCGCTTCAGCCCCTTGAAATAGACATCGAACACATCCTGATACTTCCGGATGAAGGTATCCGTCAGGTTCAGCGTGCGCATCTCCTTGACCAGATCCTTGTTCGTCACCAGCTCGGAATAATAATTCAGCTGCCTGCGTTCCTTGCTGCGGCGGAACATGTAGTTGAAGTTCTTCCGGCGGAAGTAGAAGTTGATCACCGTGGACGGGATGGCCAGCGCGATGATGACCAGTGCCGGCACGATGCCGATGGCCAGGATGACAATGATATAGCTGACGATGCTGATGATGGTAGAAATGATGGAGAAGGTCGATGTCAGCGATTCGATGGGGCGGCGCGCAGCCTCACGGGTGGCATTTTCCAGCTTGGCATAGTATTCCGGGCTGTCGTAGCTGGACAGGTCGACCTCTTTGGACTTTGTCATCAGCTTGATCTTGATATGGTTGGCGACCACCTCGCCTGAGATCTGCAAAACGGTCGAATAGATACGCCCGACTGCATCCTTGAACAGCTGATAGACGAACTGGGCGATCAGCAGCACGGTAATGATGCGGAAGCTCGTCATCGCGCTGCCAAAGGCCTGCGAAAGGCTGTTGAGGATCTCCTTGCTGATAATCGAGCCGATCACGGGCATCACGCCGTTGAACAGCGTCATGAACGCCATCATGAACATGATGCCCCGGTTGGCCTCCCAGACCAGGCGGATGATATAGAACATCCGCCCGCAGGTATCGGATACGACTTTTTTCACATACCCCGGCACATCGCGCAGATGTTTGGGCAGCGGGACGCGATACTGATCGTTGACCCGGCCCATCCGCATACGGGGCGGCGGCATACTCATCTTCTTTGCCTCCTGCTAGTGGCGTCAGGTATCATGCGTAAAAACAGACGCACCGATCAGAACGCATTGCGCGGATCGGCGGACTTTTTGCGTTTTGCATCGGGGTCGATGAATTCGATCTCCAGGCGCTGGAAATCCACATGCTCCAGGAAATCATCCGGCAGGAAGCGCGTCTGGCCGAATTCCTCCCATTCGCGCTCATGCTTGTCCAGCCAGATGGGGCGGCCGATATCCAGCTTGCGGCAGGCTTCCTCCAGCGCCTCTTGCGGATTATCACGGGTGCAGGGTTCCACATGCTGACGATCCATCCGGTGATGGCGGATGGTGCGCAGCCACAGGGCAGTTGCCATAAGCGTCCTCCTTCACGGGGTAAGTTGATGGGTCTATTATGCCACGAATCGCGCCGGGATGCAAGGGGGACATGCGCCTCACGACCAGGTCAGCCGTCTGACATTGAGAAGCCGTTCGCATTCCTGCCCGATGTGCCTGCGATCCACCGCATCCAGATTCTCAAAGGCCGTCAGCTCCACGCGGCCGTCCTTTTCCTT
Source organism: uncultured Faecalibacterium sp. (assembly GCA_964542315.1). Lineage (GTDB taxonomy): Bacteria > Bacillota > Clostridia > Christensenellales > Aristaeellaceae > UBA11524. The sequence continues at coordinate 13,683 of CAZIUA010000040.1, read as the reverse complement.
CCATCTGCCGACCACGCGTCCGCGCAGCAGGATCGCCGGATGGACGATCCCCGCCAGATTGAAGATCCCGCGCAGATACTCCGCCGGAAGCAAGGGATTCTCCTCCTTGCGATAGCCCATCATCAGCGGATCAAAGCCAGCCAGCAGCACCACCTCGGGCATCGTGCCTTCCGCCGTGCCGGGCAGGCCAAAGTAGGTCTTGCCTTCGCATATGATCTGCTCCACCGGGAGCTGCTTCATCAATTCGCGAATGTCCTTCTGCGTCCAGTGGAAGAAATACGCCGCATCCCGCAGGGTAGCAGGGCCATAGTGAGCGAAATAGCGCCGCAGCAATTCCAGCCGCGCCGCGTCCTCCGCCATCGGCACAAAGGGCGGCAGCAGTCGCTACGCTTTCGTTTCGTCAGGGCGATGCTCGTCCTTCATCGCAACGCGGAAGGCCAATGCACCCACGCTGGCGAGCTCCGCCACAAGGCCGCCCCACGGATGGAAGGCGCGCGCCTCCTCCTCTTCCATCATGCCCTGACTGCGCAGTGCTTCCCGCAATGCATCCCTTTCGGTGATCCCTTGGCGGATGTCATCCAGCAGCATCCGCGCCAACGCCACTTCACGCACCGGCGGATTGACTTCTCCCCTGCCTTGCATCCACTTATACCAGCCGGAGGACGTCACCGCCTCCGCACCGCCGCATTGACGCAGATACAGCGGCAGATCCGCCTGCGGGATCAAATGCACCGTCCCACGGAGCATCCAGGTCTTCACCAGGTCTGTGACATCCACTTGCTCCGTCCGCAGCCGCAGCGCATGGATAGCATTGCGCAGAAACTGTGCCTGGAGTCCGCAAAGGTCGGCGCACACCTGCCGGGCCGACACGGGTGAAAGCAGATGCTGTCCCTGCATCCGGCGCAACAGCAGTTCCTCGCGTTCCATCATCGATCCCTCCGGTTTTTCCGATCCGCATGGGGCGGCATTTTCTTTATGATAGCACATCCGTTCTCATTCCGCAAGAGAAAAAGGGTAAAAGAAAAGCCCCGGCACTGGGCCGGGACTCCGGGCTTTCGACCTATCTTGCTGAATCAGAGGGGCATGTACGCGACCTCTTTTCCGCGATCGGGTTGACACCCTTTCACGCCTTACAGCGCGCGTGATTAGCCGCGACGGGCAGCGAAGCACTCGCTGCAGTACACGGGACGATCCTCACGGGGCTGGAAGGGAACCTTGGTGGCCTTGCCGCACTCGGCGCACACAGCGTCGAACATCTCGCGGGGAGCGCCGGCAGCGGGACGGGTAGCCTTGCGTGCCATACGGCAGTCACGGCAGCGGGTGGGCTCATTCTGGAAGCCCTTCTCGGCGTAGAACGCCTGTTCACCGGCAGAGAAAATGAACTCATTGCCGCAGTCTTTGCATACCAGCGTCTTGTCTTCGTACATGGTGATGGAACCCCCTGAAAAAATTTGAAATAGGCTGTTTCTCCGGCTGACCTGGTTTTTGACCCCACACTCGCCGTCTGGGAGGTAGCTCTGCGCGTTCAGCGCCCTCACGCACTCCTCTCAAGGGGAGGACTTCATCCCTTTGCAGGGAGGACAGTCATGCCTCTTGGACGGTCTTACTTCTAAACCGCACCATGCTCACCGGCGCTTTGGCCGGGTTACGTGGACCGCTTTGCCTGCGACTGGCATCGGCTTGCAACCACAGACCCGAAGAAATTCAACCGCGCTCATTATAGCCCAATTTCCGCAGAATAGCAAGGGCTGATTTACTCTTTTTTCACATTTTCTCATTTTTCCCGCGCCCTGCCGAGCACGCAGGGTCAGGGTTGCGCCGCCGGAACGACGGTCACCAGCACCACTTCCGGGCGGTTGAAGACGCGGGGAAGGAGCGTGAATTCGCGCGCCAGGCCGCGGCTGACGATCATGGTCATGCCGTCGAGGGTGTAGAGGCCGCCGGCGTATCGGGGGAACCAGCCCTGATGCGGCGCGAGCAGGCCGTTCACCAGACCCGGGATGCGCACCTGTCCGCCGTGGGCATGACCGGCCACCACCAGGTCGAATGCGCCTGCTGCGGCGTATTTCTCGGCCAGCTCAGGGCGGTGTGCCAGCAGCACGGTGAAGCCTTCCTGCGGGATGGCGGCAACTGCACGGGACAAAGCGCTTTGTGTGTTCACCCCGGCGTAGGGATCGGGAATGCCGCAGATGTTGATCTACTCATTGCCCACCGAAAGCACCGCGCAGGACTGATCCAGCACGGTCGCGCCGGCAGATGTGATGATCTGTTCGATCTCCGCCACGCGGCCTGACCAGCATTCGTGGTTGCCCGTCACATAATAGCAGGGTAGCGGCTGGCCAGTGTGCTGACAAGTGCCTCGGAGGCGTCCCAGCTCATCTTGTCGTCGAAGATGTCGCCCACCAGCAGCACGGCGTCGGGTTTTTCGGCATCGACGGCCGCGATCAGCTGGGCTGCGCCCTTGCCGTAGTTGCAGCCATGGAAGTCCGTCAGCACGGCCAGGCGGAGGGGTGCCCCCACCTTGGTGCTTTCCACCATGTAGCGGCGGACGATCATGCGCGGATCAAGGGCGATCAGCGCCAGAAGCAGCAGCGCCGCCGTGATGGCGATGCGGATGCGCTTCTTCCGGGACATGATGCATTCCCCTCCCGTCAAATGTGGTCGAAGAAGGGCGTGCCATCCTCATTGCGCAGCACATCATCCTCGAAATGCAGGGGCAGGGGCTTGGCGATCATGTATTTGAGGATCTCATCCATGCGGACGCTCTCGCGGAAGGTCACCAGCGAGAAGGACACGCCGTGCTTATGGGCGCGGCCCGTGCGGCCGATGCGGTGGAGGTAGTATTCGTTCTCCTCCGGCAGGTCGAAGTTGATGACGGCCTCCACATCGTCTACGTCGATGCCGCGGGCGGCGACGTCCGTGGCGACGAGGATGGGGAACTTGCCCTTGCGGAAGTCGGACATGACCACATTGCGCTTGCTCTGAGGGATGTCGCCATGGAGGCATTCCGCGCTGTAGCCTTCCTTCTTGAGCTGGGAGGTCAGGCGGTCGGTCATGAACTTGGTGTTGCAGAAGATCATCACACGCTGATACACATCCGCATCCAGCAGATAGAGCAGGTGATCGATCTTGCGGGGCTGCTCAGTGGAGATGACGTACTGGGCGATCTGCGGACGATCCTCCTTGGTGGCCTCGATGGTGATCTCCACCGGATCGTTCTGATACTTCCAGGCGATGGTCAGCACGTCCTGATGCATCGTCGCGGAGAAGAGCACCAGCTGACGCTCCTTCGGCGTGGCCTCGATGATCTTGGTCACGTCCTTGACGAAGCCCATGTTGAGCATCTCGTCCGCCTCGTCCAGCACCATGGTGTGGACGGCATTGAGGTGGATGTTGCCGCGGTTCATGTGATCCAGCAGGCGGCCGGGGGTCGCCACGACGATCTGCGGCTTGCGCTTGAGGGCTGCCAGCTGCTTGGGAATGGGCTGTCCGCCGTAGAGGACGGCGATGCGGCAGCCCTTGATGTACTTGGCCAGGCGGGTCAGCTCATCGCCGATCTGAAGCGCCAGCTCGCGCGTGGGGGCCAGCACGACCTCCTGCACATTGGGATCATTGAGCTGGATGTACTCCAGCATGGGGATGCCGAACGCGCAGGTCTTGCCGGTGCCGGTGGGGGCGATGGCATTGATGTCCACGCCGTTCATCATCAGCGGAATGGTGCGCGCCTGCACGGTGGAGGGGCTGGTGAAGCCCATATCCTCGATGGCATGCAGGATCTCCTTGGACAGATCCATGGATTCAAAGGTCACGGGGGCTGTATTGCTTTCAGACAAGGGGGAAACTCCTTTCGGGGGGGCATCAGCGGATGCGCCGCTTAGTCGTGATAGGCGCGGATGGCCTTGCTCAGCTGATCCGGGCAGGAGGTGTTGCCGCGGCACTCGATGCCCTGCAGCAGCTCCGCGATCTCCTCGGCGTTGCGGCCGATGACGGAGCGCGCCAGGCCCTCGGTGTTGCCCTTGCAGCCGCGGGTGAACTTGCAGTAGGTGATCACGCCGTCCTGGATCTCCAGGTCGATCTGCGTGGAACAGGTGCCGTTGGTCTTGTAGGTAAACATGTGTCATACTTCCTTTCATCTATATGAGGGATATGGGTGTCGGCAGCGTTTTGCTGCGTTGCACGCGAAAAAGAGCGGATTTTCCGCCAATTTATATCATTCCACGCACGTCACCGAAAATCCTGCACGGGGACGACAAAATCCGCATAGTTTGACGCAGAGGGAGGCGATGCGGCATGCAGCACGAGGAGGTCTATGCGGACAACGCGGCGCATCTTGTGCATATGGGCGGCGCATGCTTCCCCTGCGACCGGGATATCGAAGCCCTCGCGCGCTGGCAGGAGCACACGCTGCTGCTCTCCTCCGACACGGACTGCCTGTCCCTGTGGGACGCGGAAGGGCTGATCCGCACAGCGCGTGTCGGGGTGTATCCGCAGGATGCGGCGATCTGGGCGGATACGGCCTGCGTCTGCGGCGGCGCGGATGGTCTGCTGCACCTGCTGTCCCTGCCGGATCTGGCGGAACAGGCTGCGTATGCCGTGCCGGGCCTGCCGGAGCGCATCTGCCTGCAAGGGGATGCGGCGTACCTGCTGACGCTCCTGCCCGAGGTGGACTTGCAGACCGCGTTGCTTCATATAAATATGCGGACTGGCGCGCAGGCGGAATTGGCACGTTTTGGAGGCATCCCGGGCGCCATCGCGGCGGACGATGCCGGATTGTGGCTGGGGCTGAGCGGGTTGGTATGCCGTCAGCCCTGGCAGGGGGACGCGCTGATCTTCGAGGGCTTCGGGCTGCCAAGGCAGATCCTTCCGCAGGCGGACGGCGCACTCATCGCCGACCCCGTGCAGGGTTTCGCAGCGCATGCAGCCGAAAAGCCCCGGCCAGCCGTCCATGTGCTGTACCGGGGCAAGATGGAGGACTTTCTTTTCCTGTGAAGACCGCCAGCGCGCAGCTGATGTGCGCAAAAGGCGATACTGCGCTGCGGAGGCAATACATATAAGGAATGAAAGCGGCCTCGCCTGCCGCTTTTTTCCTTTTCCGCACCGCGGCGTCCACGTTTCGGCTCATGCGCGCCCAAACCAGCCTGCGGTGGACGGATGATCCGCCGTGCAGCATAAAAAGTTTGACTTTCGCGAATTTTTTTTGACTTTCCTATTGACAAAACGCCGCAAAGGGGGTATATTATCAACTGTAGTTAGCACTCAACCCGAGCGAGTGCTAACAGAACAGCCGACACCGCGTCATCACAGACCGTCGGCGGAAGGGAGAGGCAAACATGGGCATGGATGAACGCAAATTCCGCATCCTGCAAGCCATCATCGACGACTATATCCTGACGGCTGTGCCTGTGGGTTCGCGCACGATTTCCAAGAAATACGACATGGGCCTGTCCTCGGCGACCATCCGCAATGAGATGAGCGACCTGGAGGAGCTGGGCTATCTGGATCAGCCCCATGTGTCCGCCGGGCGCATTCCTTCGGCCAAGGCGTATCGGCTCTATGTGGATCAGCTGCTCAAGACTGGCCGGCTCCGCACGGACAGCGACACGGCCCTGCGTGCTCACTTCGGCGGACGCGTCCGTCAGATGGAGGACGTGATGGATCACGCCGCGCAGGTGCTGTCCAACCTGACCAACTACACCGCAGTGGTGCTTCCCCCCACGGGAAGTCAGCCGAAGATCCGCAACATCCAGCTGGTGTCCGTGTCGGACAACGCCGCGCTGGCGGTGATCGTCACCGATGCCGGTGTGGTGCGCGATGCGGTCATCCGCGTCAGCGAGGAGCTGGATCAGGATGCGCTGTATTCCGTCAGCCGCACGCTAACCGATGAGCTGGCCGGCAAGACCCTGCAGGAGGCCGTCGACCGTATGCCGGAGATCATCCACGGCATGCAGAGCCAGGCGGAATTGCTCGAGGGCCTTGAGGACGCCATGCACACCCGTCAGCAGGATTCTCACCCCCACGTGGCCATCGGCGGCACGTCCAACATGCTCAGCTACCCTGAGTATTCGGACATGGAGAAGGCACGTTCTTTCCTCAGCCTGATGGAAACGCGCGACCGCCTGGCGGATATCATCGGCCGGAACGGCGAAATGGCCTTCACCGTACGCATCGGCCCCGAGACCGGCGTGCCGGAGATGGCGGATTGCTCCATCGTGACGGCCACCTACACCACCGGCAACGGCCAGCAGGGCACCATCGGCGTCATCGGTCCGACCCGCATGCAGTATTCCCGCGTGCTGTCCATCATGAACACCATGGGTCAGCAGCTGTCGGAGATGTTTGGCACCGAGGATGACGATCCTCACCACCTGGAATCATAAAAAGGGAGGCCGGCTTGAAGCCGCATTCCAAAGTAAGATGATGAAGAAGAAAGGCAAGAAGAGCCGCATGAATGAACAGGAACTGAACCAGCAGGAGCTGGAAAACCAGCAGCCCGACGGCGCCATCGAGGTCGAAGCGGTGGACGCTGAAGCCATCGACGTGGCTGCCCTCCAGGCCGCCGCTGCCAAGGCCGATGAGTACCTCGCCCTGGCGCAGCGCACGCAGGCGGATTTCGACAACTTCCGCCGCCGCAATGAATCCGTCCGCGCCGATGCTTATGCAGATGGTCAGCGCGCCGTGGCCAAGGCCATGCTCGCCGTGCTGGATAATCTGGAGCGCGCCCTGGCCGCCCCCGCTGCGGAAGGCGATTCCCTGCGCACCGGCGTCGAAATGACGCTCAAGCAGATGCTCGCCGCTTATGAGAAGCTGGGCGTCACCGTGATCGACCGTCTGGGCGAAAAGTTCGACCCCAACATCGAGGATGCGGTCATGCAGGGTTCCGCCGAGGAAGGCGAGCCCGGCACCGTCTGCGCGGTGTTCCAGAAGGGCTACCAGATGGGCGATTACCTCCTGCGTCCCGCCATGGTCAAGGTCGTGGCTGAGTAATTTTCAAAACGCGTTGTCCCGTCCGCCTGGCGGACGGTCACAATAGATCAATTCCGACATCTTTCCAATTCAGACATATAAAAGGAGTAATGAACTATGAGCAAGATCATCGGTATCGACCTGGGTACTACCAATAGCTGCGTCGCCGTGATGGAAGGCGGCCAGCCCGTCGTCATCCCCAATGCGGAAGGCAACCGCACCACCCCCTCCATCGTGGGCTTCACCAAGGACGGCGAGCGTCTGGTCGGCCAGATCGCCAAGCGTCAGGCTGTGACTAACCCCACCCGCACCGTCATCTCCATCAAGCGCGAGATGGGCACCAACTACAAGGTGGACATCGACGGCAAGGGCTACACCCCCCAGGATATTTCCGCCATGGTGCTGTCCAAGATGAAGGAGACCGCCGAGGCCTATCTGGGCGAGACCGTCACCCAGGCCGTCATCACCGTGCCCGCCTACTTCAATGACTCTCAGCGTCAGGCCACCAAGGACGCCGGCCGCATCGCCGGTCTGGAAGTCCTGCGTATCATCAACGAGCCCACCGCTGCGTCCCTGGCTTACGGCCTGGACAAGGACGGCAACCAGAAGATCCTGGTGTACGACCTGGGCGGCGGCACGTTCGACGTGTCCATCCTGGATATCGGCGACGGCGTGTTCGAGGTGCTGTCCACTAACGGTAACACCCGTCTGGGCGGCGATGACTTCGACGATCGCCTGATCAACTATGTGGCGGATCAGTTCCAGCGTGAGAACGGCATCGACCTGCGCAAGGACCTGACTGCGGCGCAGCGCCTGAAGCAGGAGTGCGAGAAGGCCAAGATCGAGCTGTCCGGCACCACCACCGTGAACATCAACCTGCCCTTCATCACCGCGGACGCCACCGGCCCCAAGCATCTGGACATGACCATCACCCGCGCCAAGTTCGACGAGCTGACCGCTGACCTGGTGCAGGCCACCATCGTCCCCATGGAGAAGGCCCTCAAGGATGCCGGCCTGACCTACAACGACATCAGCAAGGTCATCCTGGTCGGCGGTTCCACCCGTATCCCCGCTGTGCAGGCCGCTGTGAAGAAGGTCACCGGCAAGGAGCCCTTCAAGGGCATCAACCCTGACGAGTGCGTGGCGCTGGGCGCTGCCATCCAGGGCGGCGTGCTGGGCGGCGAGGTCAAGGACGTGCTGCTGCTGGACGTCACTCCCCTGTCCCTGGGTCTGGAGACCGAAGGCCACATCTTCACCCGTCTGATCGACCGCAACACCACCATCCCCACCAGCAAGTCCCAGGTGTTCTCCACCGCTGCCGACGGCCAGACCTCCGTTGAGATCAACGTCCTGCAGGGCGAGCGCCAGATGGCTTACGACAACAAGTCCCTGGGCCGCTTCATGCTCGATGGCATCGCTGCTGCGCCCCGTGGTGTGCCGCAGATCGAGGTCACCTTCTCCATCGATGCCAACGGCATCGTGAATGTGTCCGCCAAGGACAAGGCCACCGGCCGCGAGCAGAAGATCACCATCACCGCGTCCTCCAACCTGTCTGAGGAAGAGATCAACCAGCGCGTGAAGGAAGCCGAGATGTACGCCGAGCAGGACAAGAAGCGCAAGGAAGAGGTCGAGACCCTCAACCATGCGGACTCCCTGATCTACGAGATGGAGAAGCAGCTGCGCGAGAACGGCGACAAGCTCTCTGACGAGGACAAGAACACCGTGCAGACCGAGATCGACGCGTTCAAGAAGGTCCGCGAGGGCAACAACGCTGACGAGATCAAGACCGCCATGGAAGGCTTCACCCAGAAGGTGTACGCCATCTTCGGCAAGCTCTATCAGCAGCAGAACCCCGAAGGCGCCGCTCCCGATATGGGCGCGCAGGGCGGCTATCAGCAGAATGCTGACGGCACCTACGAGGCCGACGGCGACGTCCACTAATTTCCCGAACTTCATCCACCGGGAGTGCCTGACCGGCGCTCCCGGATTTTCCGGGTTTTCCGGGCATCTCCCATTTGAACATACTCAAGAGTATGCATCCCGAAGGGGCGGTGGGGGCGATCGGAAAGCCCCCACCATACTCCGATAATAAGAAGACATTGTGAAATGTAAACGACTGGAAAAAGTCGTTTTGACGTATCCATCTATCATGGCGGCGATCCGACACACGCGGAGGGCTGCCTCGTGAGGTGACTGACAGTGGCCAACAAACGCGATTACTACGAGGTGCTGGGCGTCGAAAAGAACGCCACGGATGACGATATCAAGCGCGCCTTCCGCCGGAAGGCCAAGGACTGCCATCCCGACCTGCACCCCAATGATAAGGAAGCAGAAGAACGCTTCAAGGAGCTGAACGAGGCCAACGAGGTGCTGTCCGACCCGGATAAGCGCGCCCGCTATGACCAGTTCGGCTTTGAGGATCCCATGGGCGGCATGGGCGGCGGAGGCAACCCCTTCGGCGGCATGGATTTCTCCGGCATGGGCGGTATGGGCGACATCCTGGAGCAGATGTTCGGCATGGGCGGTATGGGTGGCGGAAATCGCCGCAATGCGCCGCGTCAGGGTGCGGACATCCGCTATGACCTGCGCATCTCCTTCGAAGAGGCTGCGAAGGGCTGTGTGAAGTCCATCGAGTTTTACCGGAATGAGAAGTGCCCGACCTGCAGCGGTTCCGGCGCGAAGCCCGGCACCAAGCCGGAGACCTGCACCATGTGTAAGGGCTCCGGACAGATCCGCCAGTCCGGCGGCTGGATGACCACCGTGCGCACCTGCCCCGGCTGCGGCGGCACAGGCAGCGTCATCAAGGAAAAGTGCAGCAGCTGCGGCGGCTCCGGCCGTCATCGCGTCAAGCGCACGCTGGATCTGAAGGTGCCTGCCGGTGTGGATGATTCCATCGTGCTGACCAAGCGCGGCGAGGGCGAGCCCGGCGCCAATGGCGGCCCCAACGGCGACCTGAACATCCGCATCGTCGTGCGTCCGCACAAGCTGTTCCGCCGCGAGGGCACCAACATCCGCCTGGATGTGCCGATCAGCTTCACGCAGGCGGCGCTGGGCGCGGAGATCGAAGTCCCCACGCTGGACGGCAATGTGAAATACCAGATCCCCGAAGGCACCCAGACGGACACCGAATTCCGCATCCGCGGCAGCGGCATCCAGCAGCTTGGCGGCAACAACAAGGGCGATCTGATCTTCCGCGTGCGCGTGGAGATCCCCAAGCGCATGTCCGACAAGCAGCGCGAGCTCCTGCGCCAGTTCGACGAGAACTCCACCGGCAAGGAGTATGAGCAGAAGAAGTCCTTCCTGGACAAGGTGAAGGATCTGTTCAACTGATCGCATGAATGCAGCAGAAAAGGCCGTGTTCCCCATCGCAGGGAGCACGGCCTTTTGATGTGATCGCGGCGGATGATCAGGCGTTTGCATTCTCCTCCAACGCAAAGTCCAGCAGGAGGCGCTCCAGCGCAGGCATGCTGTCCGCGCGGAGGTCGGCTTCGGCGTATTCCGCATCGCTGCCGTAGCCGAAAGCCGCCGCCACGGTGCGCAGGCCATTCGCCTTGCCAGCGCGGAGATCGCCCAGACGATCCCCCACCATGATGGCGCGCTCCGGCTTCAATTCCGCCAGCAGCGCGGCGAGGTTCTCCGTTTTCGTGCGGTCAGGACGGCTCCACACGATCCGGCGGAAGACGCCTTCCAGCCCGAATTGCTGCATACACAGCGTCAGATACGCCTGCGTACCGTTGGACACGATGCACAGGTCTGCATGCTCGCACAGGGTCAGCAGCATGTCCTTCGCACCGGGGAACAGCCGGTTGACCTTCGGCACAAGGGAAAGGGCATTACCCAGGCGGATGCGGCAATATTCGTCCATGCGGTCATCGGGGATGCCGAGCATGGGCGCGGCCTCCTCGAAGGTCGGGCCGTTGCAGGCACGCAGCACAGTCTCAGGCTTCGGTGGAAGCCCCATGTCCGCCAGCGTCGAGCGATTCTCCTCGATGCACAGCTGCATGCTGTCGCACAGCGTGCCATCCCAGTCAAAGCAGATCACAGGCTTCATGCGTCGTTCTCCTTCTTCAGCACATAGCGCTTGGTGAAGTAATTCCACACCATGACCAGCGCGGTGGCGATGATCTTGTTGAGCATATAGACCTTGACCGGCACCCCGAACAGGGTCAGGAGCAGCGTGTCCTCGCCCAGCCAGGCGGTCAGCCCCCACATGATGCCCCAGTTGAGGAACAGCCCCATCACGCTGGTGAGGACAAAGCCCAGCTGTGCCGCCTTTCCGCTGCCCTTTGCGCCGTCAAAGACCCAGCGCACGCACAGCAGGTAATTGAAGAACACGCTGATGAGGAAGGCGATAGGGGTCGCGGCGACAGCGGACAGGTGCAGGGCCTCCTTGAGCAGGAGGAGCGCGGCGTATTCGATCAGGAAGCACACGCCCCCGGTCAGGCCGAATTTGAGGATCTCCTTCAGGCGTTTGTTCATGGCTTACACTTTCTTTTCAACGATTTTGACATTGCCCTCGCCGAATGCGGCGGACAGGCGGCTGATACAATCCGCACTGGCATCGCACCACTGGACGGACGGCAGCAGGAAGGTCATCTTCTCCGCCGGGACATGCAGATACACCGGGATGCTGCCCGGATACAGGCTGAGCAGGTGGGTGGCTTCCTCCATGCGGGCGCGGTCGAGCTGGATAAAGAGCTTTCGCCCGGCATTGGCGGCCCGCTGGGAATCCGTCATGGGCTGCTGAGCGGGTGCGCGGTGGGCGGATGCGTTTTTCGCGGCGCGCGGACGTCCCGCCGGGGCGTGCGCAGGCTTTTCCGACCGGGTCTGCCACATTTCCAGGGGCGTCAGCGTGTCCACGAGGAGCTTGGGCGCTTCGTCCTCGCGGATGGACAGCTTGCCCGAGAGCACCACCAGATCATCCACCGCCATCATCGCCTGATACTTTTCGTAGACCTTGGGGAAGACCAGGCACTCGATCTGGCCGGTCAGGTCTTCCAGGGTGATGAAGCCCATGTAGGCGCCCTTCTTGGTGGCCTTGCCCTTGACCTCCGTGAGGATGCCGCCCATGTCCACCACCATACCGTCCATCTCCATGCCGCGATCCTCGCGTTCCTCCAGCCCTTCCAGCTGAAGGGTAGAGAAGGACAGCTTTTGCAGCGTATCGCGGTAGTCATCCAGCGGATGCCCGGTGATGTACACGCCGGAGATTTCCTTTTCCATCGCGAGACGCTGCCGGGCAGGGAAATCCGGCAAATTAGGCAATTCGCGCGTTTCATCCAGGATGGGCGCATCGCCGAAGGCCAGGTCGAAAAGGGACAGCTGACCATCCACATTGGCCTTGCGGCGGGAGATGCTGGCATCCATGGCGGATTCATACACGGCCAGCATCTGCATGCGGTTCGCGCCGGTCTCGTCAAAGGCACCGGCCTTGATGAGGCTCTCCACCACGCGCTTGTTGCATTCGCTGGTGTCGATGCGGCTGCAGAAGTCGAAGATGTCCTTGTAGGGGGCATTCTGACGCTCGCGGATGATGGCATTCACCGCGCCCTGACCAACGGCCTTCACCGCGCCCAGGCCAAAGAGAATGCACAGCTTGCCGTTCTTGTCCTGCTGGACGGTGAATTTCCAGCCGGAGCGGTTCACATCCGGCGGCAGGATGGCAATGTCCTGACCGCGGCAATACTGGATATACCCGGCGATCTTGGCGGAATTGCCATACACGCTGTTGAGGATGGCCGCCATGAACGGCACGGGATAATACTTTTTCAGCCAGGCGGTCTGCACAGCGACCACAGCATACGCCGCCGCATGGGACTTGTTGAACGCATAGGACGCAAAGGCGGTCATGTCGTCGTAGATCTTGTTGGCGACGTCCTCCGGCACACCGTTGCGGATGCAGCCCGGCACATCGATGCTGCCGTCCTCATTGAGCTTGCCATGGATGAAGTATTCGCGCTCCTGCGCCATGATCTTGTGCTTCTTCTTCGCCATGGCACGGCGCACCAGATCGCTTCGGCCGTAGGAATACCCGGCCAGGTCGCGCACGATCTGCATGACCTGCTCCTGATACACCATGCAGCCATAGGTCACGTCCAGGATGGGGCGCAGCTTTTCCGTTTCATAATGGACGGAGGCAGGATTGTGCTTTCCCTCGATATAGCGGGGGATGGATTCCATCGGGCCGGGACGATACAGGGAGATCGCAGCGATGATGTCCTCGAAGTTGCCGGGCTTCATGTTGGTCAGGAAGGTGCGCATGCCGCCGCCTTCGAGCTGGAACACGCCGTCCGTGTCACCGGCGGAGATCATCTCATACACCGCAGGATCGTCCATGGGGATGTCCTCCGGCTTCATGTCCACACCCATGCTGCGCATCATGTCCAGCGCATCACGGATGACCGTCAGCGTCCGCAGGCCGAGGAAGTCCATCTTCAATAGACCCAGCTGCTCGATGGTGCCCATGGGGTACTGGGTGGTGATGACCTCGTCATTGCGCTGCAGGGGGACGAATTCCACCACGGGCTTGCCGGTGATGAGCACGCCGGCGGCGTGGGTGGACGCATGGCGCGGCATGCCTTCCAGCGTCATGGCCATGTCGATCAACCGGCGGACATTCTCCTGTTCGGCATACATGGTCTTGAGCATGGGCGAGAGCTTGAGCGCCTTTTCCAGCGTCATGCCCAGGTCGAAGGGGATCGCCTTGGCGACCGCATCCGT
>CAZIUA010000039.1:21481-22969 GCA_964542315.1 uncultured Faecalibacterium sp. | reverse complement strand
GTCTGAAAACAGCAGCACGTCATCCCTGCAGGCATCGCAGCATCATGTACGCCGCTGTGCCGCCTGTTCTTGTGTTGTTCTGCATACAAAAAGCATGCCGGTGCTGAGACCGACATGCTCCATGATGCTGTTATTGCTTGGCAGGCTTGCGCATGGTCAGGCTGATGCGCCCCTTCTGCTTCTCCACCTGCATCACCCAGACCGTCACCACGTCACCCACGCTGACGACCTCGCTGGGATGGCGCACCCGGCGCTCCGAGATCTGGCTGATATGCACCAGTCCGTCATGATGCACGCCGATGTCCACGAACGCGCCGAAATCCGTCACGTTGCGGACGGTGCCCTTCAGTTCCATCCCGGGGACTAGGTCGTCCATGTCCATCACGTCCGTGCGGAGCATGGGCGGGGGCAGTTCGTCACGGGGATCGCGTCCGGGCTTGGACAGTTCCGCCGCGATGTCCCGCAGGGTAGGTTCGCCGCAGTCCAGTTTCTTCGCCAGTGCTGCGATGCCCGCTTCTTCCACCAGAGCGCTCAGCTTCCCTGCTGCCTGTGCCGGGGTGATGCCGAAGTGCTTCAGCAGCGCCTTGGCGACGGCGTAGCTTTCCGGATGCACGCCGGTGTTCTCGATCAGATCCTTGCCGCCGGGGATGCGCAGGAAGCCCGCGCACTGTTCGAACGCCTTCGGGCCCAGCTTGGGCACCTTCTTCAGCTGCGCACGGGTGGTGAAGGGGCCGTTCGCCTCGCGGTACGCCACGATATTCTTGGCAACGGTGGCGTTGATGCCCGCCACATGCCCCAGCAGCGACGGGCTGGCGGTGTTCACGTCCACGCCCACGCTGTTGACGCAGCTTTCCACCACGCCGTCCAGCGCCGCGTCCAGCTCGTTCTCCTTCAGGTCGTGCTGATACTGCCCCACGCCAATGGCCTTGGGGTCGATCTTCACCAGTTCAGCCAGCGGATCCTGCAGGCGACGCACGATGGAGACCGCGCTGCGCAGGCTCACGTCGAACTGCGGGAATTCCTCCGCAGCCAGCTTGCTGGCAGAATAGACGGACGCGCCCGCCTCGCTGACGATGGCGTAGGACAGGGAGGCCTCGCCCTGCATCTCCTGCACCACCCCCGCAAAGAACTGCTCCGTCTCGCGCCCTGCCGTGCCGTTGCCGATGGCAGCCAGCGTCACGCCATGCTTGCGGATCATGTTCTTGACCGTTGCCTTCGCCTGCGCCACACGCCCATGGGTGGGCAGCGGGAAGATCACGCCGGTATCCAGCACGCGCCCGGTGGCGTCCACCACGGCGACCTTGCAGCCGGTACGGATGCCCGGATCCAGTCCGATCGCCACATGCCCGCGCACCGGCGGCTGCATCAGTAGGGGCTTCAGGTTCAGCGCGAACACGCGGATCGCCGCCGCCTGCGCCCGTGCGGTCAGGTCGTTGCGCAATTCCGTTTCCACCGAGGGTGCAATAAGGCGGTTGTAGGCGTCCTCAC
>CAZIUA010000039.1:0-21471 GCA_964542315.1 uncultured Faecalibacterium sp. | reverse complement strand
GCGCCACATAGTCCGCCTGGATGATCTGCTGTGCCGCACCGGCATTCACGTCCAGCTTGACCTTCAGGAAGCCCTCCTTCTCGCCACGGTTCATGGCAAGCACCCGGTGAGAGGGCATCAGCTTCCAGGGCTCGCTGCGGTCGTAATACATGCGGTACACGCTGTCATCCTCGGTGGCGGCCCTGGTCTGCATCACGCCATCCCGGCGGTACAGCGCCTTCAGCTTGGTACGGATGGCAGGATCGTCGCTGATCTTTTCCGCGATGATGTCCATGGCGCCCTGCAGCGCGTCCTCCGCGGTGGGCACGTTCTTCTCCGGATCCACAAAGCCCTCCGCCAGCTCCTCCGGGGTTTTGGCGCGGCTCATCTGGAGCAGCAGCGTATCCGCCAAAGGTGCCAGCCCACGCTCCCGGGCGATCATGGCGCGGGTGCGGCGCTTGGGACGGTACGGACGGTAGATGTCCTCCAGCTGACCCATGGTGGTCGCCTTGTCCAGCGCCGCCTGCAGTTCTTCCGTCCATACTTCCAGCTTCTGCAGGGATTCCGTGATTTCCTTGCGCCGCGCATCCAGATTGCGCAGTGCCGTCAGCCGATCAGAGATATCCCGCAGCTTCTGGTCGTCCAGTTCGCCATGCTGCTCCTTGCGATAGCGCGCGATAAACGGCAGCGTGCAGCCTTCGTCCAGCAGGCGGATGACTGCTTCCGCCTGCCAGGCCGCGATATGAAATTCCGCACATAAGGTCTCTACGATAGTCATCGGTACTCACTCCCTGTGATCGTCATCGTCCGTTCCGCCCGGCCAGAATACCGCTGGCAAAGGCAAACATCAGGTTGAAGCCGCCGCAGTCGCCGTCCACGTCCAGCACTTCACCGGCAGCATGAAGCCCCGGTGCCAGGCGGGAGACCATGGTCGCGGGATCGAACTCCCGGCAGTCCGCGCCGCCCCGGGCGACCTGGGCGGACTCGAAGCCCTTCACACCCTTCACCGGCAATAGCCACCCGCCGGTGACCTTCGCCAGCATGGACGCTTCCTGCCGCGTCAGCGTGCCGACCGTGCGATCCTTGCAGCGGATGCCTGCCGCCGCGCACAACGCAAGGGTCAGCCGGGGCACGCACAGCCCCGTCATCAGCTGTTCCATGGGTAGCGCGCTCCACTGTGCCTTGCGGCGGAGCAGTTCCGCTTCCATCTTCTCGGCGGAAGCAAAGCCCATGCCCGCCAGGAGATCCAGCGCCAGCATGCAGCCAGGATACGCATAGCGCGCGCATTGCATCACGCAAACGCCGCTCATGCCGTAGTCCGCAAAGAGCGCCTCGCCGCTTTCCTCATGGAGCAGCTTCTGTTGGTGCATCACGCGGATGGTCGCCTTGACCCGGATGCCGCTGAGCCCGCGAATGGCGCTGGTGTCCGTCAGGATCTGCGTCAGGCACGGCTGGGGCGTGATGATACGGTGCCCCTGAGAACGCAGCAGCCCATAGCAACTGCCGTCGCTGCCCATCTTGGGCTGCGCACAGCCGCCGCCGCAGACGATCACCCGCTCACCGCGATAGCGCTTCTCCCCTGCCACGACCGTCCAGCCGCCCTTTTCCCGGCGGATGCTATCCACGTGGACGCCTGTCTCCACCCGCACACGGGCGCGCTCCATGGCGATGCGCAGCGTGTCCAGCACGGAGGACGCCTGTCCGCTGACAGGATAGACCCTGCCGCCTTCTTCCGTGCGCAGATGCAGACCCAGTTCATGCCAGAAGCGCTGCTGAGCCTGCGCGTCGCACTGCTTCAGCACTTCCCCGGCAAAGCCTGCGCCCCCCGGATAGCGCCACGCCCCCACGTTCATCAGGTTGCAGCGCCCGTTGCCGGTCGCCAGCAGCTTCTTGCCCACGCGATCCATGCGCTCCAGTAGCGTCACCCGGTCGCCGCAGCGCGCCGCCTCAATGGCAGCCGCCATGCCAGATGCTCCGCCGCCGATGATCACGATCTCCGCCATGCTTCGCCCTCCCGTTCATTGTGCTATCATTATAGCTGATTTTTTCGTGGAGCGCAACAGCATAAGCGCCGCCCGCATGGCGTATACTACCGTGGAGGTGGTGGATATGCCCGTGTTCATGACGCGCTTGAAGCAGCACTGGAAGTCGCTGCTGATCCTCTGGTTCATCACGCTGGGCAGCGGCGGCGTGATCGGCGTGATGATCCGCGACCGCATGGGCTTCTATGATGCGCTGACAAAGCCCGTCTTCGCGCCGCCGGGGTGGCTATTCCCCATCGCCTGGTCGCTGCTGTATACGCTGATGGCGATGGCCGCCTGGCTGATCCTGCACAGCGGCAGCCCGCAGACCCTGCCGGTCATGATCCTGTATTTCGTGCAGCTGGGCGTGAATCTTGCCTGGCCCGTGCTCTTCTTCATTCAGGAGGCGCTGGGGCTGGCATTTGTCTGGCTGATGCTGCTGTGGGCGCTGCTGATGATCCTGATGGCATGTGCCTGGCGCATCCGCCGCACCGCCTCCGTGCTGCTGACGCCCTACCTTCTCTGGACGACCTTCGCCGGGGTGCTGAACTTCGCCCTGGCGCTGATGAACCCGTAACAGTGCAAAAGCAGGCGCACCGCTCAGGGTACGCCTGCTTTGCTATGTTCGTTTCACGCATCGGTGTTTGGGGACGCTGCATCCATGTGATAGATGCGTTCCAGCTCCTCGGTCATGCTGCCGTCCGCCCGGTAAACAATCAGCGGCGGTTCGGGATGCAGCATGGGCTTGGCGTCCTTCATCGCTTCGATCAGCACCAGATTCGCCGGCTTGTCCGCCCGGGGGTAGATCAGCCGGAAGCGCTTCGGGGCAAGGTGAGCCGCCTGCAGGGCGTCCATGGCTTCCAGCATGCGGGGCGCAGGATAGATCATGCTGAACTTGCCCTTGCCCCTGAGCAGCCGGTGCGCCATGCGGTACCACGCCGTCAGCCCGTCCGCGCTTTGATGGCGTGCCAGACGCAGCGTGTCGGAGGGATTGGTCAGCGTGGTGCCCGGCAGACCGTAGGGCGGATTGCACACGATGGCATCCAGGCTGCCCGCCGGGATGACGCTCACCGCATCTTCCACCGGCAGGTCATGGATGCTGATGTGTTCCTGCAGCCCGTTGAGCGCAACGTTCCGCCGCGCCATGTCCGCCATGTCTGTCTGGATCTCCATGGCGTCGAAGTGCGCGCCCTTGCCCCGCCCGTGCAGCAACAGCGGCAGGATGCCCGTGCCCGTGCCGAAGTCAGCGACCCGTGCTCTGGCATCCACACGGGCGAAATCCGCCAGAAGCACCGCATCCATGCCGAAGCGGAAGCCCCGCTCCTTCTGAATGATCCGCAGCCCGACCAGTTGCAGGTCATCGATGCGCTCATCCGGCAGGATCATTCCATCAGCCGCAGCGACAGGAATTTCGTCATGCAATAGCCTTCCACCTCCCCATAGACCACCTGACACCAGGTGTCGCCGAACGCCACCACCCGCACCACCGAGCCCTTGGGCATGGCGATGCGCACAGGCGCATCCGTGGCGCACCAGGCGCGCAGGTTCACATTGCCCTCCGTGGGAACGACCGTCGCTTCCCAGCCGGAGAGCGCGTACATGCTTTCATCATAGACGGACTGCTGACCTTCCGCCCCGGTGCCTGCCGGCGCCGTATCCGTCAGGTAGCGGCTCATCACATAGCCGGTGGTCTCGCCATAGCGAACGACGCTCCAGCTTTCGCCCTGCATCAGCACGGTCACCTCCGCGCCCGGCGACAGCACCATCAGCACCTGAGCGGATGTATCCGGCCCGAAGCGCAGGTTCACGCCGCCCACTACGCTCTGCGAGATCCACGCCTTCGTCTCCGTGGGCTGGGAGGTGCTCTGCCCGATGGACAGGTACCTTGTCATCACATAGCCAGTGGTACCCTGGTAGCGTATCTTGCACCACTCGCTGCCCTGATCCAGCAGCGTGACGCTGGCGCCATCCGGGATGCTCATCAGCACGCGCGCCTGAGCGCTGGCGGTCTCCCGCAGGTTCAAGCCGCCGTTGCCGGTCTTCACCTGTGCGGTGTCTGCCCCGCTGTCGGGCGTGCTGGCGCTCCCGCCGTTGGACGTGATCTCCGTGGTCAGGAATTTCGTCATCACATAGCCGGTATTCGCGCCGTAGCGCACCTGCGTCCATGTGCTGCCGTATTGCAGGCAGGTCAGCACCGTGCCGTCCGGGATCACCAGCAGCACGCGAGCACTGGCGCTGGCCGTCTCGCGGAGATTCAGCCCGCCATTGCCTGTCTTGACCTGAATGCTGCTGCCCTCGGCTACGCCGCCAGTCGTTTCTTCGCCCGCCAGACGCAGGAATTTGGTCATCACATAGCCCTGATAGCTGCCGTAGCGGATCTTGCACCACTCGCTGCCCGTGGTCATCACGGTCACGGTGGTACCGGGGGCGATCATCGCCAGAACCGGCGCGGTGGTGGCAGGCGATTGCCGCAGATTCAGCGTGCCGCTGGGCGTCACCACGGTGGCTTGCTGCCCGCTTTCGGTGTCAATCTGCCCGTCGTAACTCAGGTAGGAGCGCATGACGTAGCCTTCCGTACCGGCATAGATGATCCTGCACCAGCCGTCCAGTTCCTGCAATACGCTGACCTGCGCGTGCCGGGGGATCTGCATCATCACCGTGCTGCCCAAAGACGGACGCGCGCGAAGATTCAGCGTGCCGCTCTGCGTGGCGACCGTGGCATAGGCAAGGACCGTATCGCCGCCTGTGCTGTCCGAGGGGAAGCGTAGGTATTCCGTTTTCACATAGCCCGTCAGGTTGCCATAGCGCACAGCGGACCAGTCCGCGCCGCGCTGGGTCACCACCACGGACTCGCCCCGGGGCAGCGATGCCAGCACCGCCGAGGACGTGTTGGGTGCCTGCCGCAGGTTCAGCGTGGTAGACGCTGTATGCACCACCGCTTCGACCTCGCCGTTGCCCAGGTCAGGCACGGTCGGCTCGGTGGAGGGCACATCAGGAGTGGGATCCGTCGCAGGGGGCGCTGCGGCTGTGCCATAGGTGATGTACGTTGCCATGATGTAGCCGCGGGTACCATCTGCGGTAGTGACGCTGCACCAGCTGCCGTCGGAGGAATTGACCGTCACCTGGGTACCGTTGGACAGCGTTGCCAATACCCGCGCCGAGGTGGAGGGGCTTTCCCGCAGGTTGACCATACCGCTGCCGGAAGGGATGCTGACCGCCGCCGCACCGCTGATATCCGCAGCCGTTTTGCCGGGATAGGTGCTGCTCATCTGCAGGAAGTCCGTGGAGCACCAGCCGGTGGTCGCGCCGTACTGCACCTGCGCCCAGCCGCCGTTTTGGGCGAACACGCACAGGATCGCGCCGCTGGGCATGGTGGTCAGCACACGGCTGCTCCCGCTGGCGGAAGCGCGCAGATTCAGCGTGCCGCTGCAGTTGACCGTTGCCCACTGGCTGATGCGGGTGGGCGTTTTGTCCGTGGCGGAAGGCGCATCGCCATTGAAGCGCAGGGCGCTCGTGGGCACATAGCCCACGATGCTGCCCAGCTGGATCATGGTCCAGGTGTCCATCTTCGCCAGCACGTTCACGAGACCGCCGTTGATGATGCCCGTCAGGATTGTGCCATTGGCGTCCGCAGCGTCCCGCACCGCCAGCTGATCAGACACGCCCGCCAGCTTGACGATCGCCGTGACACTGTCGCCCGTGGAGATGTCCGCCGGGGTCTCCGTATTGATGATGGTGTCGGAACCGCCGCTCTCCACGGAGGACAGGATGGTGTGGGTGAAGGTATACTGCACCCGCTGGCTGCCCTCGTAATAGAAGCCGAGGATCTGGTCGTAGGTATAGCCCAGGGTGCCCATCTGCATGGCGCCACGCTGGCTCATGCCCAGACCGTGACCGAACCGGCGTGCGCTGATGATGTAGACGCCGCCGTTCTTCTCCACGGACCACAGTTCATTGGCGGAACCGTTGATGCCCATGCCCAGCGGCGACTCCAGTTCGGAAAAGATGTCGAAGGTCAGCGTCGCATTCAGGAAACCATCTGCGCTGGTCGCCGTCACATCGAAGTCCAGCTTGGTGTACAGCCGGCTGGGAGCAGCGTACTTGGGCGTATGCGGCGTTATGGCGTTGATGTCCGTGATGGTCACGCCACTGCTGTTGTAGCCATACTCCTGCAGCACGGTCTCCAGCTTGCGCTGGAGCAAACTCTTGATCGTCGCATTCTGCGCGGGATTGGTGTTGTCCGCATACACAGCGACCTTCCGCAGCAGGGATGCGGGGTTCATCAGGTCGAAGGGGTCGTCCTTGACCGTCAGGTAATCGTATCCCTTGGAGCCCCACAGATTAGCGACGGACTCCGTCTGTCCGCCATTGGATGCGCTGTAGAAGGTCTCGGTCAGCTTGCTGCCGTTCTTCAGCACGATGCCACGGGTCTCGTCCACCGCCTGGGTACAAACGTCCGTGGTGTCGCTGTTGCCATAGTAGACCTGGTCATTGTTGGTGTCCACCACATCGTACAGCGCGCCGCCACGGTTGTTCATCTTGTTCAGGGTGTAGGTTCGTGCCGCCACCGCCTGCGCCTTCAGCGCCTCCAGATGCGCGCCGTTGCCCATCTCGTAGGGCACCACGCCGTGGAGGTAGTATTCGATATACACATGCATGATGGGGTACAACCGGTAGGCGCTGCCGCTCGACTGGGCGGTCAGCTGCAAGTCGCCAGGATACAGGTTGTCCGGACGCTTCGCCTGGGCGATCTTCAGCCCGCTCTGCCCGGTGGTCTGATGCCGGCGCAGCTTCACCTGCCGACCCATGTCATAGCTGATGCCCCCGGTGATCAGCGTGATCTGCCCGGTGGCGGTATTCATGCGGATGCTGACCTGCGCGCCGTTGAACAGCGTGACCCGCGCATCGCCCTCGGCGGTGTAGTCACCATAGACCGTTATGTCCAGCGCGGAAGGATACTGCATGGAGGACAGCAGCACCCGCACCATGCCACTGCGCACGATGGAGGCCGTGGTGAGCGGTGCCGACTGCACCTGCGCGTCTGCCAGGGCACTGCACGGCAGGCATGCCAAGAGCACCACCACCGTCAGCATCCAGCAGAGGATCCGCCGATACCCATGCATATGCACCGCTCCTTCCGTCTGATCTTGTCGAAATGACTGTACTGATTGTATCATAGATCCGCAGGAACATCCAGCCTATCACCAAACAAAAACCAAGGAAATCGCTGTCAGCACCATACAAAAGGAGCGTCCGCCAAAAAGCGGACGCTCCTTGCCTGGTTCTCGTGACAGCTTATTCAGCCTTGGTGGCAGTCTCCGTCTCCGCCTTCTTCTTGCGGGGAGCACGAGGCTTCTTCACCGGGGCTTCCACCGTGGCTTCGACAGTGGTTTCCGCAGCGGGCTCAGCCTTGGGCTTGCGGGTGCGGGTCTTCTTGACAGGTGCTTCCGCCGCGGCTTCGGCAGGCTCCGTAGTCTTCTTGGCGCGGGGCTTGCGGGGCTTCTTCACCGGCTCGGCAGGTGCTTCTTCCGCAGCGGGCTTTTCTTCCGCAGCGGGGGCTTCGACAGGTTCTGCCACAGCGGCAGGCTTGGTCGGCACGGTGCCCACCAGCGCCTGATACAGCTCCACATACTTGCCAGCGGAATTGGTCCAGCTGTAGTCGCCGGTCATGCCGCGCAGCATCAGCTTGTGCCACACCGCCTTATCCTGCTGATAGAAGCGGATGGCGCGGTTGATGGTATTGAGCATGTCGTGGGCATTGTAATTGAAGAAGGAGAAGCCGTTGCCATCGCCGGTGTACTCGTTGTAGGACAGCACCGTATCCCGCAGACCGCCGGTCTCGCGGACGATCGGCACCGTGCCGTAGCGCAGGGCGATCAGCTGGCTCAGGCCACAGGGCTCGAACTGGCTGGGCATGAGGAACATATCACAGCCAGCGTAGATCTGATGCGCAAGGGCGTGATCCATCGCGAAGCGCGCTGCCACCTTGCCCTTGAATTCACCCTCTGCCCAGGAGAACAGGTTGACGTAACGGCTCTCGCCCATACCCAGGACGACCAGCTGCACATCCTGCTTGAGCAGGTCGCCGATGATGTAATCCACCAGGTCGAGGCCCTTCTGGTTGCTCAGGCGGCCCACCATGCCGATGACCGGCACATCGGGATTCACCTCAAGGCCCAGGCTGCGCTGAAGTTCGGCCTTGCAGGCAGCCTTGCCGCTCAGATCCGCCGCAGAATAGGTCGCGGGAATGCGGGTATCGATGGAGGGATCGTAATCAACCATGTCGATGCCGTTGAGCACGCCGAACACCTGGTGCTTGCGGGCGCGGAGCAGGCCGTCCAGACGTTCGCCGTAGTAGGCGGTCTGGATCTCCTCGGAATAGGAGGGGCTAACGGTGGTGATGAGGTCGGCGTAGACCAGCGCGGCCTTCATGAAGTTCGCGCAGCCATAGCACTCCAGCTTGTCATCCGTCCACAGCGCGTTGTCGGTCAGGCCGAGGATCTCGCGCACCTGATTGATGCCGAACACGCCCTGATACTGCAGGTTGTGGATGGTGAACATGGTCTTGATGTTGGCAAAGAAGGGCAGATGCGCATACTGGATCTTCAGCAGTGCGGGCACCATGCCGCTCTGCCAGTCGTGCGCGTGGATGACGTCGGGCTGGAAGTCCAGCAGGGGCAGGCTGTTCAGCGCGCTGCGGCAGAAGAAGCCGAAGCGCTCGTACTCATCGCCGCCCATGCCATAAATATAGGGACGGCCAAAGTAGAACTTGTTGTCGATGAAGTACCACTTCACGCCATCCTGCTCCAGCATTTCGATGCCGCAATACTGACGGCGCCAGCCCAGTTCCACCTCGAAGTCGCACACATGCGTCATCTTGCTGGTGTATTTCTCAGGGATGGATGCATACAGGGGCAGCATCACGCGGACATCGTGACCGGACTTGGCCAGCACGGGTGCAAGCGCGCCCACCACATCCGCCAGTCCACCCGTCTTAACAAATGGAACACATTCGCTGGCAGTAAACAGGATCTTCATATCGGTTCAACCTCCAAGTTGAAAGGTAAATAACGGCTGCACAAAGGGTAAAAGGCCGCGCCAACAGAATAACATAAATTGGCGCGGCTTGCAACAGTTATTAAATCACAACATTCTTTGCGATCACGATGGGATATGCAGCCGGGCCGATCAGGCGCGCATTGCGCTTGATGATCGCCTGCTTATCCAGGATGCAGTTTTCAATATACGCGCCGGAATGAATCTGGCCGTCCTGCATGATGATGCAGTTCTTCACATGAGCATCGGGCGCGATGCACACGCCACGGGCGAGGATGGAGTTCTCCACCGTGCCTTCGATGACGCAGCCGTCAGCCACCAGGGAGTTGACTACCTTGGCATTTTCGCCATAGCGGGCAGGCATGTCGTCGCGGACCTTGGTGTAGACAGGACGATCCTTGTCGAAGAGGCTACGGCGGACATCGGCGTTCAGCACGTCCATGTTGAACTTAAAGAAGGACTGCACGGAATCCAGACGCCAACAGGGGCCGGTGTACTCCCAGGCGTTCACGGTGGTCTTGCCTTCCTGGATCATGGGCAGGAGGACATCGCGGCGGAAGTCATGCAGGCCATGCGCGACGGCCTTGTCCACCAGGAAGCGGAGCAGCTCGCGCTTCATGACGACAACATCCATGTAGCTCATTTCCAGGGACGGATGGGTCGGCTCGATCTCGATCTCGGTGACATTGTTGTTCTCGTCAACAGACATGTAAGCGCCGTGCTCGTCACGCTGCATAGAGGGATCGCGGGTGTACATCACGGTAACTTCCGCGCCGGAAGCCTGATGATAGCGCACCATCTCGTCCAGACGGGCATTGTAGATGATCTCGGAACCGGAGAAGACCACATATTCCTGCTTGGAACGGGTCAGGTAGTCGGTGTTGGAGCGCAGTGCGTCCAGCGTGCCGGAGTACACACCGATGTTCTCACGGGTCAGGAAGGGCGGGAGGATGTGCAGGCCGTCGTTCTTGCCGTGCAGATCCCATTCCTTGCCGGAGCCCAGATGGTCCATCAGGGAGTGGTAGTTCTTCTGGGTGATGACGCCCACGTTCTTCATGCCGGAATTCACCATGGAGGACACCAGGAAGTCGATCACGCGGTAGCGGCCAGCCACGGGCAGTGCGGCGATGGCGCGGATGAGCGTAAGCTCACGCAGGCGGGCGTCGTTTTCGCCGGTGTAGATAACACCCATTACGTTCTTCATTGTATTCAATCCTTTCGCTGCTGTATAGAAGCAGAATCAGTGGTATTCAGGCGATGAATCGCATCAGAAGGTGGTGTTCTCGTCCACCTGGACGCCTGCCTTAACGGTCACGCCTGCGGGAAGATGGATGCCATTGCCCACCACGGAGATATCACCGGTCTCCTCGCCCACCAGCGCGCCGGCGCCGACAACGGCGTTCTCTGCGATGATGCAGCGGCGGACGACGGCACCGCGCTTGATGACCGCGCCGGGCATGACGACCGCGTCGATGACGGAGGCGCCTTCCTCGACGGTCACACCGGCGAACACGACGGAATGCTCGACCTTGCCGTAGATCTCGCCGCCCTCGGTGACCAGGGAATCCTTCACCACAGCGCCTTCAGCGATGCAATGGGGGGTTAGGCTGGGATTCTTGGCGTAGATGCGCCACTTCTTGTCATGCAGGTCGATGGGCATGGGCTGGCTGAGCAGGTCCATGTTCGCTTCCCACAGGGACTCGATGGTGCCGACGTCCTTCCAGTAGCCATCGAAGTTGTAGGCGACCATCTTCTGCTTGTCATTGAGCATGGAAGGAATGATGTTCTTGCCAAAGTCGTTGGAAGAGGTCTTGTCCGCCTCATCAGCGATCAGATAGGCGCGCAGCTTCTCCCAGGTGAAGATGTAGATGCCCATGGAGGCCTTGTTGGACTTGGGCTGCTTGGGCTTCTCTTCGAATTCGACGATGTTGTCGTCCTCATCGGTGTTCATGATGCCGAAACGGCTGGCCTCTTCCCACGGCACAGGACGGACAGCGATGGTGGCATCAGCGCCCTTCTTGATGTGGTAATTCAGCATGGCGTTGTAATCCATCTTGTAGATATGGTCGCCGGAGAGGATGAGCACATAATCGGGATCATACTGCTCGATGAACGCCATGTTCTGATAGATGGCGTTTGCGGTGCCGCGGTACCAGTCGCCAGTCTTGCCGGTTTGATAAGGGGGCAGAACGAAAACGCCGCCATTGGACAGGTCAAGGTCCCACGGAGCACCGGAGCCGATGTAGGAGTTCAGCTCCAGGGGCATATACTGGGTCAGCACGCCCACAGTGTCAATACCGCTGTTGGTGCAGTTGGACAGCGGGAAGTCGATGATACGGTACTTGCCGCCATAGGGAACGGCGGGCTTGGCAACCTTCTTGGTCAGGACGCCCAGACGGCTGCCCTGGCCGCCAGCCAGCAGCATGGCGACACAAGTCTTCTTCTTCATGGGAACACGCTCCTTAATCCTTTATCTTATGGGATCACTCACCTGGGATACCCTGTTTCTCCTGTTGGTGACGCAGGGGAAGCAATGTATGTGCATCGCCCATCAGGGCAGACGTACCAAAGGGATCATGTTACGGACGGTTCTTCCGCCGCAGGGGCATCGGATTTTTTGCGGGTGCGCTTGGGCTTCTCTGCCGCAGGAGCTGTATCTGCAGCAGGGGCATCGGCCTTTTTGCGGGTGCGCTTGGGCTTTTCAGCCACAGAGGCTGCATCTGCAGGGGTTTCCGCCTTCTTAGCGGGTGCCTTGGCGGCATGCCCGGTGGCTGCGACAGCCTTGCGGGTGCGCTTCTTTACCGGCGGCGGAATGATTTTATCATAGGTGAAGTATACCGTCGCCATGGGTGGGACACAGATGTTGCAGCTGAAGGGGAATTCCTGCATCTGCTCTTCCTCGGCCTGGATGGGCCAGCGGTTGAACTGATCCGATCCGCCATATTCCGCGCTGTCAGTGTTGAAGAATTCCGTCAGCGTGCCGCCATAGGGCAGGCCGATGCGGTATTCCGGATAGAAGGTCGGGGTGAAATTCGTCACGGCCAGGATGGAATGGCCCTTCTTGTCCG
The DNA here is from genome assembly GCA_964542315.1 of uncultured Faecalibacterium sp. Classification (GTDB taxonomy): domain Bacteria; phylum Bacillota; class Clostridia; order Christensenellales; family Aristaeellaceae; genus UBA11524. The sequence continues at coordinate 9,347 of CAZIUA010000039.1, read as the reverse complement.
TGCGGGTGAAGGCGGTAATGGAATGGTCACTGTCATTGGCCTGGATCCACTGAAAGCCATCCCAGCTGTCGTCGATCTCGTACAGTGCCGGGGTGTCTTGGTAGATCTCATTCAGGCGGCGGACGCATTTCTGCACCTCCGGATGGCGCTCATACTGCAGGAGGAACCAATCCAGCTGATCGTCGAACTTCCACTCGATGAAGTGGCCGAATTCGCCGCCCATGAAGAGCAGCTTCTTGCCCGGATGCGCCATGGTGTAGCCATAGAGCATGCGCAAACCGGCGAACTTCTTCCACAGGTCGCCCGGCTGCTTGTCCAGCATGGAATGCTTTCCGTGGACGACCTCATCATGGCTGAAGGGCAGGATGAAGTTCTCGTTGAAGGCATACATCAGGGAGAAGGTCAGCTTGTTATGATGATACTTGCGGTAAACTGGATCCTTCTCGATATAGGACAGCATGTCATTCATCCAGCCCATGTTCCACTTGAAGTGGAATCCGAGGCCGCCCAGGTAGACCGGCTTGGTCACCATGGGGAATGCGTGGCTCTCTTCGGCGATCATCATCGCGCCGGGGAAATCGCGGCCGACGGTGATGTTCAGGTTGCGCAGAAATTCGATGGCGTCCAGGTTCTCCCTTCCGCCGTACTGGTTGGGGATCCACTGCCCCGGTTCACGGCAGAAGTCGTAATACAGCATGGAGGACACCGCATCCACGCGCAAGCCGTCAGCATGGTACCACTCCAGCCAGAAGCAGGCGTTGGACAGCAGGAAGGATCGCACCTCGCCGCGTGCAAAGTCGAACACATGCGTTCCCCACTGGGGCATATCGCCGCGCCGGGGATCGGGATGCTCATAGCAGGGGGTGCCGTCGAAGCGGCGGAGGCCGGCTTCATCCTTCGGGAAATGAGCAGGCACCCAGTCGATGATGACGCCGATGCCGGCCTGATGGAGCTTGTCGATCAGGTACATCAGATCATGCGGCTTGCCGAAACGGGAGGTCGCGGCGTAGTATCCGCTGACCTGATAGCCCCAGGACATATCCAGCGGATGCTCCATCACAGGGAGGAACTCCACATGGGTGTAATGCATGTCCAGCACATAGGGGATCAGCTCATCGGCGATCTCGCGGTAGGTCATGAAGGTGCCATCCGCGTGGCGCTTCCAGGAGCCCAGATGAAGCTCGTAGATGTTCATCGGGGTGTGGAACATATCGCGCTTGGCACGCTGCTTCATCCATTTTGCATCATGCCATTTGTACTTGGTCAGGTCGCACAGCTTGGAGCCTGTGTTGGGGCGGAGCTGCATCGCAAATCCATAGGGGTCGGATTTGTCGTGCCAGACACCGTCGATATCGCACACGGCGTACTTGTAGGTCAGTAGCCTTTCAGCCGCTTCGGGGTAATTGTAGCGGTTCGGGTCGCTGCGGACATCGAACTTTTCCGCAGGGATGCGGATCTCCCATGTGCCGTCATATTGCTTGACCATGGGGGTCGTTTCACGGTTCCACTGATTGAATTCACCGATCAGCGAAACTGCACGGGCGTTGGGCGCCCACACAGCAAAATGCCAGAGCTCCTTCCCTTCCTGCTCCACAGGGTGCGCGCCAAGCATTTCATATGCGCGTCTGTTGTTCCCCTGATGGAATGCTTGCCGGATCTCCTCGCTCGGGCCGATGTAACGCATGGATACACCTCTTCCATTCAGATTCTTTTTTTATTTGCCGCCGTTTGCGGTCTGTGATCTGCCATGTCTATTTCTCACTTACTATTGAACCACAATTCTCCATCCGCGTCAAGGTGGAAACGACATTTTTGACGATATTTTTACGTCGATTCACGTCTTTTTTATAGGACATATGGTCACTATTCTTCCGATGCTGACAACTCTGACGCGATTTTTCGCCTCGGCAGGCATCTTCCGAGGCGCACGCGCGTATGTTTTCTGCGGGGGCGGGACGCATACATTCTTCCTGCGCTGGCAGAATAGTGATGGATGCATGGTAGCAACATGCATCACAAAACAGCTTCCTGCAGCGAGGAGACGTCCTGATGGCAATGACAGCTTTTTTCCGGCGGATCAAAGCATGGTACACGCATTTTACGGATACGCAGGGCTTCCCGGTTTTGATCGTGGTCTGTGTGGGGATCATCGCAGGCACTGCACTGTGGACGGATCGGGATCAGGCGGAACGTCCGTCTGAAACGACGCCCGTATCCGAGGGTGCTTTGGCCGCGCAGCTTCAGCAGCAGCTCCTGCAGGATGCTGTAACGCCTTCTCCGGCTTCGTCGGCGAAGGCGCGGTCATGGTGCATGCCGGTGGAGGACGGGCGTATCCTCCGCGGATTCAGCGTGGACGCAATGGTGCAGGGCGATGTGACCGGCATCTGGCGCGTCCATGACGGCATCGACATCAGCGCGGCCTTGGGGGCGCCGATCATGTCCATGGCGGACGGCACGGTGCTCGAATGCGGCGAGGATCCGCTGCAGGGCGTGTGGTTGTTGATCGACCATGGCGACGGGGTCAGGGCGCTATACGCCGGGATGCAGGTCAATGCGGATTATGCGGCGGATGACAGCGTCCGCGCGGGGGATGTGATCGGCCTGTGCGGCAGCGGGCTGCTGGACGAATCCGGCATGGCAGCGCATGTGCATCTGCGCGTGACGAAAGACGGCGTGGCGGTGGATCCGAGCCTGCTATGGGAAACGTAATTTCCCCATTGCAATCTGTATAACATTATGGTACAATATAATACGTCATGATACAACTTATGGACAACTTGACCAGGAGGATACAATTATGTGCGGAATCGTTGGCTATATCGGCGGTCAGCAGGCGCAGCCTATTTTGCTGGAGGGGCTTTCCCGTCTGGAATACCGTGGTTATGACAGTGCCGGTATCGCGGTGATGGATCAGGGCAAGATCGAGCTGTGCAAGGCCAAGGGACGCCTCAAGAATCTGGCGGGCCGGGTGGACGCGGCGCCCCTGCAGGGCTGCATCGGCATCGGCCACACCCGCTGGGCCACCCATGGCGAGCCTAATGACATCAACGCCCATCCCCATACGGATATGAAGAACGGCATCGCCATCGTCCATAACGGCATTATCGAAAACCACGAGGAGCTGCGCACGATGCTTCAGGCCAAGGGCTGCGTGTTCGTTTCGCAGACCGACACGGAGGTCATCGCGCACCTGCTCAGCACCCTGGATGAGGGCGATATGATCCAGACGATCCGCAAGGCGCAGGGCATGCTGGAAGGCTCCTATGCCCTGGCTGTGCTGTCCGTCGCGCATCCGGACACCCTCTATTGCACGCGCAAGGATTCTCCCCTGGTGCTGGGCATCGGCGAAGGCGAGCAGTTCATCGCCAGCGATATTCCGGCGCTGCTGCCCTATACGCGCGAGACCGTCCTGCTGGATGATAAGGAGATCGCCGTGCTGACGGGCTCGGCCATCACGGTGTATGATCCCTACGGCAATGAGCGTCCGCTGCAGCCCATCCATGTGGATTGGGACGTGGAGGCGGCTGAAAAGGGCGGCTATGCGCACTTCATGCTCAAGGAGATCCACGAGGAGCCCGAAAGCCTCAAAAAGACCTTCTCCGCACACACGGAGGGCGACCATCTCCGCGCGGATGCCTTCCCCATCACGGCGGATGAGGCGCGCTCGCTGACCCGGATGACCATTGTGGCCTGCGGTACGGCGTACCATGCAGGCATGGTGGGCAAATACGTCATTGAAAAGCTGGCGCGTCTGCCTGTTGCGGTGGATGTGGCGAGCGAATTCCGCTATCGCGATCCTATTATGGGCGAAGGCGACCTGCTCCTGGCCGTCAGCCAGTCCGGCGAAACGGCGGATACCCTGGCCGCCCTGCGTGAGGCCCGACGCCGCGGCGCGAAGGTCATGGCGCTGACCAATGTGGTCGGCTCTTCCATCGCGCGCGAGGCCGGCAACAATGTCCTGTACACCTATGCAGGCCCTGAGATCGCCGTTGCCAGCACCAAGGCGTACATCACCCAGGTGGAGGTGCTGCTGCTGCTCGCGGTCGATCTGGCCTGCAAGCGCGGGCATATGAATGCGCAGGAGCATGCGGATTTCCTGGCTGAGATGGCGCAGATCTCCGCCAAGGCCGAGAACGTGCTGACGTGCGAAGGCGATGTGCAGCGATTCTCCAGCCAGTATTATGACCGCAAGCATGTGTTCTACATCGGCCGCGGCATCGACAATGCGCTGGCGATGGAGGCGTCGCTGAAGCTGAAGGAAGTCAGCTATATCATGTCCGAAGCCTATGCGGCTGGCGAACTCAAGCACGGCACCATCGCCCTCATAGAAGAAGGCACGCTGGTCTGCGCCATGCTGACGCAGACGCATCTGGCGGATAAGACACTCTCCAACGTGCGCGAGGTGCGCTCCCGCGGCGCCAAGACACTGATCGTCTGCCCTGCACATCTGGCTGAAAAGGCCGCGCGCGAGGCCGATGAACTGTGGATCATCCCAGATTGCCGGGAGGAGCTGACTCCCCTGCTGGCCATCATCCCCGTGCAGCTCTTCGCCTACTATATGGCGGTGCATCGCGGCTGCGACGTGGATAAGCCGCGCAACCTGGCGAAATCCGTCACGGTGGAATAAATCCGACAATCAAGAGCGCCTCCTGCTGCAGTGTGTGCTGCGGCAGGAGGCGTTCATGCATTATTCGTTTTGCCCTATCCAGTGAAGTACGGGCGCAAAGGCCGGGTCATCGGTGGAGGCGACGATGACCTTCGTTTCGCCCGGCCACAGGTCGAAGTCATTCGCTGAATAGACAGTGCCGTCCGGCTCGGCCAGGTGGAGCATCCATACGAACTGATCCGCTGTCAGTACGATCTCGAATTCCGTCGCTGCAAGAGGACGCACGCGGACATCCACGGATGCGCGCCCGGCGGTCATCTCAGCAAAGGGCGCGAAGAAATACTTGCATTGGTTCACGCAACGGCCTTCCTGCATCAGCCGCACACGAAGCACGGTGCATTCGGGCTGGAGCGTCAGTCCATCCAGCGTGACGGATGTCAGCAAGGCCGACTGATTCGCCGGTAGCGTCACGGGCAGTTGGCTTTCCGCCAGCACACGGCCATCCACCGTCAGCAGCGTCCAGGACACAAGGGCTTCCTGATCGCAGAGGGTGTCGTTCATGCCCCAGATCTCCATCGGTTCGGGTCTGTGCGCCCAGTGCGTGCGCCAATCGGCACGGCCTGCATTCGTCTGCACATCGTATGCGCGCACGCATACAGCCAAAGGTGCCATCGCCTGTTTCAGGGCGTGGAAGACCGGCTTGCGGCGCAGCCCATGATCTACCAGCGACCAGTTGTGGATGCCCATGCTGTCGCCGAGCGTCCAGAAAAGCAGCCCGGAACAGCGGAACTTCCGCCGCCGATATTCCTCATACAGGTGGCGCGTGATCTCCGCCTGCAGTGCCTGACTGCGTAGGATATACTGCTGCGGAGTATGCGGCTCGTGGCCGAAATACTGCTGCATCATCCGGTTCATCAGCTGATGCTCCTGGGACGAATTCGTATGGTGGAGCCAGACCGGGTCATCCGGGTGCATGTGTTCCGCGGGGATGCACGCTGCTGCCGTTTCCATGGTCATGGCGCCCAAGATGCCGAATTCGCTGAGGAATTTCGCGTCGAATTCAGGGAACCGCCACAGATCCATATAGTGCGGATGGCTCTGCACATGGGTCAGTAGCCAGATATGCTGGTCGCCGTGGCGGCAGTCGGCCTGATACTCCCCGCCGAACGGGCTGCTGGGACGATAGATCAGCGTCGGACAAAGGCGCGCGACCACATCGGGCAGAAGGCGGTCGTAGATCGTTCCGCCGTACCAGGGCAAGGTCGGATCCCAATGATGCTGATTCTGGAACATCTCCTGGATCTCGTTGTTGCCTGTACAGCCAATGAGGCTCGTGTGGCGGCGCAGACGGCGAACGGCTTTCTTGGCCTCGTCGCTGACGCTGGCCATATAGCCAGCATCGTGATCCGGATGATAGCCGCAAGCGAACATGAAATCGTGCCAGACCATGAGGCCGCATTCATCGCAGGCGGTCATGAAGGCTTCGGAGGCATACACGCCGCCGCCCCATACGCGCAGCATATTCATATGCGCGTCCTTCGCCAAGGCGATCAGGCGGCATTCCGTCTCTGCGGTGATCCGCCCTGGCAGGCAGTCGCAAGGCACATGGTTTGCACCCTTGCAGAACACTTTTTCGCCATTCAGCATGAAAATAAAGCCGGTTTCATCGTTTTCCAGCGGCGGTTCCGTCAGGGCGATGGTGCGAAGACCAAGGCGCTGCAGTTTTTTGTCCAGCACATTGCCGGATCCGGAGCACAGTTTCACCTTCACATCATACAGGTAGGGCTCGCCTATGCCGTTGCACCACCAGAGATGCGCCTGCGGAATGGTCATGCGGAGAATGGCATTTGTGCCAGACGGCAGCTGTTCCGCCTGTGCCACGCAATTTCCGGTCTTGTCCATCACAGTGCAGATGAGCTTTTCGCCAGCGGCACACGCCTGATCCACCGCGACCTCCACGGCGATGCTGCAGGGCAGACCCTCGCGCACGGATGTATCCGCCACATAGGCGTAGCAGTCCGCGATGCAAGCGCCGCGCACACCTGTCAGCGTCACATCACGCCAGATGCCGCAGGAGGCCAGCCAGATCGTCCAGTCCCAGCTGTAGACATACTGCGGCTTGCGCATCCAGGCGCGCCAGGGCTGGTCGTTGTTCCACATCTCGCCCATTCGTTCGAGGTCATGGGTTTGCGCTTCCGCCAGTCCCTGGTCAATGCGTACCAGCAGCACGTTTTCACCCGCATGGACAAGCTCGGTCACGTCCCATACGGCTTCCACGAAGGCATTGTTATGCCGGCCAACATGGGTACCGTTGAGATAGACGTCCGCGGTGCAGTCCAGGCCGTCAAACTGCAGATGCATCACCGGGAGGATGTCCTTCTGCGACAGCACGAAACGACGCTCGCACCAGAATTCCTTGTCCTCCACCCAGCGGCAGCTCTGATCGTTCTGCCCAACCAGCGGATCGGCGATCAGACCGGCTTCCATCAGCGGCGTATGCACATCGCCCGGCACAAGATAGGGCAATTCGGGCGATGCAGGCCGCTGTTCGGGCGAACCGGTGCCGATATCGCACCAGGACATGCGCCATTCGCCGTTCAGGCTGATAACACGCTTATTCATCATCGAACTCCTGATCATCTTATCATTTGTCATCTTTCGTCAGCAAAGGGCTGTCAACCATCGAAAGGCTGACAGCCCGCTTTTGTGCGATTAGCCGCGGCTCTCGCGGAAATAGGGCAGACCCAGGGACTGCGGCGGCTGATCCTCGCGCTTTTTGCGCAGACTGGTGATGACCAGAACGACGATCGTCACCAGATAGGGCAGCATCTTGAACAGCTCCTGATAATTGCGCGTCAGGCCGGGGATGTACAGGTACATGATGTACAGGCCGCCGAAGAGGAACGCGCCCCAGATGGCATTGAGCGGACGCCAGCGCGCAAAGATGACCAGCGCGACAGCCAGCCAGCCGCGATCGCCGAAGCCATTGTTGACCCAGGTGCCGCCGGTATACTCCATGACGAAATACAGGCCGCCAAGACCAGCCATCATGCCGCCGACGATGGTGGCGATATACTTGTAGCGGGTCACGTTGATGCCCGCAGCATCCGCAGTGGCGGCGCTTTCGCCGATGGCGCGCAGGTTCAGGCCGATGCGCGTGCGGAACAGGAACCAGCTCAGCACAAGGGTGAGGATGATGGCGGCGTAGGTCATCCAGCCATAGCTGAACAGCAACTCGCCCAGGACGGGGATCTGGCGCAGCGCAGGGATGTTCGCGCGGAAGGCACTGGCTGTCACCTGTGTGGACAGCTGACCGACGCCGCCAGCCAGCTTGGACAGGGAGCCGCCGAAGAAATTGCCGAAGCCCATGCCGAAGGTGGTCAGCGCAAGGCCGGTCACGTTCTGGTTGGCGCGCAGGCTGATGGTCAGCACACTGTAGATCAGCGCACCTAGCGCGGACAGCAGCAGGCAGCACAGCAGCGCGATGAGCATGCCCACCAGGGCGATCGGCTCGTAGCCGGCCGTTCTGCAGGCATTCTCATACAGGAACGCACCGATCAGGCCGCCGACGCCGCCCATGTACATCATGCCAGGAACGCCCAGGTTCAGGTTGCCGGATTTTTCCGTGAGGATCTCGCCGTTGGCACCCAGCAGCAGCGGAATGCCCTGCGTGATCGCTTTCTGCAGGAAGGTGATGATCAGCGTCATTTGATCCCCTCCTTCTCCGCCTTGTGGAATTCGAGGCGGTAGTTGATGAAGAATTCGCAGCCGAGGATGAAGAACAGGATCACGCCGGTGAGAATCTCGCTGGCGTTCTCATTCAGGTTGAACTGAGAGGCGATCTCGATGGAGCCCTTCTCCATGAACACCAGCCCGAAGGCAACGAGCATCATCGTGAAGGGGTTCAGCTTGCCCAGCCAGGCCACGACGATGGCGGTGAAGCCGCGTCCGCCTGCAAGGCCGGTGGAGATGGTATGTCCGACGCCTGCGGTGAGCAAATAGCCCGCGATGCCGGCGATGCCGCCGCAGATGGCCATGGTGCGGATGATGACATGCTTGACATTGATGCCGGCGTAATGGGCGGTGTTCTCGCTTTCGCCCACAACGCTGATCTCATAGCCCTGTTTGGTATAGCGCATGTACACAAAGAGCATCACCGCAAGACCCACAACGATCAGGATCGGCAGCAGGTAGCTGTTTCCGCCGATGGACGGCAGCCAGCCGATCTTGCCCTTGGTGTTGATCAGACCCACGGAGTTCGAACCCTTCGTCTTCTCCCAGAAGATGATGCAGTATGCCACCAGCTGCGTGGCGATGTAGTTCAGCATCAGGGTGAAGAGGGTCTCGTTGGTGTTCCACTTGGCCTTGAAATACGCAGGAACGATGGCCCAGATCATGCCGGCAGCGATACCGGCCAGGGGGCAAAGGGTGTACAGCAGCCAGGTGGGCAGGTTCTTGCCGCAGATCATGACTGCCGCAGTGGCCAGCGCACCGACCAGCACCTGACCTTCCGCGCCGGTATTCCAGAAGCGCATGCGGAAGGCCGGCATCACCGCGAAGCCGATGCAGAGCAGGATGGCTGTGTCGCGCAGGGTGATCCACATGCGCCGCGTCGTGCCGACCGCGCCGTTGATCAGCGCACCGTAGACGCTCAGGGGATTCATGCCGGTCAGCAGCACGATGATCACCGCGCAGACGATGAGCGCCAGCACGATGGCCAGCAGGCGGATCGCAGCGCCGC
>CAZIUA010000038.1:0-23063 GCA_964542315.1 uncultured Faecalibacterium sp. | reverse complement strand
CCGTGACGCGCTTCAAGTCGCTGGGCTATGCGGAGGATACGCCGATGTATCCGGGCCATGGCAATGCGACGACCTATGGACATATCCTTCAGCATCATCGAGCGGTAAAGGAGAATTGACATAAAAAAAGTGATCGGAATGGTCAGAAACGAATGCGGAACCATCGTCCATCTGGTGATGTTTGACACAGACCACCGCGAAAAGTCGCTGGTGGCCGCGCCGGCGAATGCCGAGGCGCTGTTCGGCCGCTATCCGCTGTATAACGAGAACATGGATGTCATCGGCAACAAGGGGCTGATCATTCTGGAGAAGACGGGCGCCAACGTGAAGCTCATGACCTGCGCCGGAATTTATGTGGATGACGGTGTGGAAGAGCAGATCATCGCGAAGGCGCAGCGGCTGAATATGCGGATCGTCAATGCGGCAGTCCTGGCGGAGGCCGATCAGCAGAAGCATCTTTACACGCTGTAATGGAGCATAGGAGGAGCAATGATGACAGATCATGAGGCACTCAGTCAGCTGGTTCTGTGGGAGCGTCAGGCGAGAGTTCGCAGACTTCGATCCGAACTGGCGGATTGCTATTGGGAGGATGCGACCGTCACGACCAGCTGGAGCTCCGGAAGTGCGGCGGCTTATCTGAACCGTGGCCATAGCGGAAATCATCGCGCCGAGGCGACCAGCGATGAGGTGATCATCAATCGCAGTGTTGCGCCGCTGATCCATTATCGCGGCGGAAATCGTGCGTATGCGGAGCTTCCGACGGAGTCCAACCACTGGATCCATGTCAACGGCGAAGAAGCGGTCTGGACGTCCAATATGAGATTGCTGTACCGTTGCGAACAGCGGAACGGAACGTGGAAGATCTCGAACATGACCTCCGTGTTTGAAATGGACAAGCTGGCGCCGGTCATCCCCGGGACGGATCTCCATGTGGATCCGGCAGATCTGAAGGGGCTGCGCAGATCCTATCGGTGGCTGTCCTATGTGCGCATTCGTGCGGGCGGGACTGTCAGCAATGATCTTCTGGGCATCGACCGTCCGGACGAAGTACAGAAGATCTATGAGGAAAACGAAGCCTGGCTTGCGGAAGAAGCGGCGGAATAAGATGCTGCCAAGCGGCCGCGCAGGTCATTTTGCAGCGAGAAGCCTTGAAACAACTGCGTTTCAGGGCTTTTTGCCTGTCCACATCAGGCAGGAATGGCAAGCCATCTCCCGGGCCGCAGGCAAAAATACGCTGCGGATGCGCTGGCGGAGGTCAAGCAACCTTCATCGCCTGTTGGCCTCGGAAAAATGGAAGCTACGCGGTAAGCTACACAGCACAGTCAATCACCGCATGAGGAATGATTTCATGACTCTCTCCGCCCGCGAAGGCACAAAAAAACCGCAGTCCCTTGAAAATCAAGGAATTGCGGCATTGGCGCAGATGGAGAGATTCGAACTCTCGCACCGGTTATCCCAGTCTACTCCCTTAGCAGGGGAGCCCCTTGAGCCACTTGGGTACATCTGCAAACTGATTCGATTGTGTCCAGCGATGCGGCTCAAGCAAAGCTGGCGGAGAGAGAGGGATTCGAACCCCCGGTGCCTTTCGACATCACTGGTTTTCAAGACCAGCGCCATCAACCGCTCGGCCATCTCTCCATTAGGCCCATCCCGGCAGCAAGCACCGTGCTGGGCTGCGCTTCGTTGCATAACCAGCGATAAGTATTTTACCATAGGTTCGCGATTAAGTCAAGCCCCTTCCGCATTGATTTTGCATTTTCCCTGCGTCCCGTTTGCTTTCTCCCCCATTGTGCAGGTTTTGCTCACTTATCTGCAAACCTTGCCATTCCCCTTGACGTATTCCCCTTTTGCATGTATTATTAAGGTTGGAATTCACCCGTTTAATCGGATATGAGAGAGGAGCTGTCCCTGATGAAATACGTTCTCGGTATTGACCTTGGCACCTCCGGCACCAAAACGGTGCTGTTCGACCAGAATGGCGTGGCTGTTGCGTCCGCGACGGTGGAATACCCCATGTATCAGCCGCATAACGGCTGGGCGGAGCAGGATCCGCATGATTGGTGGAATGCCGCGGTGCAGACCATCAAGGCGGTGCTGGCGAAGTCCTGTGTGGACAAGGCGGACGTGGTGTCCCTGGGCATTTCCGGCCAAATGCACGGCCTGGTGATGCTGGATGAAAACAACGAGGTGCTGCGTCCCTCCATCATCTGGTGCGATCAGCGCACGGCAAAGGAATGCGACGAGATCCATGAGAAGGTCGGCAAGGAAAAGCTGATCTCCATCACCGCCAATCCGGCGCTGACCGGCTTCACCCTGTCCAAGATCCTCTGGGTGCGCAATAACGAGCCGGAGATCTACGCCAAGTGCCGCCACATCCTCCTGCCGAAGGACTATGTGCGCTTCATGCTCACCGGCGATTACGCCACCGAGGCGTCCGACGCCTCCGGCATGCAGCTGCTGGATGTCCCGAACCGCTGCTGGAGCGACGAGCTGCTGAACATCCTGGATATCGACAAGTCCCTGCTGGCGAAGGTGTATGAATCCTGCGAGGTGACCGGCCATGTGTCCGCGGAGGCGGCAGCGCTGACCGGCCTGAGCGAGGCGACCCTGGTGGTCGGCGGCGCGGGCGACAATGCCGCGGCGGCTGTCGGCACCGGCGTGGTGGAGGACGGCAAGGCCTTCGTCACCATCGGCACCTCCGGCGTGGTGTTCGCCCATACCGATAAGCTGGCCATCGACCCCCAGGGCCGCGTGCATACCTTCTGCTGCGCCGTGCCGGGCGCGTGGCATGTCATGGGCGTGACCCAGGCGGCCGGTCTGAGTCTGAAGTGGTTCCGCGATAATTTCTGCGCGGCGGAAAAGGATGCCGCTGCCCAGATGGGCGTCGATCCCTACGACCTGACCAACCAGCAGGCTGCCCAGAGCCCCATCGGCGCCAACAAGCTGATCTACGCCCCCTACCTCATGGGCGAGCGCACCCCCCACCTCGACCCCGACTGCCGCGGCATGTTCTTCGGCCTGAGCGCCATGCACACCCGCCGCGATCTGCTGCGCGCGGTAATGGAGGGCGTGACCTTCTCCCAGATGGACAGCCTGAGCGTGCTGGCGGAAATGGGCGTCGCGCCCGAGACCATGCTGGCCTGCGGCGGCGGCGGCAAGAGCCCCCTGTGGCGCCAGATGCTGGCGGACGTGTTCAACCTGCCCGTGGCCACCACCGTCAACACCGAGGGTCCGGCACTGGGCGTGGCGATCCTGGCGGGCGTGGGTGCCGGCCTGTACAAGAGCGTCCCCGAAGCCTGCCGCGCGATGATCAAGCGCAACCCCGCGCAGGATCCCATCGCCGAGAACGTCCCCCAGTACGCCAAGGTGTACGCGCTGTATAAGAAGCTCTACCAGGCCAACAAGGAACTGTTCAAGGATCTGGCGGCACTGTAATGCCTTGACGATCCCCCACCCCTGTGCTATGATGTACCTGACTCGCTTTTGAAGGAGGGCTGACCCGGATATGCGCAAGTAATTCCGCTGTGACCCATGACTTGGGAAGCAAACAAGAAACACCGTCCCCATCGACGGCTTGTTTGCTGTGGCGGGAAACGCATATCCGGGTGCAGACCCTCCTTTTTGCGTGCAAATAATTGAATATTCCCGCCTCCCATCACAATGCAAAGGGGGCAACCGAAGGTTTCCAAAGGGCGATCGGAAAGCCCTTTGGTCGCCTCCGCAGAGGCGAAATCTCCACGGTTGCGATCCTGCGCCTACCGCAAGGGAAAAGGAGGCATGATTTCCCATATGCAAGCATCCATCCACGACCTTTCCTTCACCTACGACGGCTCCTACACCCCGGTGTTCGAGCACGTCAGCTTCCACTTCGACACCTCCTGGCGCCTGGGGCTGATCGGCCGCAACGGCAAGGGCAAGACGACCCTGCTGCGGCTGCTCCGCGGTGAATTTCCCCATCAGGGCGCCATCGACCTGCCCCTCACCCCGGTGTATTTCCCCTACCCCGTCGCTGACCCTTCCGCCGACACCCTCGCCGTGATGCTCTCCGCCGCGCCGGACGCCGCCGAATGGCAGCTTGTCTGCGAGCTGAATCAGCTGGAGGTGGATGAATCCGCACTGGATCGCCCGTTTTCGACGCTCTCCAAGGGCGAGCAGACCAAGGTGCTGCTGGCGGCGCTTTTCGCCCGAGAGGACGCCTATCCCCTCATCGACGAGCCGACCAACCATCTGGACACCCACGGGCGCGAGCTGACCGCCGCCTACCTCCGCCGCAAGGACGGCTTCCTGCTGGTGAGCCACGACCGCGCCTTCCTTGACCGCTGCATCGACCATGTGCTGTCCCTCAACCGGACGGATGTGTGGGTCATGCAGGGCAATTATGACACCTGGGAGGAGCGGCTGAACCAGCAGAATGAATACGAGCAGGGGCGGAACGAGAGCCTCCGCCAGGACATCCGCCATCTGGAAGCTGCCGCACAGCGCACCGCCGCATGGAGCGCGAAGGTCGAGGCGACCAAGATCGGCATCGACCCCATCGCCATCGACAACGAGAAGAACCGCCGCAGCTATGTGGGCGCGAAGTCCGAAAAGATGATGCGGCGCAGCAAAGCCCTCGCCCAGCGCCAGAGCCGCGCCATCGAGGAGAAGCGTTCCCTGCTGCACAATGTAGAAAAGGTCGGCGAATTGAAGTTGACCATCCTCCGCCCCCCAAGGATGTGCTGATCCGCGTGGCGGACGGTTGTGTTGCCTACGATGGGCGGACGGTCTGCAACGGGGTGGACTTCACCCTGCATCAGGGCGAACGCCTGGCCCTGACCGGCACGAACGGCTGCGGCAAGTCCTCCATTCTCAAGGCGCTGGTGGGGCAGGGTGGCAGTCTCACCGGGCAGATCAGCCTCGCGCCGAACCTCATCCTCTCCTACGTCCCCCAGCAGACGGACGACCTCGCCGGCACGATGGACGATTGCATCCGCCGCGCCGACATCGACCCGACCCTGTTCAAGGCTATCCTGCGCAATATGGACTTCACGCGCGGCCTGTTCGATCGGCCGCTGGAGAACATGTCCCAGGGGCAGAAGAAGAAGCTCCTCCTGGCGCGCAGCCTGTGCATCCCGGCGCACGTCTATATCTGGGATGAGCCGCTGAACTACATCGACGTGCTCTCCCGCGTGCAGCTCGAAACGCTGCTGACGGGCTTCCAGCCCACGATGCTCCTGGTGGAGCACGATCAGCGCTTTCTTGAGCGCGTCGCGACGGGCTTTGTGACGCTGTCCGCCACGCGATAAGGCAAAAAACTGCATGAAGGCAGCCATTCCCTATTGACTCAGTAGGAAATGCGTGGTATATTACCTATGTATTCAGTAGGTTTTGTTAAGGAGGATGCCTTCATGCAGATATACGCCGATCACGCCGCCACCACGCCCATGAGCCGCACCGCCATCCAGGCCATGCTGCCCTATCTCGACACCGTGTACGCCAATCCGTCCAGCCTGCATACCATGGGGCAGGCGGCCAAGGAGGCGCTGGAATCCGCCCGCGCGAAGATCGCCGCGTGTCTGGGATGCGCGCCGCGGGAGATCATCTTCACCTCCGGCGGCAGCGAAGCGGATCATCAGGCCATCCTGTCCGCCGCGCAGGCCGGAAAGCGCAAGGGCAAAATGCACATCGTGTCCACCGCGTTTGAGCATCATGCGGTGCTTCATACGCTGAAAAAGCTGGAGAAGCAGGGCTTCACCGTCACCTATCTGGATGTGCGCCAGGGGCATAATGTCACCGCCGCGCAGGTGGAAGCGGCCATCCGCCCCGATACCTGCCTGGTGACGGCCATGTACGCCAATAACGAGATTGGCTCCATCCTGCCTATCTCGGAGATCGGCGCGGTCTGCCAGGCCGCAGGCGTGCTCTTCCACACCGATGCGGTGCAGGCGGCAGGCCATCTGGCCATTGACGTCAAGGCCCAGCACATCGACCTGCTGAGCCTCTCGGCGCACAAGTTCCATGGCCCCAAGGGCGTCGGCGCGCTCTATTGCCGGCAGGGGATCCCGCTGGTCAACCTGATCGAGGGCGGCGCGCAGGAACGCGGCAAGCGTCCCGGCACGGAGAATGTCGGCGGTATCGTCGCCATGGCGGCGGCGCTGGAGGACGCCTGCGCCCATCTGGCAGAAAACGCCGCGAAGGTCTCCGCCATGCGCGACCGGCTGATCGAGGGACTGTCCGCGATCCCCCATTCCGCGCTGAACGGCGATCCAGTGCATCGCCTGCCGGGCAATGTCAGCTTCTGCTTTGAGGGCATCGAGGGTGAAAGCCTGCTACTGATGCTGGATGCCCACGGCATCTGCGCGTCCTCCGGGTCAGCCTGCACCTCCGGCAGCCTGGATCCCAGCCATGTGCTGCTGGCCATCGGCCGCGTGCATGATGTGGCCCATGGCTCCCTGCGCCTGTCCCTGAGCGAATACAACACCATGGACGAGGTGGAGCATATGCTCCGCGTCATTCCCGAGGTGGTCAGCTATCTGCGCGGCATGAGTCCGGTCTGGCGCGACCTGCAAAACGGCAAGCGCCAATACATCCTCTGAGAAAGCGAAGGGAGACGATCACACATGGCACTTTACAGCGAAAAGGTGATGGATCATTTCATGCATCCGCGGAACGTGGGCATCATTGAGGACGCCAGCGGCGTGGGTGAGGTCGGCAACGCCAAATGCGGCGACATCATGAAGATCTACCTGAAGATCGAAAACGACATCATCGAGGACGTGAAATTCGAGACCTTCGGATGCGGTAGCGCCATTGCATCCTCCTCCATGGCGACGGAGATGATCAAGGGCAAGTCCATCCATGAGGCGATGCAGCTGACCAACAAGGCCGTGGCGGAGGCGCTGGACGGCCTGCCTGCACACAAGCTGCACTGCTCCGTGCTGGCGGAGGAGGCCATCAAATCCGCCCTGCTGGACTATTACAAGACGCACGGCCTCCCCTATGACGAGGCGGATTTCCCGTCCTGTGAGCATTGCGACCACTGCGACTGAGCCCTGAAAACCAAAGCTTCTGCAGCAGGATCGACCCGGTAAAACGGGGGTGATCCCGCCCTTTGTATACAAAATACGCCCAAATGTGCCGAAGGGCTTTCGGATCTGTTCACCTATGGCACACCGGCTGATGCCCTGACAGACACCGGCCTTCAAGTTGCAACCGATGTGACGCCTGCGGCCGCCATGCAGCAGCTCCGTCAGCAGGACGCGCCCTACGATCTGTATCTCTTTCCCCTCCCCAGCGAGGGCTTGACTGACCTGCTCGACGCTGGCCTACCTGCGGATCTGTGCGAAAACAGCGCTTTGGCAGAGGCTGCTGCCAAGCTGCCTCCGGCGCTGCAGATGGCGCTCATGCGGGACGGGCAATGGCTTGCGTTTCCCGTGCAGCTGATGCTGGTCGACACCCAGCTTGTCACCACCGCAGAAAAGTTAGCGTCACACGGTCTGTCCGTCGCGGACATCCCCACCACGACCGTTGACTTCCTGGACAGCGCGATCGGGTGGTATCGTTCCGGTATGCTGGATGGCGTTGGACTGCTTTCGGCCTACAACACTGCCGACAAGATTGTGCTCTTCGCGATGAATGAATACCTCACCGCAGCGACCGCGCATGGCGGTCAGCCGGATTATCAGGACGGCCTGTTCAAGCGGCTGATGGAAAAAGCGCTGACGCTGGCCGCCGTGATGGAGGCGCATCAGGCATTTTCCGATCCGGCGGAGCACCTGTTCGAAATCCCCAGCCGGGTCGTCGTGTCGCCCGATCCGTCCAGCATCGTCGTGTCGCTGGAGCTCACCAACCTGCACCCCTGCGGCGCCTATGTGGTCGGCGTGGTCGCGATCATCCATCCGAACAGCGCGCATCGGGCTGATGCGCTTGCCCTCCTTGCCGATGAATTGGGCATGCTTGACGCGGAAACGCGTGCTTATCTGACGGATGCAACTTCCATGCGCACGGTGTCCATCGGCGCGGAATATGTGGATCATCTGGCCCAGCAGAACATTCTGCCTGATTTGGCCGCACAGCTGAACAACGACCTGATCTCCATCGAGCAGTGCATCACCCTGCTGCGCAAGCAGTGAGCCGCTGCGCCCTCCACCGCGGAGGGCATTTTTCATGCCATGCAAAAAGACCTTGCCGCGCGTCCGTCAGCAAGGTCTTCGTGCATTGTGGGGGGGACATCGCGCCAGGCGGCTTACATCACCTGACGCAGGAAGCGCGCGGCCAGTTCCGGCCACTGGGCGCACTCGGGGATGTTCTGACCCGGATCGCAGCTGGTCAGCGGATTCGCCAGCGCCAGGCCGTGTCCGCCGTAGGGGAAGACATGCACCTCGCAGGTCACGCCGCAGCGATGCATGGCGGAGGCCATCATGAGGGAGTTCTCCACCGGCACGGCGCCGTCCTCGAAGGTGTGCCAGAGGAGGGCGGGCGGGGTCTGCGCGGTGACCAGGTTTTCCAGCGAGAAGGCCTCGTGCGCGGACAGCTCCTTCGTGCCGGTCAGGTTCTCGAAGGAACCGCGGTGGGCGAATTCACCGCCGGTGATCACGGGGTAGCACAGCACCATGGCGTTGGGCTTGGCCTGCTCCGGGGTGAGGCCGCATTGTGTCATCAGCGCCACGTCATGCCAGCGCACACCCAGATGGCCTGCGGCATGTCCGCCGGCGGAGAAGCCCATCACGGCGATCTTGTCCGGGTCGGCGTGGTGTTCGGCGGCATGGGCGCGCACCCAGGCCACGGCATTCGCCACATCAAACAGGGGCGCGGGATGCACGGCCGGCGCGACGCGGTATTCCACCACAAAAGTGTTGAAGCCCATGGCCGCAAAGGCCATCGCGATGGGTTCGGCCTCGCGGTCGGAGCGGAAAAAATACGCGCCGCCGGGACAGATGACGATGCTCTGGCGCAGGGGCGTGCTGCACTCGCGGCTGACATCGGCGATGTAGCCCTGCATGGCGCAGTCGGGCAGCTCGATTCGGATGTACTTCATGGGGAGCCTCCTTATGTTCAGGGTGAATTATTCGACGCGGAAGGGGTCTTCCGCCGTACCGGAACCATGGGTGAAGGCATATTGCTCCAGCGAAAGGCGCATCATGGGGCGGATGCCGGGCGTGACGGACGCATCCGGCAGGGTCAGCGCACCGCTTGCACCGATGATGGGATGCAGGCCGCTCTCCAGGCTGTCCCTCAGCCAATAGAGCGCCGCGCCGTTTTCACTGCCAGCGCCCTGCGCCAGGGCATAGGGGGTGGCAGTGCAGGTCAGGTCGGTGAGGGCGGTCAGATCCACCACGGAAGGCAGCAGCACCTCGCTGACGGCAGCAGCTTCCGCCTCGCTGAACATGAGCGCGATGGTTTCCGCGGCATCGGAGGCATCCAGCACCGTATCCGCCACCAGCGTCAGCACCGCACCGTCCGCCTTGAGCACCTGCCAGCACACGGGATGCTCCTCGCCGCTCTCCGCTGTGGGGTATTGGCCAAGCAGCACATGCGGATGCTCCTCCGCCGCAGTGACGACCTCCAGATTGCGGCCATACCGTGCGGACAATTCCTCGATGCGTGCCTGTGCCGTGGCGTCCTCGCCCAATTCGGCGTAGGCTGCCATCAGTGCGGGCGCAGTCCCTAGGGTGACGGCGGCATACTGCGCATCCAGCTCGGCGTGGATGTCCTTCAGGCAATCTGATGCACGCTTGGCGGCGTCCAGCGTATCGCCCAGCGCAGTGAAGGCCTCCATGGCCGCGCGGTGGTCACCGGCTTTGCAAAGCTCATCCGCGGCGGAATAGGCCGCCTTGTTCAGCGCGACCGTGCAGTTCTCCGCCAGCATCGCACTGGCCCCGTAGCCCTCCAGGGACAGGAAGATCTCCCTCGCCGCGGCGTATTCGCCCTTGGTCATCAGCGTGCGTCCTTCCTTGATAGCCGCCTCGGGGATGGCCGTTTCAAGGCGTTCCGCCGCCAGATGCGCATCCGCGAAGGTACCCAGCTGCTGATACAGCGTCAGGGCGGCTTTCAGGTCGCCGCCGGCCTCCGCCTCCAGCGCATCCAGATAGGCCAGATAACGCGCGCTGCTCTTGAAGGGCGCAACGGCCTGCAAGTTGGCGCGGGCCAGGGCGTACTTTTCCTCATCGATGGCCTGCAAGGCCTCGGCGTACAGGGTGTATTCCGCCGAATCAGCATATTCGCCCAGCTGCGAAAAGAGCATCGCGGCGGACTCATACTCCCCGCAGCCCAGATAGAGCTGTGCCTCCTCGTAGAAGGAGCGGTTCTCCTGCGTCGCGCAGGAAGTCATGGTCAGCGCCGCGCACAGCAGCACCGCCAGCAGGGACAATTTCTTCATCATACCAACCTCCCAGCATTTGTTGCTGAGGGTAGCATGCGCAGCTTTCACGCGGATTATTTGGCGGCTTTTGCAGGTTTTTGCAGGAGATGCATGACATGCTTGTTGCCGCTGACCTTCCACCAGAGGAGGCACAGGGCGATGTAGACGCATCCGCCCACGGCCACCTGAACGCCCAGCCCCAGCCAGCCGCTCAGGGGCAGCAGCGCCGTCAGGCGGACGGCCGCCAGCATGATCAGGCCGATGACCGAGTAGGTCAGCACATAGCGCAGGTAGCGGCCATAGGGCAGCTCTTTGCGGAGGATGGCGTACTGCACCACCGGCACGGAGAGCTCCGCCGCGATGGTGGCGATGGCTGCACCGGTCGCGCCGAACAGGGGGATCAGCACCGCATTGAGCACCACATTGACGCCCGCACCGGTCAGCACGGACTTGATGAAGATGGCATCCCGCTTTTGCGGAAGCACCCATTGGGTGCGGATGACATTGGCAAAGCCGATGGTCAGCAGGGTGACGGACAGCAGGATCATCAGCGTGCCGGACTGGGTGAATTCCGCCCCGTAGAACAGGGGGGCGAACTCCGTGGCGACGCTGGCCAGCCCGAAGGCAAGAGCGCAGACCATGCACATCACCAGCTCCATGGAGGCGTCCATGTGGCGGCGCACGTCATCCATGCGTCCCTGAGCGGTCATGTGGCTGATCTTGGGCAGCATCACCGTGCCGATGGCGGAAATGAAGCCCGACAGGCAGAGGATGATCTTCTCCGCATTCTCGTACAGGCCGGTCTGCACCATGTCCGCCAGCGCGCCGATCATCACCTTGTCCATCTGGCGATAGACGCTGACAGCGATGACGGAGATGGACAGGATGGCGCAGGGCTTGAGGTGGACGAGGGCTTCCCGCCAGGACACGCGGACGACATGCACCCGTCCCCGCAGGGAGAGCAGGCAGCTCAGGCAGCCCAGGAAGGTCGAAAGCGACCAGGCGAAGGCGTAGATCCACAGATCATCCGGCGTGCGGACAAAGAGGAAAACCGCCGCGGCCGCCAGCAGCTTCACTGCCGTGTTGCGCAGGGCAATGGGCTTGAATTGATCCAGCCCCATCAGGCACCAGTCCACATTGACCAGGCAGGAGACGCTCATCAGCGTCAGGTGAAAGGAGATCAGCTTCTCCGCCCCGGCGACGAAAAACACATAGGCGCACCAGATCAGCAGCGTCACCCCGGCGACGAGCAGCTGCATCCGCCAGATGGCGGAGAAGGTGCGGTCCAGGGCAGCGGGATCATCCTTGACCTGTGCGATGGCGCGCGGGCCGTAGTTCTCCAGCCCCAGCATGCCCACCAGGCAGAAGGTGTAGCTGATCGCCCAGGCGTAGCCATACAGGCCGACGCCCTCCGCGCCCACCGCGCGGGACAACCAGGGCGCCGTCACCAGCGGCAGCAGCATCGAAAACAGGCGATAGGCCATGTTGTAAAGGGTATTCTTGCGGGTGCTCATTGTAACCTCGATCCTTGTGGTAACTCTGATGAATCAGCAGTCGTGATGGCAATGCAGGAAGGAAAAAACGCGAGGTGCGCCGTAAAGCCTCCCTTTGCACAACCGCCACACCGCCGTTCTTTGCGGGCAATCGCTGACTGTGTCGAACAGATCAGCGCTTCCTCATTTGCCGAAATCCCGCGACATTCGTCCTCGATCCGACAAGCCAATTCCTCATTCATAATTCATCATTTCTAATTCAAAAGCGGGGCGGACTTTGCCATGACGCAAGCCCGCCCCGGATGGAATTACTTCAGCATGGATTCTTCCCAGCTGTCGAAGGGCTTGATGCCCATGAGATCGACGATGGTGGGAGCGACGTTCGCCAGACCGAAGTTGCCCTCCTTCAGCTCGTGACGGCCATTGGGGTCATACACGATGAAGGGGACGGGGTTCAGGCTGTGCGCCGTGCGGGGCGCGATGCCGCCCTTCTTGTTCTTCTCCAGCATCTGGTCGGCATTGCCATGGTCAGCGGTCACGCACAGGATGGCGCCCACCTCGTCCACGACCTTCTTGATGCGGGCCAGGCACAGATCAACGGTCTCCACGGCGATCTCGGTGGCCAGGCAGTTGCCCGTGTGGCCGACCATGTCGCCATTGGGGAAGTTGCAGCGGATGAAGCCGTACTTGCCGCTCTGCAGCGCCGCGATCACCAGGTCGGTGACTTCGGTGGCCTTCATCCAGGGGCACTCGTCGAAGGAGCGCACGTCGGAGGGCACTTCCTCCCAGGTCTCCAGCTCCTCGGAGAACTTTTCGCTCCGGTTGCCGTTCCAGAAATAGGTCACATGGCCGTACTTCTGCGTTTCGGAGCAGGCGTACTCATTCACGCCATTCTTCACCAGCAGCTCGGTCAGGGTATCCTTGATCTCCGGCGGATTGACAAGGAACTTGTTGGGGATGTTCAGGTCGCCGTCATACTGGAGCATGCCGGCATACTTGACCTGAGGCACCACGCCGCGGTCGAACTTGTCGAAGGACGCGTCACCGTCGAAGGCCATCGAGATCTCCTGGGCGCGGTCGCCGCGGAAGTTGAACAGGATGACGCTGTCGCCGTCATGCATGGCGCCCACGGGCTGACCGTCCTTGGCGATAACGAAGGCAGGCAGATCCTGGTCGATGACGCCGGTCTCGGCGCGATAGGTCTCGATCGCTTCCTTGGCGGAGGCGAACTGACGGCCCTCGCCGTGGACATGGACGTTCCAGCCCGCAGCGACCATCGCCCAGTTGGCCTGGTAGCGGTCCATGGTGACCTTCATGCGGCCGCCGCCGGACGCGATGCAGCCATCGAAGGTCGCGTCGTTCAGCTCAGCCAGCACGTCCTCCAGCTGCTGGACGTATTCCAGCGCGGAGGTGGCAGGCACGTCACGGCCATCCAGCAGGATATGGCAGCGGACATGGGCCACGCCCTCCGCCTTGGCCTGACGCAGCATGGCGATCAGGTGAGAAATGTTGGAATGCACATTGCCGTCGGACAGCAGGCCGATGAAGTGCAGGGTGGAGGCATTGGCCTTCACCTGGCCGACCAGCTCCTGCCAGGTCTGGGACGCATAGATCTTGCCGGACTCGATGGACTCGTTGACCAGCTTCGCGCCCTGGGAATACACCTGGCCGCAGCCCAGCGCATTGTGGCCGACCTCGGAGTTGCCCATATCGTCATCGGAGGGCAGGCCCACCGCGGAACCATGCGCCTTGATGATCTGCCAGGGGTGATTGGCCTTCAGCTCATCCAGGGTGGGGGTGGTGGCGGACTGCACCATGTTGCCGAGGGTCTCAGGGGTTTCGCCCACGCCGTCCATCACGACGAGGACAACAGGCTTCTTATCCATAGGAAAATGCCTCCTTGTATGTGTCATTACCCGATATGCACGGTTGACTTTTTCACTTGGAAAACCACTATATATGTTATCCCATTTCCCCCGGATTGTCAAGGAATCGGCAAGCCTGACGCGGATTTTTACCACGCAAAATCGCACCGGAGGATCGTGACCGTGCCGTCCTCCTCCGCACAGACCGTGTAGACGAGGGTGTACAGCGGCGCTTTTTCCTCCCATGCGCGCTGGTAGGTGAAGGTGATGACGGCCTCGCCCGGTTCACGGCCGATCAGCACGATCTCCCTTCGTCCGCCCGTCCCCGGGGGCAGCGGATCACGGTCGTCCGCCGGATCGGCATCCAGCACATAGCGGCTTTCGACCTCCACCAGTCCGCCGGCGGATTCAGTTTTCCATTGCCAGCTGTATCCGGTGGAGAGATTCTCCTTCAGCACGATCTGCGCCCCGGCAGAATCCTCCGCGACCGCACAGCCCATCATACACAAGAGCATCAGCACAGCACAAAGCAGCTTTTTCATCAAGTGATTCCTCCTCTTTGGGATATGATAGCACGGGCCGCATTTCGCCGTCAATGCCGCCCAAAAGAATTTACGATCCCCACACGCGGCGTGTTCCCCTTGCATCCAGCCGGATTTGATGGTATGATAATAATGAAATCATTTTGCACCAAGGAGAATCCCTATGGAACGCTATGAAGCTCTCACGCTGGATGAAGAACGCGCCCTGTATGGCCTGAACGGCGCGGAGGTCGTCCGCTGCTTATTTGACGGCCCAGCCGACGGTGAATCCGCCCTGAAGGAATGCCGCGACGTCCACCTGACCGATTGCGACCTCCACCTGCGCTATCCCCTGTGGCATGTGACCGACGGCACCCTCACGGACTGCCGCATGACCGACACCTGCCGCGCGGCGCTGTGGTATGACCAGCACCTGACGCTCAACAACTGCACCCTGGGCGGCATCAAGGCCCTGCGCGAGTGCAGTGACATCACCATCAGCGGCGGTTCGGGCGTTTCCACCGAGTTCGGCTGGATGTGCCATGACCTGCGCATCCGCGATTTCGCCCTCACCAGCGAATACCCCTTCCTCCACACGGAGAATGCGGAATTCGACCATTTCCACCTCAAGGGCAAGTACTCCTTCCAGTATGTGAAGAACATGGTGCTGCGCGACTGCGTGCTGGACACGAAGGATGCCTTCTGGCATGCAGAAAACGTCACCGTGTATGACAGCGTGGTGAAGGGCGAATACCTGGCCTGGTATTCCACCAACCTGCGCCTGGTGCGCTGCAAGATCAGCGGCACGCAGCCCCTGTGCTACTGCAAGGGCCTTGTGCTGGAGGACTGCACGATGGACGGCTGCGACCTGTCCTTTGAGAACAGCGACGTCGTGGCCACCGTCAACGGCCACATCGACAGCGTGAAGAATCCGGTGAACGGCTCCATCACGGCGGATTCCATCGGCGAGATCATCCTGGATGAGCATCGCTGGCCCGGCGAATGCCCCATCACCGTGCGCAAGTAAAACCGCATAGCCGCCCTGCTTCGCCCGCCAAAGGCAAGCAGGGCTTTTTTCTGTACGCAAAAGGGAGGACATCGCGTCCTCCCATTCTTTGACAGGTTCTTACTTGCCCACGTTGAGCTGATCCTGCGTGAGCTGCCACTTAAGCGCGGCCTCGCCCATGGACCAGGCGTTGCACTCGTCGTAGCCATAGGCCTTGCACTGATTGCGCATGTTCATGATGTGCATGTTGAATTCGCCGTCCGCCTTGGCGAAGATGGCGCGCCAGCTGTTGGTGCGGATGGCCTTGGCGCACTGATCCCACTTCACCTTCAGGTCGTCGGACTTGGCGGACTCAGAATAGGGGATGTCGGGCATGACGGTGTACTTGTGGATGGCCTCGAAGTACTGATCCGCCAGGGAATGACCGGCCCAGGTGCGCCAATCCTCCTGGATCTCGTAGCTCGCAGCGGTCTGCTCGGACACCCAGGTATCGCGGTTGAACGCTTCGCCCAGCTTGCCGTCCGGGTTCACCATGTCCTTGGCCAGGGTGGTGTTGTTGATCTGCAGGCAGCCGTCGTTGAACGTGCCGGAGAGGGTGTACTGCTTGCCGGTGTAGGGGGAGGTCCACACGATGCCGTTCATATCGGTCTTGGAGTCGGTGCTGGTCTTCTTGCCCAGCTCGGTGAAGTACATGCCGCCTTCCTCGTTGTAATCCCAGGTCAGGCCGCGTGGACCATACCACATGGTCATGGAGCCTTCAGGGGTGGCCAGGAAGTCCATGATGGCCAGGCAGAGTTCCGGATACGCGGTGTACGCACCGACGGTCCAGACGCGGCTGCCGCCAAGGGTGGACATGCCGTACACGATGGGGTTGGCCTCATCCGGCACGCGGGAGTACATCATCTTGCCGGCCTCCAGATGCGCCTGGGTATTATAGGCCATGGAGGATGCATAGTTGAAGATGCCCCAGAACACGCCGCCGTTCTTCACCTTGGTACCCATCTCGTCGTAGGTCTGCGTCATGGAGTTGGGATCCAGCAGGCCCTCGCGGTACAGGCGGTTGAAGAAGCGCAGCATCTCGATATATTCGCTGTTGTCGTTGGGGGTGGCGAGGTATTCGCCGGTGGCCACATCGCACAGACCCAGACAGTCGTAGTATTCGCCCGTCAGCGGATTATACAGACCGAAGCCCAGCTCATCGTGGCCATAATAGGCGGTCGCCATGGCCTTGACATACATGACCATGTTGCCGTCCCAATCCGGCCAGAGGGACGCGGCGTAGGTCTCATTGCCCAGTTCGTCGGTGGGGCAAATGGCCTTCATCTGCTTGAAGACCTCGATCAGGTCATCCAGATCCTTGATCTCCGGATATCCCAGTTCCTTATACAGATCCCAGCGGAGATCCCAGGAGTACATGAAGGACTTATGGCTGCCTTCCTTGAGCGCCACGTCCATGCCGAAACCATAGATGTTGCCGTCGCCGGACACATCGCGGTTGGTGGCCAGCGCATCGCCATAGTTGGCGAACACATAGGGCGCATAGGTCGGGCCGTGGTCGAACTCCTCCCAGTTGAGGAGCATGCCCTTGCTGATCGCCTGCTTGTATTCCTCGCCGTTGCCGCCCCAGACGACCAGGTCGCCCAGGTTGCCATTGGCCATGCGGGTCTCGTAGGTGCCATCATTATCGGGAATGATGACGACCTCCACGTTGAACAGATCCTTCAACAGGGCGGCGCTCCAGCCGGTCTGCAGGCCGTTGTAGTTGGCCAGCTGGCTGTAGACCTCCAGGGTGATGGTGTCGCCATCCAGGGGGAAGACTTCATTGACGTCGCTGGGAATGGCGTAGTAGGGGATCTCATCCGCCAGCGCAGGCAGGCAGCCCAAGGCCAGGGCCAGCGCCAGGAACAGGGAAACGAGCTTCTTCATGAATGCAGGACTCCTTTCGATTTGGTGCTTCAGGTCAACGACCAAAGGATACGATAGCCTCAGCCCTTCACCGCGCCGAGCATAATGCCCTTGACGAAAAAGCGCTGCATGAAGGGATACACCAGCAGGATCGGGATGATGGACACCATCGACACGGTGTACTTGATCACGCGGGTATCCAGCAGATTCTGCGCGGCCTGCACGGACATGCCACCGGAACCGGACACCAGTGCCCCCAGGTTGGAGGAGGAGTTCAAATACACATACAGGCGGTGCTGAAGGGTATACAGATGGGTCTGCTTGTTCATCAGCAGCAGGGAATCCTGGAAGGAATTCCAGTTGCCGACGGCACCGAAGATGGCGATGGTCGCCAGAATCGGCACGGACAGGGGCAGGATGATCCGCGTGAAGACCTTGGGTGTGCTTGCGCCGTCGATGACCGCGCTTTCCTCCAGCGAGGCCGGGATGGACTCGATATACGTCTTCACCAGGATGATGTTGTACGGGGCGATCATGCCCGGCAGGATGTACGCCCAGAAGTTCTCCGTCAGGCCCAGCATCAGCATGTTCATGTACCAGGGGATCAGGCCTGCGTTGAAATACATGGTGATGACCAGCGCGCGGTACATCAGCGACCGCTTGTACATCTTCTGCTTCGTGACCAGATAGCCCGCCCAGGCGGACACCAGCACCATCAGGGCGGTGCCGAGGATGGTGCGCGCGATGGTCACGAGGATGGACGAGCCCAGATCGGCCACGTCCTTCAGGGCGATGTAGTTCTGCAGATGCACATCCGCCGGGAAGAAGTTCACCCGGCCGGACACCACCGCGTCATTGGCGGAGATGGTGTTGATGAACAGGTAGTAGAACGGGAACACGCACAGCAGCGTGAACAGCGCGAAGAAAATGTACAGACAGGTCTCAAAGATGATATCGCCCTTGGTGCGGGCAATGCGATTTTTGACTTTCTTGCTCATCTCACTGCCCTCCTTAAATGATGCTTTCGCCGCGGACAGCGCGGGAAATGCCATTGGCGCCAAAGAGCAGCGTCACGCCGACGAGGGACTTGAAGATGCCCACCACCGTTGACAGCGGGATCAGGCCGGACTTGATGCCGATGTTGTACACATACAGATCCAGCACCTCGATGACGTCCTTGTTGATGGCGTTCTCAAAGACCAGATACTGCTCCATGCCGTTGGAGAGCATGCCCGCGATGGACATCAGCAGCATGACCATGTAGGTGGGCATCAGGCCGGGAATGGTGATGTGGCGGATGCAGTGGAAGCGGTTCGCGCCGTCCACCTTGGCGGCCTCATACAACTGCTGATCGATGCCCGCAATGCCGGCGATGTAGACGATGGCGCTCCAGCCCAGGCCCTTCCAGGTGCCCCAGAGGAGCATCTTCAGCCAGGTCAGGTCGGCACTGGCGAGGTAGTCGGTATGCGCGCCGGTCACGCCGCACACATTCCGCAGGAAGGAGTTGACGAAGCCGTCGGTAGAGAAGATTGCGAACGCGATGGCATACACCAGCACCCAGGAGATGAAGTTCGGGATGGTGGTCAGCGTCTGCACCAACCGCTGGAACCGGGAGGATCGCACCTCCGCCAGCAGCACGGCGAAGGCGATGGGCAGCCAGCTGGTCGCGATGCCCAGACCGGACATGATCAGCGTATTGCGCAGCACGCGCACCAGGTCAGCGCGGGTGGCGGCGTTTTCAAACAGGTAGGTGAACCACTTCAGCCCCGTGAAGTTGCTCTTTTGCACCACGACGCCATCCACGACCTTGTCGAAGATGACCAGCTCATCGCCAATCTTGTAATCGAAGAAGGCAAAGCGCCAGCCGTAGATGGGCAGGTAGCAGAAGATGAACGTCAGCAGCAGCACCGGCAGGAACATCAGCAGCAGGCGGAACTTCTCTTCCATCTCCATCTTCGGCTCTACGTCCTTGGGGAGGGACAGCCAGCTCACCAACGACAGCACGAACACGACCAGTGCGCCCGCCGCGAAGAAATACAATCCGCCGGGCAGCATGGGCTTGAGGCGGGACATCGCCTGCGCACTCTCCGCCGCAGCCGCATCCAGCAGCGTGTAGGCATAGTAGATCGCACCCAGGCCGCCCAGCACGACGCCCGCACCGATCATGGGCAGCAGCATGCCGCGGCGCTTCATGCGGTTATTGCCAAGGGACACGCATGCGCCCGCCGCACAGATGAGGATGCCGATGATGACCACCGCCGCACCCGCCATCAGGACATAGAAGTTCCACGGCTCCACCATGCCGCGGCGCAGCGGATAGGCCATCGTGTTGGTGATGGTCTTATAGCTGGTAGCAGTGGTGAACAGGGACGCGTTGATGTTGATCAGTTCGGAAATACGGCCAGGATTCAGGGACGGAAAAAACACCATCAGCCCATAGAGGGTGATGATCGTCCGGGTCAGCCACAGCCAGCGGCGCGCGGCCTTTCCCGGCTGGATGGCGACCCCCTGGGGCAATGCTTTCGCCTGCATATCTGACTCCCCTTTTTTCAATTTGCTGTCTTCGGATGCGCTGATGAAGGAGCGGCGCCTTTGCCGCATCCCCTCATGAACGCCCCCGAGGGGACGGGGCGTCCGCCGGAGGAGGCACATGCACTCCCCCGACGGGCGTCCCGATGGTTTTTGCTTACTGCGCCAGGCCGTTCACGGTGAAGGTGAAGACGACCTTGGTATCAGGGCCGGGCACGGTGTAGCCGAAGTCCGCCGCGAGCTTGTTGTACTCGTCGGTCACGACCACCTTGACCCAGTCGCCGTCCGCATGGACGATCAGACCCTCCTGGGTCTTGCCGTCGCCGATCTTCACGGTCGCATCGGTGATGGTCACATAGCCGTCCGCCACGAGGCGCGCGGGGATATCGGTCGCCACGCGGAAATAGCGGAAGAAGCTGTCGCTGCCGAAGCCCATCTCGCCGGTGGTCATGGTCACGGTGTAGGTGCCATTGCCGGTGATGGTGCAATCCTCGAAGGTTCCGCCGTAATCCACAGCGTTCTGCTCGGCATCCCAGCCGGTCAGGCGGGTGAAGAAGTCAGGATTCTCGCTGTCGCGGCCGTAGGAGGAATCCTCCCAGTCGTTGCGGAAGATGTAGTTCTCGGACTGCACCGCCACATAGCCGTGGTATTCCGCAGCCAGCATGGCGTTCAGCTCTTCCTCGGTCAGTTCGGGTTCAGCCGCGACCGGGGGCTCGCCGTAGATGTAGTCGAAGGTGACTGCCAGGGTGGTGACGTTGGACAGGGCTTCCTTGGTCGCGATCATGGCGGTGGCGCCTTCGAGGTTGCCATCGGCGATACGCGCCGGGGCAGGCAGGTCGGTCACCCACTCGTTCCAGATGTTGGAGCGGGTGGTCACGCCCTCATCGGAGGTGGTGAAGTCCTTGGTGATCTCGATGGGCTCACCGTTGACCTTGATCTCGGTGATGTCCATGAAGTAGCCGGGGAAGTTCAGTTCGCCCTTAGCCACGCCAGCGGCCAGGAAGGCGAAGCCGCCCACGGGCTCGGTGAAGTTCAGGGTCAGGGTGTAGGTGCCGGGGCCCTCCACCAGGACAGCGTTGGAGGCATCGAATTCGCCGGGATTCCAGGCGGTCAGCGCCCAGTTGCTGTCAGCGAACATCAGGAAAGCGGTATCGGTCACGGGGATCAGGGAGAAGTCGATCTCGTAGGTCTTCACTTCCGCGAAGGCGTCCTTGCTGACGATCACGGGGGAAGCGCCTTCGATGGAACCGTCCCAGGAGCGGGCATCCTCAGGCAGCGCGCCGACCCACTCGTTCATGACGTTCATGCGGGTCTCGAGCTTGTCGTCGGAAGAGGTGTAGCCCTTGCCGGCCTCGATGGATTCGCCGTTGATGCGAATGTCGTTGATCTTGATCATCATGCCGGGGAAGAGCTTCTCGCCGTGCTTGATGCCCAGCGCGGTGAAGGCAACGCCAGCCGCATGGCCAGCTTCGGTGCCGGTGAAGTCCAGGCCGACGGTGTAGTCACCAGGGCCAGCGACTTCGGCATTGGTGGCGGTCACGCCGGCATAGGTGTTGCCATCCAGCCAGTACTGGGCGCCCCAGTTGGCATCGGCGAACATGATGTAGGCGGTGTCCGTGCCGTACTTGACGAAGGAGAAGTCCACCTCGTAGGTCTCGATGGCGGCGAAATCATCCTTGTTGACGATAACCCAGCTGGCATCGGTGGTGTCGCCGTCCCAGGAGCGGGCATCAGCAGGCAGCTCGCCGACCCATTCGTTGAAGATGTTCATGCGGGTGACAATGCCCTCGTCGGAAGAGGTGTAGCCCTTGCCGACCTCGATGGCCTTGCCGTTGACGCGGATCTCGTTGATGCGGATCTTCCAGCCAGGGAAGGTCTTTTCGCCATCAGCGATGCCCAGCGCGGTGAAGGCCAGGCCTTCCGCCTTGCCAGCCGCCGTGCCGGTGAAGTCCAGACCGACGGTGTAGTCGCCCTCGCCGGTGATGGTGGCTTCCGTCACCTTCACGCCCTCGGGCTGTTCACCGGCGTTCCACACCGTGTTGACCCAGGAGCCGTCCGCGAACATGAGGAACGCTTGCACGCCAGCGGTCTCAGCGGCCTCATCCGCCATGACCGGCGCAGCGCCCAGCGCCATGCACAGCACCATCAGCAGGGCCAGTAGCTTCTTCATTCCTTATTCCTCCTCGTTTTGTTCATGTTTCGGCGTTACAAAAACGTTTTCGGAAAATGTACAGATTCACGCCGTTCACGAACCTATGTTATTTTAATAATAATTCTTCTTCCCCCTGTTGTCAAGCGTTTTTGGCTTGTTTGGGAAAATTTCTCCCAATTTGTCAGTGGTGAAGGCATAAAAAAGCCCCCTGCCGTTTCCAGCAGGGGGACGAATCAAGCCATTTCAGCGATTACTGCTGACCAGCCATCTTCTTGTAGGACTCACGACGGTACTTCGCGTCTTCCTCAGCCTGAGCAAAGAGCTTCTCAGCGGCTTCGGGGAAGAGCTTGGCCAGCGTGGTGTAACGAACCTCGCCCTTGAGGAACTCCTGATAGTCGCCGGTGGGCTCCTTGGAGTCGATGGTCATGGGCTGCTCGTTGTCGGGGTTGTAGCGGTACAGGGGCCAATAGCCGCACTCGACCGCCTTCTTCTGCTCGGCCTGCGCCTTGCCCATGTTGATACCATGGTTGATGCAGGGCGCGTAGGCGATGATCAGGGACGGGCCATGATAAGCCTCGGCCTCGGTCATGGCCTTGAGCAGCTGCTGGGGATTGGCGCCCATGGCGACGGTCGCAACGTAGACGTAGCCGTAGCTCATGGCCATCATGCCCAGGTCCTTCTTCTTGGTGCGCTTGCCGGCAGCAGCGAACTTCGCCACAGAGCCGGTGGGGGTGGACTTGGAAGCCTGACCGCCGGTGTTGGAGTACACCTCGGTATCCAGCACGAGGATGTTGACATCCTGGTTCTGGGCCAGGACGTGGTCAACGCCGCCGTAGCCGATATCGTAGGCCCAGCCGTCGCCGCCGAAGATCCAGATGGACTTCTTGACCAGCATGTCCTTCATGCCGTAGATTTCCTTGCAGAGGTCATCCGCATCGCAGCCGCAGTCCTTGCAGCCCTCGACACAGGCAATGACCTTCTTCGCCGCAGCCTTGGAGCCCTCAGCGTCGTCCATATTGGCCAGCCACTCGTTGGCAGCCTCCTGGAACTCGGCCCAGTCGGGGCACTTCTCAGCCAGCGCCTTCACCAGGTCAGCCAGCTTCGCGCGGCGCTGCGCCACAGCCAGGTTCATGCCGAAGCCGAACTCAGCGTTATCCTCGAACAGGGAGTTGGCCCAAGCGGGACCATGGCCCTCGTTGTTGGTGGTGTAGGGGCAGGTGGGGGCGGAGCCGCCGTAGATGGAGGAGCAGCCG